>DATBZM010000255.1:0-6907 GCA_036513175.1 Xanthobacteraceae bacterium | reverse complement strand
CTTGCCGTCCTGCGCCGCGTTGCGCTCGACATCTTGCGCGCGCATCCCGATAATCGCTCCGTCGCCCGCAAGATGAAGCTTGCCGCTTGGAAAAAAGAGTTCTTCTTCGAACTCTTTGCTCATCTGCGATAGCCCTGCCCTGCAGGGGAGGGTGGGGAGGGGGAAGCCGCGAGCACCGAGCAAGCGGCTTCCCCCTCTCCAACTCTCCCCCGCAAGCGGGGGAGAGGGCGCAGGCGCAGTGCAATTTGATGGAGAACACACATGCAGCTCGCGCATGAACTGGCCCGCCGATCCGCCGCGCTGCGGTTCGAGGATCTGCCGGCGGACGCAGTGCATTGGGCCAAGGTCGGGATTCTCGACACCGTCGGCGTCACGGTCGCGGGCAGCGTCGAGCCGTGCGCGCGCATCGTCGGCGAGGTCGTGGCGGCGGGCGGCACCGGCGCGAGCCGCGTGTTCGGCACCGCGGAGCGCGCGAGCGCGCTCGATGCAGCGCTGATCAACGGCACCGCCGCGCATGCGCTCGACTTCGACGACTGCAACAATACGCTCGGCGGGCATCCGTCGGCGCCGATCCTGCCGGCGCTGTTCGCGCTCGCGGACGAGCGGCTTCTCGACGGCCGCGCCTTCATCGCGGCCTACGTGGCGGGCTTCGAGACCGAGTGCAAGCTCGCGCGCGGGGTCAACTTCCACCACTACACCAAGGGCTGGCACGCGACCGCGACGCTCGGCGTCCATGGCGCGGCGGCGGCGGCCTGCCATCTCATGCGCCTCGACGCGGCACGCACCGCGACAGCGCTCGCGCTCGCGTCCTCGCTCGCCTGCGGCCTCAAGGCGAACTTCGGCACCATGACGAAGCCGCTGCATGTCGGCCATTGCGCGCGCAGCGGCCTGTTCGCGGCGCTGCTCGCCGCCAAGGACTTCACCGCCAACGCGGGCGCATTCGAGCACAACCAGGGCTTTCTCGACGTTTTCAACGGGCCCGGCACCTACGACACGGCGCGGATGCTCGAGGGTTGGGGCGCGCCGTTCGACATCGTGACGCCGGGCATCGCGGTCAAGCAGTATCCCTGCTGCGGCAGCACCCATCCGGCGCTCGACGTCATGCTCGATCTCGTGCTGGCGCACGACCTGCGCCCCGACCAGGTCGCGCGCATCGACTGCTGGACGCATGCGCGCCGCCTCGAGCACACCAACCGGCCGGATCCCGACAGCGGGCTCGCGGCGAAATTCAGCGTGCAGTACTGCGTCGCGCGCGCGCTCGTCGACCGCACGATCCGCATCGAGCACTTCGAGGGCGAGGCCTTCAACGATCCGGCGGTGCGTGCGATTTTGCCGCGCGTCCACGCCGCCGCCTACACGGACGGGCAGTTTCCCGCCGACAATCATCTCGGCGCCGAGGTGACCGTGACGACTCACGACGGCAAGGTCGTGTCCGGCAGGATCGACGAGGCGCTGGGGCGCACCAGCGCCAATCCGCTGCCGACCGAGCGGCTGCGCGAGAAGTTCGCCAACTGCATTGCCCGCGTGCTGCCCGCTTCGCGCGCGACGGTGCTCGCCGACACGATCGAGCGGCTCGAGGCGCTCGCCGACATGCGCGCGCTGAGCGCGCAGCTCGCGCCGGCCGCGGCAGAGCAAAGGAAGCGGGCGTAGGGCGGCCGCGGCCCCGAGCACGGCTCTGTTCGTTCGTCCCCCTCCCCCGCTTGCGGGGGAGGGCGGGGAGGGGGAAGCCGCTTGTTCAGTGCTCGCGGCTTCCCCCTCTCCGGCTCTCCCCCACAAGAGCGGGGGCAGAGCGCAGCCGCTGGGGCAAGCGGCGTTGCGCAGGCGCCGCGATCAGGTTCGATCGCGCCGCACCGAGCCGTACTGCCGGCGCAGCCGCATGAGCAGCCTGCCGACGTCCTCCTTCCTCCGGCACGTCGCCCTGACCTCGGCAACATGGGCGGCCAGGCGTGGATCGCCCCGGCGAAAGTTGGTGACGCGCACGATGAGCGCCTCCACCTGCGCGGGCGCGAGCCCCGCGACGCTGTCGGCCGCGGTGAGAACGGAGCAATCGTAGGGGCTCACGCCGGCGAGCAGGTTGCTGTTGTAATTGCTGGTGATCACCCCTTCGAACGTGGGCGCGCTCGCCGTCCTGTGCCGAAGCCAGCCGACGTCGGTGGACTTCTGATAGGGGATTTTCAACCACTTGCAGAGCGTGGCGAGCACCGAGGTGTGGTCGAACGGCGTTCCCCCGTCGCTCCCCGGGAAGTAGCCTGCCCGGAAGACGCAGCCGGGCGGCACCCACGGCGAGATCAGGAGCGTGGGCACGCGCACCCCGTAGCGCCCGAAAATGTACGGGGGATCCAGCTCGTCAGGCGGCACGGCGTCCGGCGGCACCACGTGATCGAGCGTGCCGCCGTGCTCGTCGAACGTCACGATCAGCAACGTCTGGGCGAACACGTCGAGATTGGCCATGAGGGTATTGTAGATGTAGCTGAGGAAGGTTTCTCCGTCGTAGACGCTTCCGGGTGGGTGATAGTCGTTGCCGAGCGGGTTCCATACCGTTTCGACCGCGAAGGTGGGCTCGAGATAGCTGAAGACCGGGAGCGTGCCGCTCAATACGTCATTGGTGAAGTCCGTTATGGATCCGAACGTCCCTTGGCCCATGCCCTCCGGGAACATGTACTGAGTGAAGTAGAGGCCGTCGATCCACGTATTGTCCGCGTAGAGCTTCCACGAGTTGTTGGTGTCGTTGAGCACGCCGAAGATCGTGCGCAGGCCGGCGTAGGGGACGCCGTTGAAGCTGAGGTTGTTCTTGCGGAAGTCGGAGGTGCCGGCGAGGCTGAAGGCGCGGTTCGGGTTGGTCTCGGTCGGGGCGGAGGCGAACCACGTGTCCGAGACCGCATAGGCCGCGGCAAGGCCGTTGATGACCGGGAGGTCCTGCGGCGTGCCGGTGGCGAGGATGTCCTGGTCCGAGCCGGGCCCGATCCCCTCGGCGACGTAGTTCAGGTAGAAGCCGCGCATGAGCTTCGCGGCCGGCAGATCCATCTGGCTATAGGGCCCAAAGATCTGCTGCGTGACATCGTCCCATCCCTCTCCGGGATCCGCCGCCGGCATGTAGCAGTATCCCCCCAGCCCTTTCTGGACGCATTGCTGCGTGCCTTGGTAGGGGCCGTTTTGATAGAAGCTCGGGTCGTCAGGAAACCACAGCGTCGGGTTTCCATTGTTGTCCTGTGGGACGCCGTAAAATGGCTGCTCGCCCGAGCGCAGCGACGGGATGTTCACCTTGGGCGGATTGCCGCGGTCGTACAACCAGCCGAGGACGTGGTCGAAGCCTCGGTTTTCCAGCATCAGGTGGACAACGTGCTTGATGTTTTGCTGCATGTCCGACAGCGCCATCTTGTGCCTCCCTTGGATGAAGAAGTGTGGGCGTGATGGCGACGCCGCGAAACCCGTCCGCGCCGCCCCGAGCGGCGCAGTTGTATGGTGACAGATTGCACGTCGAGACGCAAATGGTGCGCGGGCGCGCTCGCCGCCATGCGCGCGCCGGGCGCAGCTCGCGCCGGCCGGGGCGATTCGATATTTGGTCGCATTTTCTACGGAAAACCGGTGGCCACTTTTCCTGAAAATGCTCTTCCTCGCATCGTCATCACGCTTGAGGTCATCGTTCGAGCATGATCTTTTCCGAACAGCGATTCACACTTTTCGCGGTCGTGCTCAGCCTCCGGCGGTCTTCGCGCCCTGGATCAGCGCCATCACTTGATCCACCGTCTCGAGCACATCCTGAGAGCCGCTGGCCAGGAGCAGGCTGGCCTGGTAGCCGGCCGATGGCCCGATCGGGTCGTTGATGCGCACGATCTGATCCGAGTTGACGTAAAGGTCCTTTTTGGCGGCTCCAACCATGTGGGTGAGCTTGATAAAGGGCATGGGGCGGTCTCCTCGATGTGGCGCGACGCTACCAAAAATTGCATCGATTCTTGGCGTCTCCGTGGCAAGGTGAGCGCGCAATCGACCGCAGCCTTGATTGCCTCGCGCGGCGAAACCTGCTGAAACGCCGCGCATGACCAACAACCCCATCCCGCCCGACTATCGCCTGCGCATGCCCGGCCCCGCCGCGGTGCCTGACCGCGTGCGCGCTGCCTGCGCGCTGCCGATGATCTCGCACCGCGGGCCGGAATTCCGCGCCTTGCTCGCCGAGGTGACGCAAGGCCTGCGCGCGCTCATCGGCACTGCCGGCGATGTCTTCCTGCTCGGCACGTCGGGCACCGGCGGCATGGAGGCGGCGCTGGTCAATGTGCTCTCGGCCGGCGATGCGGTGCTGGTGGTCGAGAACGGGCAGTTCGGCGAACGCTTCACCTCGATCGCCACGACGCTGCCCGTGACGGTCGAGCGCATGGCGGCGCCGTGGGGGCAGGCACCCGATGCGGGCGAGATCGCGGCGCGCGTCGCCGCGAAGGCTTTTCGCGCGGTCGTCGTCGTGCACAACGAAAGCGCGACCGGCGTCGTCGCCGATCTCGCGGCGATCGGCGCGGTGCTACGCGGCTCGGACACGCTCTTGGTGGTCGACTCGGTCTCCGGCGTCGGCGGCATCGCGATGCGCATGGACGACTGGGGCGCCGACGTGGTGGTCACGGCGTCGCAGAAGTCGCTGATGTGCCCGCCTGGCCTCGCGGCCGCGGCGGTGAGTGCCAAGGCAATGCGGGTTATCGAGGCGGCGCACGGCGTGCCACGCTTTTTGCTCGATTTTCGTCGCGCGAAAAGCTCGCTCGCGAAGAACGAGACGCCGTTCACGCCGCCGGTGTCGCTGATCGCAGGATTGCGCGAGGCGCTGCGGATGATCGAGGAGGAGGGCGCGACCGCCGTGCTGGCGCGCCACGCGCGGCTCGCCGCCGCGCTGCGCGCGGGCTTCGTCGCGCTCGGCTTGCCGATGTTTCCGGCGGGCAATTTTTCCGCGACCGTGACGGTCGGGCGCGTGCCCGACGGGCTCGACGGCGGCACCATCGTGCGGCACATGTACGAGCGCTATCGCACCGTGATCGTGAGCCAGCGCACCAAGCTCGACAATCGCGTCATCCGCATCGGCACCATGGGCGCGGTCGGGCCCGCGGATGTTTTGGCCGACCTGCATTTTCTCGAATGCACCTTGCGCGATCTCGGACGGGCGCCGGACGCGGGCAGCGGCGTTGCGGCGGCGGCAAGGGTGCTGGGGGAATAAATTGGACCGTCATGGCCGCGAACGCGGCCATCCACGTTTTGCTTGCTGAATCGCCGCAGGGAAGACGTGGATGCCCGCATTCGCGGGCATGACGCGATGGAGAGTTTCGTATACCGTTTCGCCTCCGCTTCCCTCGCCATCGCGGAGGTAACATGTCTCCCCATCGCATTTTTCTTTTCTGCCTCGCCGCCATCGCACTTGCCGCGACTCCCGCGGCGGCGCAGGGCAAGCTCGTCGTCTACACATCGAATGAATCGAACCTCAACCATTTCATGTTCGATGCCTTCACCAAGGAGACCGGCATCGGGGTCGAGCCCGTGGAGGCGGGGTCGGGCGTGGTGTTTCGCCGCATATCGTCCGAGCGCGAGCATCCGCTCGGCGACGTGGTGATCGGCGTGAGCCGCGCGCTGCTGCGCGCCAACAAGGCGCTGCTCGCGCCCTATGCGTCGGCAAACAAGGCGGCGACGCCGGCCCAGTTTCGCGACCCCGACGACGCCTGGATCGGCACCAATTTGCACCTGCTCGTGATCCTGCAGAACACCAAGGCGATCCCGGCGGACGCGGGTCCGACGAGCTGGGAGGATCTGCTCGACCCGAAGTGGAAGGGCATGATCGCCTTCACGGACCCGGCAAACTCGGGCTCCGCGTTCTCGACGCTCACCATGCTGGCCGAGCTGTGGGGCGGTGGCGACAAAGGCTGGGAGAAGGTCGCGCAGCTGCTCGCCAACACAAAAGTGCTCAACCGCTCGAGCCTCGTCTTCCAGGGCGTCGGCAACGGCGAGTTTCCGCTCGGCATCTCGCTCGAATACGCCGGCTATCTGTGGGCGAAGAACGGCGCGCCCGTGCGGGTGATCTATCCGAAGGACGGCACAATGGCGCAGATGGAAGGCGTCGCCGTCATCAAGGGCGGGCCGAACCCGGACGCGGCGAAGAAATTCGTCGACTTCGCGACGCGCCGGGACGAGGACGAGGCGATCCTGGGCTTCGCGTTCCGCCGGCCGGCCCGCCAGGACATCGATCTCTCCAAGCTGCCCGGCGGCATGGCGCAGCTGTCGAGCCTGAAGATCCTCGACTACGACGAGGACGCGTGGGTAAAGACGCACGCCGAGACCGCGAAGCGGATCCAGGACATCATCCGCCGCACGCGCTAGGATCGCCGTCATGCCCGCGCATGCGGGCATCCACGCCTTTCTTGCGGCGCATCAGCAAGCAAGACGTGGATGGCCGGCACAAGGCCGGCCATGACGCCGGGAAAATGTGAACGGAGCCTCGCCTGACCGCGATCACCATCGAGGGCGTCGCGCGCAGTTTCGCCGGCGTGCGCGCGGTCGATCATGTCTCGCTCAGCGTGCGCGACGGCGAGTTCTTTACCCTGCTCGGGCCGTCCGGCTGCGGCAAGACCACGCTGTTGCGCATGGTGGCGGGCTTCTGCGAGCTCGACGCCGGCCGCATCCTGTTCGGCGCAACGCGCATCGACACGCTGCCGCCGCACCGCCGCAACACCGGCATGGTGTTTCAGAACTACGCGGTGTTTCCCCATCTCACGGTCGGCGACAACATCGCCTACGGGCTGCGCGCGCGCAAGACGAAGGCGGACGAGGTCCGCGCCCGCGTCGCCCGCGCGCTCGCGCTGGTGCAGCTTCCGGGCTACGCCGAGCGCTGGCCGCACCAGCTCTCGGGCGGCCAGCTGCAGCGCGTCGCCATCGCGCGCGCGGT
>DATBZM010000254.1:0-12741 GCA_036513175.1 Xanthobacteraceae bacterium | reverse complement strand
TGCCCGCCAAGGTGTTCGACCTGCCGTTCCTCGACGAGCGCGCGCGGCGCAACATCCTCGGCCTCAATGCCGCGCGGGTGTTCAACCTGCCGGTCCCGGCCCGCTATCGGCAGAGCGTTGCGGCGGAGTAGCGAGGTTCTTGGACCGCGACGGTTGAGGTCCGCTTCACCCCTGGAAGCGATGGAAGAGCGGACATCCGCGAAGGGTCCGAGATGGGCCGGGAGCAGGCATGTCACAGCTCGGTATTTCCGCGGCGAAGTGCCGCTTAACGTGCTGCGTGTAAGCACGTCGCTAGTTTGGGCACCTTGTCAATTCAACCGCGGGCCAATCGCTGGGGTAAACGTCGTCAGTGAACATCAATTCTTTCGGTTTGCCGCGTTCTGTCAACTGGTGCAGGAACATTATGATTTGCTTTCCACAATTCCCTCTCGACTTTTCGGCTGTGAAAAACCACCTCTTCTCGTCCTTAAATCTTCCAGATATGTCCTTTGTTACAGATGATCCGAATTGACGATCAATAGATTGAGTGAGGTCATCGCCTTCTAGATCAGCCGTGGGCCGAATAAGGCAACCTGTATATTTAAATTCTGGCGTCTCCCGACGCAGAACCGAAACATACAATCGAGCCGGCGATCCTCCCGGCAAATTGAATTCCCAAACGCTCGTGAAAGAGATTTTTGGGCCGTTCTCATTGTGCAAGAAAGGCATTGGTGTAGCTTCCGCTCTAATCAGCTTCCAATTTTCTCTAAGAGCAGTCTTTTTGCCGGCCGCCATCCGCTCCTCCGAAGAAGTCGGCGCAACACAAACCTCATTGAGGATGGATACAGCTTTATCGGATGGGGTTTGAGCAGTTGCAACGGTAGCCAGAACTTGCGCTGCAATGATCGTGGCAATGAAACGCATATTCGAACCTCCTCGAGATTTCGAAATTAGTGCACCCACGGCCTAAACCGACGCAGACGCATCGAAGCAATATCAGGCCGCTATCGGACCCTGAGTTCCGAGATGGGCCAGACTCGATAATGATCAAATCGAGCAAATGAGTGGCGCGTCTTCGACGTTGGGGCCAGCACCGGCCGAGTAGCGCTCACTGCTGCTTCGGGATCTTCGCGGCCTCGACCAGCGCCGCGTTGACGGCGACGTCGCGCCGAAAGAATTCCTGCATCTCCGCGCGGCTCATCGGCATCGGCTCGAATCCGAGGTTCATGGCGCGCTCATGCACCAGCGGGACGGCGAGGGCGGCCTGCACCTCGGCGTGGAGCTTGTCGAGGATCGGGACTGGCGTCCTGGCCGGCGCGAAAGCCGGAATATAGAACGGATAGATCGCATCATCCTTCAGTCCTGCCTCAAGCAGCGTCGGTACCTGCGGCAGCGCGAACGACCGCTTCGCCGCGCCGACCGCGAGCACAGCAAGCTTGCCGTCGCGGACAAGGCTGATAACCGTCCCGACCGGCGCGACGCTGAAGTCGATCCTGCCGGCGACCACCTCGACCACGTAATCGCCGCGGAACGGCACGTGCTGGGCGTCGAACCCTGCGCTCAGCATGAGCTTCGCCGCGCCGAGATGGGCGGCCGAGCCCACGCCCGGCGTCGAGAAGTTCAGCGCGCCCGGTCGGGCTTTGGCCTGGGCGATGAGATCTGCCAGGTCCTTGAACCGGCCCGGCGGGGCGACGACGACGAGCGGCTGCTGCCCGAGCGGAATGATCGGCGTGATGTCGGCGAGGGTGTCATAGGGCAGCTTGGCATACAGCGCGGCGGCCGATGCGGCCGCGCCGTAGACGAGGAGCGTATGTCCATCCGGCGATGCTTTGGCGACGAAGCTCGTGCCCAGCGTGCCACCAGCGCCCGGGCGATTCTCGACGATGAAGCTCTGCCCGACTTGCTGCCCAACCTGCTGCATGACCAATCGCGCTATGCTGTCGACCGATGTTCCGGCAGGAAGCGGAACGACCACGGTCACCGTACGGGTCGGCCAATCCTGTGCGCTTCCCGCATGAGGCCAGCCCAGAGTGAGAAAAAGGCTGCCGACGACCAATGCCCACGATCTCATCGATTCCTCCCGCCATGCGGCTGTGCGCGACGTCCACCTAGTCAACCTTGATGCCGGTCAGGCGGACGATCTCGTCGTATTTGTTCATGTCGTCCAACATCCCGGCGCCGAACGCCTGCGGCGTCTGCGCGCGCGCCTCGATGCCGAGCTTGGCGAGGTTGGCGCGCAGCGCCGGCGACTGCAGCGCCTGATTGACCGCCGCATTGAGCTTGGCGACGACGGCATCCGGCGTGCCGGCGGGCGCGAGCAGGCCATAGACGATATCGCGCGGAAAGCCGGGGAAGCCGCTTTCCTGCATGGTCGGGACATCGGGCAATTCGGCCCAACGCTTTTCCGCCGTCACGGCGAGCGGCCGCAGCTTGTGGGCCTGGATCAGCGTCAGCAATACCGACTTGTTGTTGAAGAGCATGTCGATCTGCCCGCCGAGCAGGTCAGAGATGGCGGGCGCGCCACCGCGATAGGGAATGAACGGGACGTCGATGCCGGCACGGAACTTGAGCTGCTCGGACGCGAGATGCGATGCGATGCCCGGCGCCGAGCCGTATTTGAGCTTGCCCGGATGCACCTTGGCGTAGGCGACGAGCTCGGCGACCGATGTCGCGGGCACCGACGGATTGACCACCATCACCATCGAGTCGCTCGCGATCGACGCGACGGAAACGAACGATTTTACCGGATCGTAGTCGAGGTTCTTGTAGATCGCCGGGATGATCGCATTGAGGTTGGTGCCCCCCATCAGCAGCGTGTAACCGTCGGAGGCCGCGCGTGCGACATAGCGCGACCCGGTGCGGCCGCCGGCGCCGCCCTGGTTCTCGACGATGATGCTCTGTCCCAGCGCCTCGGACAGCGGCTGGACGATCATCCGCGCCGCCACGTCGGTCGGCCCGCCGGGTGGGAACGGCACGATGATGCGGATCACCCGCGTCGGGTACGACTGCGCATCCGCGTGCCCGCCGCCGAGCGCCGCAAGACAGCAGACGAGTGCGGTGATCCATGCGCGGATGGTCATGGCGGGCGCCCCCAAAGGCGTTCTGTCTTGTTCTGCCCGAACTATGGGGCGAATTCGCCGGCGATCCAACCCGGCCGTCCGTTGGACTGACATGCCGAGCGCGACGGCCTTCGACAGCCTCTCGCCCGGCGAGTAGACTGCGCCGCGAAGGGCGCGCCTTGGCGACGGCACGCACCGCACGAGCAACACCCGGGAGGTCCGCATGGCGATAAATTTCCAGATCAACGGGAAGTCGGCACATTCGGAGGCGCCGCGGGCGACACCGCTCCTGTGGGTCATCCGCGAGGAGCTCAAGCTCACCGGCACCAAGTTCGGCTGCGGCACGGGCCTGTGCGGCGCCTGCATGGTCCACCTCGACGGCAAGCGCACATTTTCGTGCCTGACCCAGGTCGGCGAGGTCGCCGGCCGCAAGGTGACGACGATCGAGGGGCTGTCGGCCGATGCATCGCACCCGGTGCAGAAAGCCTGGCTCGCCGAGCGGGTGCCGCAATGCGGCTATTGCCAGTCCGGCCAGATCATGAGCGCGGCCGATCTGCTGGCGCAAAATCCGCGGCCCGACCGCGCGCAGATCGTCGAGCACATGAGCACGAACATCTGTCGCTGCGGCACCTATCCACGCATCGTGCGCGCCATCGAGCGCGCCGCGAAGGAGGCCTGACCATGACACCCGCCCTTCGCAACCTCGACATCACGCGCCGCCACTTCATGGTCGGCGCCGCCGGACTGACGTTTGCGGTCTCGTCCGGGCTGCGCGCGGGCGCGGCCGCCCGCACCGACGTGGCGGTCAGCCCGTGGGTGACGATCTCGACCGACGATACAGTCGCGATCATGTCGCCGGCCGCCGAGATGGGGCAGGGGTCGTTGACCTCGCTGCCGCTCATTCTCGCCGAGGAGCTCGACGCCGACTGGGCGAAGGTGCGCGTCATCGTCGCGCCGCCGAACGACGAGCTCTACAAAAATCCGGGATTTGGCTACATGTACACGGCGGGCAGCAATGCCGTGACGTCGTACTTCAAGGAGCTGCGCCAATTCGGCGCCCAGGTCCGCAAAGTATTGCTGGCGAATGCCGCGCGCCACTGGAACGTTCCGCTCGCCGAGGTTTCGACCGAGCCGAATGTCGTGGTGCATGCGCTAACCGGCCGTCGCCTGAGTTTCGGCGAGATCGCGGCCTTCGCGGAGATCCCCGCCCAGGCGCCGCAGGTGGCGGAGAGCGAGCTCAAGTCGCCCGCCAGGTTCCGGCTGATCGGCCGCGACGTCGTGCGCGTCGACATGCCTGGCAAGATCAACGGCACCGCGCAATACGCCATCGACGTGCAGGTGCCCGGCATGCTCTACGGCGCGGTGCTGCGCGCACCCGTTGAGGGTGCGGCGCCCGACAAGATCGATGACGCCAAGGCCAAGGCGATCGCCGGCGTCGTGCGCGTCGTGGCGCTGCCCTACGGCGTCGGCGTGGTCGCCGAGACGCCGTGGGCGGCGTTCGACGCCAAGGACGCGCTCAAGGTCGCGTGGACGCGCAACGGCAAGGGCTGGGGCTTCGACAGCGAGAGGGCGCTGCCCGCCTTCGCGGCGGCGGCGCGCGACATGTCGCTGCCGACCAAGCTGTGGGCGAAGCAGGGCGACGCCCCGGCGGCGCTGCAGACGGCGGCGACGATCGTCGAGGCCGATTACCAGAACGACCTCGTCTACCATGCCCAGATGGAGCCGCTGAACGCGGTCGCATCGGTCTCGGCCGACGGCAGCGCCTGCGAAGTCTGGTGCGGCGTGCAATCGAAGACGATCGCCGTGACGGTCGCGGCGAATGCGCTCGGGATCAAGCCCGACAAGATCACGTACCACGACATGTTGATGGGCGGCGGCTTCGGCCGGCGCGGGCACCGCGACGAGGAATACGTCCATGATGCGGTCGTGCTGTCGAATGCGGTGAAGAAACCCGTCAAGATGATGTGGACGCGCGAGGACGACATCCACAACGGGCGCTTCAATCCTTTGTCGGCGCATTTCTTGCGCGCCGGGTTCGATGCGTCCGGCAAGCTGATCGCGTTCCACCATCGCAAGGCGTGCGACGAGGTGACGGCGTTCCAGGACCCGGTGCGCTTCGCTCGCCAGAAGGGGCGCGACGGCATCGCGTTCAACGGCCTCGACGCGCCCTACTACGACATTCCCAACCGGCTCGGCGAAGGCGTGCCGCAGGAGACCGGGCTGCGCACATCGAGCCTGCGCGGGATCGCGCATCTCACCAACATCTTCGCGATCGAGTCGTTCATGGACGAGCTTGCGCGCAAACGCGGCGTCGATCCGGCCGATTTCCGTCGTGATCTGGTCAAGGGCAACCCGCGCGCGGTCGCCATCATCGCGGCCGTGAAGCGGATGGCCGACTGGGGCAAGAAGCGCGACGGCAGCGCGCTCGGCTTTGCCTACATGAACTATTCGGGCACGCAGATCGCGCTCGTCGCCGAGGTCGGGGTCGAGCGCACGACCGGCGCGCTGCGCGTGCCGAACGTGTGGACGGCGCTCGATCCGGGCATCGCGGTGCAGCCCGACAACATCGTGGCGCAGACCGAAAGCAGCATCATCTACGGCACCGGGTTTGCACTATTCGAGCGCATCACGACCGAGGATGGCGTGGTCGCGCAGTCGGGCTTCTACGACTACCACGTGCCGCGCATCAACGAGGTGCCGCAGACCCATGTCGAGCTGATCGCCACCGACAACCATCCGACCGGGGTCGGCCAGATGGCGACGCCGCTGGTCGCGCCGGCGATCGCCAACGCGGTCGCGGAGTTGACGGGCGTGCGGTTGCGGCATACGCCGATGACGCCGGAGCGGGTGAAGCAGGCGCTGGGATGAAGCCGCAAATGGAGGCAGATGTCGTGACCGAATTGCCCGCGACCGTGGGCAATGGGCGCGCTGTCTCGGGCCGACGATCGCTCCGGCTGTGGAAAGCGCTGATCAACTCGATCAACGGACTCCGCTGGGCGATGCGGCACGAGGCCGCGGTGCAGGAGGAGGTCGTCGCCCTCGCGATCGGGCTGCCGGCGAGCTTCCTCGTCGCCGCGACCATCGCGTGGTGGCTCGCGCTGGTCGGTTCGCTGCTGCTGCTGATCGTGGTCGAGCTGCTCAATACCGCGGTGGAGAAGCTCTCCGACCATGTGACGCCGGAGCACAGCCAAGCCATCAAGGTGGTCAAGGATCTGGGCTCCGCCGCGGTCCTGCTCACACTGACGCTGGCGTTTCTCGTCTGGGTCGGTGCGCTCGTGGTGCGGATCTGCCCAATTTTCGGGATCATGCTCTAAACTAACCAGCCCGTCAGTGCAGCTCCTTGCGCAGGATCTTGCCGATATTGCTCTTCGGCAGGGAGTCGCGAAATTCGATCACGCGCGGGATCTTGTAGCCGGTGAGATTTTCCCGGGCGTAGGCGCGGAGCGCGGCTTCGGTGAGGTTCGGATCGCGCCGCACCACGAACAGCTTGACGAGCTGGCCGGTGCGCGCATCGGGCACGCCGATCACGGCGGCTTCGAGCACGCCCGGGTGCTGCGCGACCACGTCCTCGACCTCGTTAGGAAACACCTTGAAGCCCGAGACGATGATCATGTCCTTCTTGCGGTCGAGCAGCTTGACGAAGCCCTGCGGATCGACCGTGCCGAGGTCGCCGGTGAGGAGCCAGCCGCCGGCCGCGAGCGTGCGGTGCGTCTCGTCGGGCCGGCCCCAATAGCCTTGCATGACCTGCGGGCCGCGCACCCACACCTCGCCCATCTCGCCGAGCGCGACGGCGCGGCCCTGGTCGTCGCGGATCGAGATCTCGGTCGAGGGCACCGGCAGCCCGACGGTGCCGTTGTTCGGTTGCGCCAGCGGGTTGATGCAGACGACCGGGGAGGCTTCGGTCAGGCCATAGCCCTCGACCAGGGCGGTGCCGGTGACGGCGCGCCAGCGCTCGGCGACGGCGCTCTGCACCGCGGCGCCGCCGCCGATCGCGAATCTGAGCGCGCTGAAATCGAGCGTCGTGAACTCCTTCGCGTTGACCAGCGCATTGAACAGCGTGTTCACGCCCGAAATCGCGGTGACGCGCGTGCGCCGCATGGTCGCGATCAGGCGGCGGATGTCGCGCGGGTCGGGCACCAGCACGTTCATGCCGCCGATCGACGCGAAGGTGAGCATGTTCGCGGTGAGCGAGAAGATATGATAGAGCGGCAGCGGGGTGAGCACGCGCTCGACGCCGGGCGTCGCATGCGTGCCGATCCAGGCCGCGCATTGCAGCGTGTTGGCGACGAGGTTGCGGTGCGACAGCATGGCGCCCTTGGCGACGCCGGTCGTGCCGCCGGTGTATTGCAGCAGCGCCGGTGCCGCCGGGGTCGCGGCGGCGTCCGGCAACGGGTGCTCAGGTGCGTGGCCGCAGGCGTCCTGCAGCATGGTGAAGCGCTCGAACCGCCAGGCCGGCACGGCATGGCGCAGCCACGTATTGGCGAAGTTGAAGGCCCAGCGCTTGAGCGGCGCCACGAGGTCGCCGAGCCGCGCCACGACGACGTGCTCGATCGGCGTCTCGGCGATCACCGACGCGAGCTTGTGGGCGAAGTTCTCCATGATCACGATCGTGGTCGCGCCGCAGTCGGTGAGCTGGTAGGCGAGCTCGCGCGGCGTGTAGAGCGGATTGACGCCGACGACCGTGAGCCCGGCGCGCAGGGTGCCGAGGAAGGCGACCGGATAGGCGAGCGCGTTCGGCAGCATGATGGCGACGCGGTCGCCCGGCTTGCGGCAAAGCCGCTCGATCAGGAACCCGGCGAAGGCCGCGCTGGCGCGGTCCCATTCCGCATAGCTCAGGGTGGCGCCGAGGAAATCGAAGGCCGCATGCCCGGCATATTGCCGGCACGAGGCGAGCAGGAGCGCGTGCAGCGACGGGAAGGTGTCGGGGTCGATGCTCGACGGCACGCCGGGCGGGTAGGAGGCGCGCCACAGCGCGGTCGCCACCGCCATGTCGGCGGGTTCAAGCGCGGACATGGGCCGATTTGACGTGCCAGGCCGATAGATTGATAGCGTTCATACCCACCCCGGAGGGCGCATCAAGCCCACCCACCGCCGCGTATATGCGATTCCCGCCGGCGACTGAACGCGCTCGAATATCCCTCGCAAGCCAAACCGATGCCGGTGAAGCAAAAATGAATAACCCCGGTGGGGACGCACCGGGGTTATTCTTCCACCGGACGTTTGGGGAGGGGGGGCATGGGGGGCACGTCCGGCTTCCAACCTGATATAGGCCGCTGGTCGCGTTTTGCCAGTGTCGCGCCGTCGCAGGCAGCCAGATCACCTCATCGTGAAGATGGCTGACGCATCTCGCGCAGCTCATACAGGGCGAGCACCACCACCAGGAACCCGACGACCACGAAGTTCCAGCGCGCCGCGACGCTCGCGATGCCGAGCACCCAGGGCGAGACCGCGAGCCAGGCACCGGCGGCCACGTTGATCCACTCTTCCCAGTCGCGAAAGATCGACAGCTCGACCACCTCGGCGACGAGGATCAGGGCGCCGATCGCGACCGCGTTCTCGGTCGCCCGGGTCTCCAGGTCGAAGAAGAAGGTCCAGGGCGACAGCACGAGCCAGATGCCCAATCCCCAGCTCGCCCAATCCTCCCATTGCTTGGGAAACGAGAAGGCCGATTGCGCCATGGGAATTATCTCCGGAGGTGAGGGCGAAGAGGTTAGCGCATATCCCGGCGAAGTGGATACCGGTTCGCCGACAAGGATATGCGCCGATGTTCAAGCGCAACCGCCGGGCTTTCTCAATCCCGTGACTCACATGTTGAAGATGAGGTGCAGCCAGCCGCCGTGCATGAACGTGTTGGTGATGATCGGCCACCAGTCGTTCGGGTCGAGCCCCGCGGCCCGCGCGGCCGCCGGGTCGGAATAGCGCAGCGGCACCAGCGCGTATTCGAGCGTGACGTCGTTGAGCGCGTCCGCCGGCAAGCTACACAGCCACAGAAAGACGAGCGTGTTGATGAGGATCAGCGCGTAGGTGACAAGCGGGTTGGTGGCGCGCGGCGCGCTGTCGATGATCGGGAACATGACGCGATCTATTAGGCGGGGGCTGGCCTGGCGCCTTGGCTGCAGTGCCGCATGAGACTCGGTTCCGATGACACTGAAATCGTTACCGATTTCGAGCTGGGTTCGTTCCGCCAAAATTCGCGGCGGCAAACGAGCAACCTGTGCTCACTGAAATCATTGGGGATTCCGCCTTGGCTTCGTTCTGCCAAAACCCCTTTTGGCCAGTCCTGTCTATCGCTACTTAATTACCCACGGATCAATCGCCGCCGGGGCTGCGTTGTCGCGTTGTACTGCACAGGAGGTCCACGCGATGCCGCAACCAAAGAGAACAAAAGAAGCACACGACAAGGTCGACGTCAACAGCGCGACCGCGGATCAGCTCAAGGCCGTGCGCGGGATCGGCAAGTCGCGCGCGCTCGAGATCGTCCGCTTCCGCGACAAGCACGGGCCATTCACGAGCCTCGAGGAGCTCGAGCGCGTGCCGCACATGGGCGACATGCCGTGGGGCGAGCTCGACGAGGTGAAGACGCATCTCGTGCTGCGCATCGCCGGCGAGGAGGCGCCGCCGATCGCGCCGGCGCCCGAGCAGGTCGATGTCAACCACGCCAATGTCGAGGAGCTGCGTGCCGTGGAAGGCATCGGCGCCGCGCGGGCGCAGGAGATCGTCGAGTACCGCGAGAAGTACGGCCGCATCGAGGATCTCGACGAGCTCGACGCACTGCCGCACTTCCGCGACGAGCCCGAGGGCCAGCGCGCGCCGATCAAGGCGCGGTTGCGGGTGTAAAGCATGATCCCGAAAAAGCCTGCCCCGGACGTGATCCGGGGTGGGTGCCGGTTTTCGGATAAGATCACGCTCAAAGAATCGGCCGCTCCGCATAGGCTTTGAGCCAGCCGAGGATCTGCGGCCAGCCGCGATGCGCCTGCTTGCCCGCGGGGGTGAGCCGCGCATGGGTGACGCGCACCGTGGTGACGCCGTCGCGTTCATCGAGATCGAAGCGCACGAGCGACGCTTCCGCGTCGGCCTGCCAGGACGGCAGCCACGTGAAGGCGAGGGTGCGCGGCCGCTCGATGATGCGGTACTCGCCGCGCAGGCTGAACGGCCCGCCGTCTCGGCCGGTGCCGCTTTGCAGCCATTGGCCCCCGACGCGCAGGTCGGACTCCATGTGCGTGCTGCGAAACATGCCTGCGCCGCCCCACCACTGGAGGCGCTGCTGCGGATCGACGAGGGCCGCGAACACGCGCGCGGCCGGCGCATTGACGCAAATCTGCTCGATGATGGTGTCGTCGCCGGCGACTTGCGCGGGGGTCATGATTTTTCCTCCGGGTTCTCCTCGACGTAGCGTTTGAGCTTGCGCAGGCTCTCGCGCCAGAACGCCTGATAGTCGCCAAGCCAGTCGTCGACCGCGCGCAGCGGGGTCGCGTTCAACTCGCAGATGCGCGCCGTGCCGTCGCGCCGCGCCACCACGAGGCCGGCGGACCGCAGCACGCGCAGATGCCGCGAGATCGCGGGCCGGCTGGTGGAGAATTTGCCCGCGATCTCGCCGACCGTGCGCCGGCCGTGCCGCAGCAGCCCGAGGATTTCTCGCCGCGTCGGATCCGCGATGGCACGGAAGACGGCTTCGCGTTGCCGCGGGAGGGCGCTCGATCGTGGCGTCGTCATGTCATGCGTAACCAAGATGTTACAAATTAAGTAACCGGCGGGTTACGCAGAGTCAAGCGCGGGCGGCGCGCCGCGGCAACGCGCGTGTCCGCAAGGAACGAGCGGGGAAAGGGGAAGCGTCAGACCGCAGATCCGTCGCTCCACGGGCGCCAATGGGTCGGGCGCACGTCGAGGCGCTCCAGGGTTTGCGCCTTCATCCAGCCGTGCAGGATGCGGCGGCAGGGAAAAACCAGGGGATGCGGCCCCTCGCCGTCAATGACGGCGAGCTCCAGGTCGCGATCGAACGGCGCGGTTGCGATAGGTTGCCACACTGGACCTTTATGGCGCGGCTCGGCGAGCCGAGCTTTGATTTCGATCAATGTTGCGATCGCAGGTCTGCCATCCCGCCCGAACCGGCCTGCCGCCCTCCGGCGACCAACGACCAGACGGCCATCGGGGAAAAGTTCCCCAACGGAGGGCAACCATGACGTCTCGCTACCATCACACCCAGATCGGCACCTCGATGCTGGCGGTGTTGCCGGTCTCGGCCATCGTCTGCGCGGCGGCCGGCTACCTCGATCCGCCGGCACCCGGCCGCCCGCTGCTCTGGGGCCTCGCGATCATGTTCATGATCCTCGCCGTGCTGTTTTCCTCGCTCACCGTCGACGTGACCGATGACGAGGTCCGCTGGCATTTCGGCCCAGGCCTCTGGTGCTATCGCCTCGCACGCAGCGACATCGCGAGCGCGCGCATGGTGCGCAACGGCTGGCTCAGCGGATTCGGCGTGCGCATGCGGCCGGGCTTTCGCCTCTACAACGTGTCCGGTCTCGACGCGGTCGAGCTAACCCTCAGGGACGGCGAGGTGCGCCGGGTAGGCACGGATGATCCGCAGGGTCTGGCGGCGGCGCTGCAATCGTGACGGGGCGCGCGCGACCACGCACGTGGACCGGGTCGCGATCCGGGGTTCTGAGCCGAAAGTGGCATGATCGGCGCTCGTACCTTCGATCCTCGGGCGACGCAGGCGCACGGTTGATCGCGGCCAACCGACGCCTCCTCTTTGGAGCCGCGAGCTCTCTCTTTTGGCTCAAGACGATCGTCATCCTGGCGTTTTGTCTCGGCCTCGCCATGAGCCCGCATCTGTGGATCGGACCGCGGTCCTATCCGCTGGCGCCGGTATTCGATTTCCTGCCCCCGGCCGTGCACCCGGTGGACGACGTGCTGTTCGCCGTTCTGTTTGCGCTTGCGGGCGCGATACTCGTCGCGCCCAGGCCGCAAAAATTCATGGGCGCTTTCCTCGCTGTCATCGTCATTTTCTGCCTGCTCGATCAGACCCGCTGGCAGCCGTGGGTCTTCCTGTACGGATTCCTGCTGGCGACGCTTGCGCTCTTTTCGTGGGACAGCGAGGATGCGGCCGGACGCAACCGCGCGCTCGACATCGCGCGCCTGATCATGGCTGGCACATACCTTTTCTCGGGACTGCAGAAGATCAATCAAAACTTCATGCAGAATGACTTTCCCTGGATCGTCTCACCTGTCACCGACCTGCTTCCGGCTGCCGCGCCCGAGCTTCATTGGCTGGGCACGGCGGCGCCGTTCATCCAAGTCGCATTTGCGCTCGGATTGCTGACGCGCCGCTTCCGGCGGATTTCGCTCATTGTGGCGGTCGCCATGCATGTCTTCATCTTGGCGATGTTCGGGCCGCTCGGGCTGAACTGGAACAACATCATCTGGCCGTGGACTGCCGCAATGGCGGTGATCGACATTCTCCTGTTCAACACGAAGCAGGAATTTTCCTGGCGCGATATCGTCTGGAGCGGCCCGCATCCCTGTCACGCCGCCATCCTCGTGGTGTTCATCGGCCTGCCGTTGCTGAGCTTCGTCAACGCATGGGATTCGTACCTGTCGGCGGCGCTCTACTCGGGAAATCTCACCGAGGCGCAGATCTACACGAACGATAGGGGCAGAGACTCCTTGCCGGAAACGTTCAAGGCGTATCTCGCCCATACTTCCG
>DATBZM010000253.1:0-15814 GCA_036513175.1 Xanthobacteraceae bacterium | reverse complement strand
TCCGGCGCCGCGCCGGCAGTACATCATCAACCTCGACGGCGGGGTGCAGATCACGGCGAGCGACGGCGAGAGCCGGGTGATCGGTGCCGGCGAGGTGGTGCTCGTGGAAGACATCACCGGCAAGGGCCACCTGTCGCGGGCGGTCAATGCGCAGATGCGGCACTCGATCTTCGTGCCGATCGATTGAGTCGTTGCCGTAGCCCGGATGACCCCGCGAAAGCGGGGGGAAATCCGGGAACATTCTATCCGCGGAGAGGCTTTCCCCGCATTCGCTTCGCTTCATGCGGGCTACGGTTCGAGCGCTGGGGAAATCATGACCAAGCAGCTGCAGGGCAAGATCGCGATCGTCACCGGCGCAAGCAACGGGATCGGCCGCGGCATCGCCGAGGCGTTCGCGGCCGAAGGCGCAAAAACCGTGCTGGTGGCGCGGCGCACCGCGCTGCTCGAGGAGGTCGCGGCCGGCATCAAGCGCGACGGCGGCGAGGCGCTCGCGCTCGCGGCGGACCTCACCCGCGAGGACGCGATCGCCGAGCTGTTCGCCACGGTGCAAAAGACCTTCGGCCGGCTCGACGTCCTGGTCAACAATGCGGGCATCGCCACCCATCGCGAAACCGAGGACATCACCCTCGACTACTGGCGCGCCGCGCTCGACATCAACATCACGGCGCCGTTCCTGTGCAGCCGCGAGGCGATCCGCATCATGAAGGCGCAGACGCCGCAGGGCGGCCGCATCATCAATGTCGGCAGCGTGTCGGCAAAAACGCCGCGGCCGGATTCGCTGCCCTACACGGTGACCAAGTTCGGGCTGCAAGGCATGACGCATCAGCTGACGATGGACGGCCGCAAGCACAACATCGTCGCCTCGATCATCCATCCCGGCGCGACGCTGTCCTCGTTCTCGACCCGCCGCGGCCGCACCAAGGCGGGCGCGGGCGAGCGGCCGGACGACTACATCATGGCGGCGGAGGACGTCGCCAAGGTCGCGGTGCTGATGGCGGCGCTGCCCGGCGAGGTCAACCTCTACGAGGCGACGATCCTGCCCAACCACATGCGCTCGTTCATCGGGCGCGGGTAGCGAAAAGCGACAGCTTCATGTCTTCTTGCTCTTGCGCACTTTCGCTCGAGCACCCGCAGGCGCATTTTTCTTCAATTTGGTGTGATTGTAATCAACTGCGGCACGGACGAGATTTTTCAGCGCACGCTCATTGATCGTGTCACCCTCGAAGAAATCGATCGCGCGTCTCGCGTTGCCCTCGAGGCCCGCGTTGAAGAGCTTCTCGGGATCCGGAAGATTCGCGCCGTAGGCAAAGGTAAGCTTCACCTTCCCTTTGTGGGCGTTGGCGACCGCAATCATTCCGTCGCGCGACCACAGTGGACTTCCCATCCACTTCCATTCCTCGATGATCTCCCGATCGGCCGCAAGAATGCTCTTGCGGATGCCGGCGAAGGTCTTGCCACGCCAGTCCGTGAGTCCCGCGATCAGCTGGTCAATACGTTCAGATGGATCCATTGGACTTTGTGGCTCTGGCGTGGCTTTGAAATGTGCCCGCAGACTTTAGTCGATCCGCGCCAAGACCTTGTCCAGGTTTGCAAAGAACTGCTGCCACCCGCCGTTGGCGCCCCCGTAGGCCTGCTTCTGCTCCGGCCGGAAGCCCGACTGCTCCATGCGCAGGCGCGTCCCGGCGCTCGTTGGCGTGAGAGTCCAGGTGACCACGCTATCGAGATCAAAGGCCGCCCACGTGTAAGACAGCGTCTTGTTCGGTTCGACCACCAGGATCTCGCAGTCGACGACGATGTTCAAGTCGGGTCGAGGGGCCCTGCGGAGGTTGAAGCGATGACCCACGACCGGCATGAAATCGTTCTTCATGAGCCACTCCTCGATCAGATGCGGTTGCGTGAGCGCCCGCCAGATCTTTTCCGGCGGATAAGGGAGCTCACGCTCGACGACGACGGAGCGCATTTCGGTCGATGGTTCGTTCATCGGTCCATCGCTTTGAGCGCCGTCGTGCGCACGGCGGGACGCCCGCTCGCCGGGCAGGCGTCTGAGCGGCCGGCCTACCAGCGCGCCAGCTGGGTGATCTGGATGAGGTTGCCGCAGGTGTCGTTCAGCTGGGCGATGGTCGAGCCGGTCACCGCGGTCGGCGGCTTGGTGAGCTCAGCCCCGCGCGCTTTGATGCGCTCGTAGTCGCCCTTGATGTCGTCGGTGAAGAACATCACCGCAGGCTGGCCCTGCGCAAAAAGGGCCTGCTGGTAGGCCTTGCCGGCCGGGTTGTTGTTGAGCGCGAGTTGCAGCTCGGTTCCGTCCGGCTCATCGGGCGAAGCCACCGTCAGCCAGCGAAACGGCCCCTGGCTGAAATCGGCTTTCTTGGTGAAGCCCAGCACTTCGGTGTAGAAGCGCAGCGCCTTTTCCTGATCGTCCACGTACACGCTGGTCAACTTGATCTTCACTGGGCATTCCTTTCGGTTGTCACGGTGTGTGCCGCATCGTTCATTGACGGTTATTGACGGTTATTGGTCCATCCTCTTGAGCAAGTCCTCGAGCTGATCGAATCGGCTTTGCCAGAACCCGGTCATCTGGCTTGTCCAGTCGATCAGCGGAGCAAGCGCGCCAAGCTGCGCGCTATAGTGCGTCTGACGGCCCTCGTGGCGGTCGCGCACCAGCCCGGCCTGCTTGAGGACGCCAAGGTGCTTCGAGACGGCCGGTTGCGAGACCCCGGCCCGCGTCGTCAGGGCCCCGACCGTCTGCTCGCCGTCGCGGCACAAGCGCTCGAAGATAGCCCGCCGCGTCGGATCGGCGAGCGTTCTAAAGAGCACATCGTGAGCGTTCGGCATTCAGGATCGATAACCCGTCAGCTATTGATCGACATATAACTGCCGAGATATGCGTGAGTCAAGCGGGAACGTGGAAAGGGCGCGCTACCATCCGCCGCCCGAATACGCGACCGTGCCGCCGGCGCGGAATTCGATCGTCAGGCCGGTCTCGATATCGGCCGCGTGGCCCTCGATCGTCGGCGGCTTGAACCGCCATTGGCCGAGCGCGCGCTCGATGACGCCGCGCTGCTCGTCGCTCGCGCGGATGACGTGCACGTCCCTCACGTCGCCGTCGGCGCCGATGACGATGCGCACCGGGATCCTGGTGAACGCGGGGTCACGCGCCGGCGGATCGACCTTGCTCACGAGATGTTCGGCGCCGGCGCGGTCCTTGAGGCACGCCGGTTCGCGGCGCGCGCCGGCCGCATGCGCATCGACGAGCTTGTCGAGGCTGACGGCGAGCGCCGCGCGTCCCGCGCGGCTGTTGGCCGTGAGGTTGAAGCTCACCAGATGGCAGCGGATCGCGGTGACGAAGGTGCTGCGAAAGAGCCCGACGCCGCTAAAGTCGAGCCGCCCGAACGCATGGCCCGCAAGCGTCGCGGGCGCGGGCGGCCGGTCGATCGCCATGCCGGGAAGGCGCGCCATCGCGTCCGCCATGGCACGCGCGGTCGCCATGGCGTCGTCGGGCGCCGCGGCGAAGAACAGGTCCTGCGCGGCAATCAGGATGGTGCCGGTGAGGGCTTCTGCCGGCACCAGGTTCGCGAGCACGTAATAGCCGCCTGGCGACGGCGCCGGCCCGGCGAGCCCCGGCTTGAACCCGGCCGGTATCGCATAGCGCAAGGCGAAATAGGCGTTCGCATAGACCTCGTTCGCGACCGCGCCGCCGTCGGGGCGCGGCATCGGCTCGGAGGCCGAGCCTTGATGCCACGCCGCGACGACGATCAGCCCCGTGCAGGCGCACGTACGCAACAACCACCCCATGGCTGCACGCGGCGGATCAGAGCGAACGCAGGTAGACGAGCAGCGCCTGCTTGTCGGTCGGCGCCAACAGCTCGAAGTTGTTGATCACGGCATTCGCCTCCGAGCCGGCGCTGGCGTGATCGCGGATCGCCTCGACGAGGTCCTCGGTGCGGCCGTCGTGCAGGAAGAAGATGCGCTGCCCGATGCCCCACAGCGGCGCCGTGCGGAACTGCTGGCCGTTGGCGCCGCCCTGCGAGATGTTGTCGGCGAGGCCGAAGCCCATGTCGTGCAGGGCGAAGTCGCTGAGCGGCGAGAACGTCACGTTGCTCTGCCCCGTATAGGCGGATTTCGCCGTGGTGAGCTGGAGCGCGTGACAGGCCTGGCAGCCGATATTGGAGAAGACCTGCTGCCCGTGCGCCGCCACCGGCGACATCGGCGACACCGGCGTCGGCGCGGCCGAGAGACGGGCGAAGGCTGCGAAGTTGACGATGTCGGAGGAGAAGTCCGAGGCTTGGCTGCCGGAGTTGAACGTGTTGGTCAGGTTGGTCGTATCCTCGGGCGTGCCGTTGAACTGGCAGCTCGGGTCGGGCTCGCGCTCGTTGGGGAAGAGCTCGTTGGTGACGCCCTGCTCGACGTTGTAGGCCTCGCCCGCGAACATCAGCACCGACTTGTTCTGCGCCTTCCAGCCGAAGCGGGTGATCGAGCCGTCATTGCCACTGTGATTGAACTGGCCCGTAATGCCGAGCTGCTGCTTGAGGAAGCCGTTCTCGGCGAGCCCGTTCTCGAGGCCGAGATCGGAGACGCCCTCGACCAGGCCGGCGCCGAACAGCGGCGTCGGGATGCGGAAGATGACGTTGTTGGCGGCGAGCGCGGCGGCGAAATTCGGCTGCTGGATGTTGCAGCCCGGCGCGTCGCTGCGGCCCGTGATGACGAAGAGATCGTGCACGCCGCCGTCGGCGGTGCCGTTCGGGTTGTTCACGAAGCGCGCCTCGCGCACCGGACCGTTGAGGCTGATGAAGGACGGAATCGTGTTGCGCGCCCCGGCAAGTCTGGCGACCGCGATCTGCGGATTGACGGCCGGGCCCGTGCCGCCGACGGCCGGCTGCGCGTGGCAACTGCTGCAGCTGTTCGAGTTGAAGCGCGGGCCTAAACCCGAGCCGGCCTGGCCCGAGATCGTGCCGGAGACCGAATCGATCTCCTGGAATCGATTGGCCGCGGCCGTGAAGAAGGCGAGCTCGGCGGAGTCGAGGCCGGGCAGCGGCCCGCCCGCGCCCGGCGACCCGCCGCGCACGCCCGGGTCGTGCACCTGCGGCATTCCGAAGTTCGGTGCCGGCTGCTGCGCCGACGCCCAGCGCGACAATGCGGCGGCTCCCAAGAGCCCGCCGGCGATTCCAAGCAAGAGCCACGAACGGCCTGCGCTTCTCTTCGGCATTCGCCCCTCCCGTTGTTGATGTCAGACGGAATTGCACTCCCGATTTTCCAATCCAAGATTCAATTTCGCGCTGGAGCATTCCCGTGCGCTAACATGCTGCCATGCTTTTGGCTCGGCGCCGCTGTATCGGAATAAAGTTCAAAACTTTTTTTCAAAACCTCGTTTATTCGTGCGTACGCGACGACGCGTCGAATAGATCACTGGCGTAAGGCGGTGAAAAGCGCATGCACGCAAGAGTAGAATACCACCAGAACCTTTTGCGATACCTTGCCACCTTATTATGCTGCGCCGCAAAAAGGTATTTTAGCAAATCGCAAAAGCTTCACAGCTTCCTGGGGATGTTGCCGCTCCGTCAGCGCAGCCACAAGTCCTCGTCGCCGGCGTATTCATCGCTGCAGAACGGGCCACCCTCGTACCAGTCGGCGATGCGGTCGGGCGCGATCTTCGCCTGCCCGGCCAGCGCAGCGTCACGGAAATCCTCGCTGCGGCCGGTCGGGCGATAGCCGAAGCGGAACGCATCCGCATTGTCCCACCAGCCGCGCGCATTGTCGGAGGCGCCGAAGAAGATCTCGCAACGAATGTCGGGATGCTCGAGGCCGATGCGCACGAGCTGCACGAGATCCTCGGGCTTGAGCCAGATCGACAGCCGGCGCTGATCGACCGGCGTGTCGCCGAAATTGCCGATGCGGATCGAGGTCACGCGCATCCCGTGCTTCGACGCGTAGAGCGAGCCCAGCGCCTCGCCGAACGCCTTCGACACGCCGTAGCGCGAATCCGGCCGCACACGGTGGTCGGGGCCGATGCGACGGCTGCGCGGATAGAAGCCGACCGCGTGGTTCGACGAGGCAAAGACGATGCGCTTGACCTTGGCGCGCCGCGCCGCCTCGAACAGGTTGTAGCAGCCGACGATATTGGCGCTGTGGATCGTCTCCCACGGGCCTTCGACCGAGAAGCCGCCGAGATGGATGATGCCCTCGACGCCGGCGACCGCCTTCTCGACCGCCGCCATGTCGGCGAGATCGGCGGCGATGAATTCCTCGTCAGATCCGAGGTCGCGCGGGGTCGAAAGATCGCTCAGCCGCAGGCCCGGATAAATGCCCTTGAGCAGGCTGCGCATGCGCGTGCCGATGCCGCCCGCGGCGCCCGTCATCAGAACAGATTGCATCGAATTTCCTCCTCGTTTTCTGCCGTCATCGCCGCGGCCGATCGGCTGTTCGGGCGGCCTTGCCGCATGATACGATCTTGCCGCCGCGAAGGGGAGCAGGAGCATGACGGTCCGTCCATGCAGGCGGCACGAACCGGAGGAGCGTGGAATGAAAGCGGCACGTCTGCTGCGCGTGGCATTCGTCGTCGCGGCGACGGCCGGCACAGGCGCACGGGCGCAAGACTGGCCGACGCATACGATGACGCTCGTGGTGGGGTTCGCGGCGGGCGGCTCGAGCGACGCCATCGGCCGCATCATCGCGGACGGCATCAGCAACAATCTCAAGCAACCTGTGGTAATCGAGAACATCACCGGCAGCGGCGGCATGCTGGGCGGAGCGCGCGTCGCGAAGGCCGCCCCCGACGGGTATCAATTCATCATCGGCAATGTCGGCACCTTCGCGCAGAGCCAATGGCTCTACAAGAAGCCGCTCTACAACGCGATCACGGATTTCGCGCCGGTCGGGCTGCTGACCGACGAGTCCCTCGTGCTGGTCGTCCGCAAGGACCTGCCGGCCGACAACCTGCAGCAGTTCATCGCCTACGCGAAGGCGAATCAGACGCAGATGCACTTCTCCTCGTCGGGCGTCGGCGGCTCCAATCACCTCGCCTGCATGCTGCTCAATACCGCGATCGGCGTCGAGGTCACGCATGTCCCCTATCGCAACGTCGTCCAGGGCATGCAGGATGTCATGGCCGGCCGGATGGACTACGACTGCCTGAGCCTTCCGCTGGCGCTGCCGCAGATCGCCGCGAAGACCATCAAGCCGATCGCGATCCTGCGCAACACGCGCTCGGCGGCGCTGCCGGATCTGGCGACCGCGCAGGAGCAGGGGCTGGCCGATTTCGACATCGCGAGCTGGTATGCGCTTTTCCTGCCGGCCCGGACGCCGCCCGCGATCGTGCACAAGCTCAATGCCGCGACAGTCGCGGCGCTCGAGGTGCCGGCGGTGCAGCAGCGCCTGCGGCAAGTCGGCGGCGACGTGATTGCGCCGGAACGCCAGACGCCGGAGTATCTCACGCAATTCCTCGCCGCCGAGATCAAGAAATGGGAAGGCCCGATCAAGGCAAGCGGCATCTCGTTCTGACGCGTGCCGCTTTGACCAGACGCCCGTCACGGGTCGCAAGGCCCTAACATCGCGATATGTCATCTCGCGGAGAAAACGTCATGACGCTTGCCATCAAGCCTCTCGAGGCGCCGCTCGGCGCGGAAATTTCCGGGGTCGATCTCTCCCGGCCGGTTGCGCCGGCCGACGTGGCAAGAATCGAAGATGCCTGGTGCAAGCGGCTCGTCGTCGTCTTCCACGACCAGCAGCTCTCGGACCCGCAGCTCATCGCCTTTAGCCGGAATTTCGGCGACCTCGACCCGCCCGGACCCAATCCTTTCGGCCAGCCGTTCCTCAAGGACCACCCCGAGCTCAACGTCATTTCCAACGTCGTCCACGACGGCAAGCCGCTCGGGAATCTCGGCGACGGCGAGGCGGTGTGGCACGCCGACATGACCTACGTCGACGTGCCGCCCAAGGCCGCGATGCTGCACGCGCTCGAAGTGCCGCCGCCGGAAGCGGGCGGCAACACCTATTTCGCCGACATGTTCCTGGCCTATGCGGAATTGCCGCCGGACCTCAAGCGGGCGGCGGAAGGCAGGATCGCGGTGCACGACGCCTCGACCAACAGCGCCGGCATGCTGCGCAAAGGCTACAAAGCCGTCACCGACGTGCGGCAGACGGTCGGAGCGCATCACCCCCTGGTGCGCACCGAGCCGGCGACCGGCCGCAAGGCGCTCTTCCTCGGGCGACGGCCCAATGCCTATGTCCTCGGTCTCGAGGTAGCGGACAGCGAGGCGCTGCTCGATGCGCTGTGGGCGCATGCGACGCAGCCGCGCTTTGCGATGTGCCACGAATGGCGGGTGGGCGATCTCCTGATGTGGAACAATCTTTCCGTGCTGCACCGGCGCGATCCGTTCGACGCGAAGACACGACGCGTGATGCATCGCAGCCAGATCAAGGGGAGCGAGCGGGTCCATTGACCCGCTGCACCGTGCCCGCACGCACGTTCTGCATGAACCCCTGCAGCGCGGCGCCGATCTCGGCGGGTGAATCCTCCTGAATGAAGTGAATGCCCCGCACCTTGACCTCGTGTTGATTGCGCCATGTCCGGCAGAACTCCAGCGCGCGGCCGACCAGGATCGCGCCCGGTTCGGCCGAAATGAGCAGCTTCGGCAGCTTGCTGGCGGACAGCCACTCGCCGTATTGCGTCACGATGGCGACGACATCGGCGGGCTCGCCTTCGATCGGCAGCTCGCGCGGCCAGATCAGCAGCGGGAGCCGCGCGTCGCGATCGCGGAACGGCGCGCGGTAGGCATCCATTTCAGCCGCGCTCAGCTTGCGCAGGATGCTCTTCGGCAGCACCGTCTCGATGAAGAAGTTCTCGTCGAGCACCAGGCGCTCGCCGTCCTGCGAGCGCATCGCGCGAAACATGGCGTCGCGGCCGCTCGGGAATTCGGACCAGCGGCGCGGCTGCAGGATCGCCTCCATGTAGGCGATGGCCTTCACCTGGCCGGGATGGCGGAAGGCGCGATGGAAGCCGAGCGCCGAACCCCAGTCGTGCAGAACGAGCGTCACGTCGCGCGTCGCGCCGACCGCCTCGAACCAGGCGTCGAGATAGCGCGCGTGGTCGACGAAACGATAGGCCGCGCTTGGCGATCTCCCCGATTGGCCCATGCCGACGAGGTCGGGGGCGAGACAGCGCCCCTGCCCGCCGAGATAGGGAATGATGTTGCGCCACAGGTAGGACGACGTGGGATTGCCGTGCAGAAAGACGATCGGATCGCCGTGCCCGGTCTCCACGTAGCTCATCTCGGTGTCGAGCACGCGGGTGCGCCGCCGCGGGTGATCATCCTCGGCGTTCACTCGCTGGATCTGCATGACGTCCTCAGCAGCGATAGAACTCGCGCCGCGGCCCGACCTCGTTCGGCACCTGCACCATGCGGCGGCCGTTGCGGCTGAATTCGGAGAAATCGGTGTGCACGTTCTCGCCTTTTTCGTTCTTCCAGGTCACCCGGATCATGTCGGATTGATAGTCGTAGCTCACGATCGGGTAGATGCGCCGGTCGCCGGTCGCGGCGACGATGGCGACGAGGTTTTCCTTGTCGAACTGCTCGCTGCCGCCCTGGGTGCACCATTTTCCGTTGATGTTCTCGAACGAAAGCGCGGCGGCGCCGGTGCAGCTCAGCGCACCGATCGCCATGACGGAAGTCCCGATGAGTACTGCGTTGCGCAATTGCCTGCCCACGACCCTTCTCCCTCTGCCTGTAAAACGCGGCACGCGAACCATAGCACATTCGCGCTCGGCGGCGCAGCGTGCTTCGCTCATTGAATGGCGCATGTCCTTGACGGCGAACCGGCGCCCACCCCGGATCAGGTCCGGGGCAGGCTTTCGCTGGAACATGCGCTAATCCCTTGCCGGCTCCTTTGCGGCGAGCGCCGACACGATGCTGAGGGCGGAGAGCACGGCGAAGGCGTGCAGCGACAGCGTATAGTTGCCGCTCCAGTCATAGAGCACGCCGGAGGCGAGCGGCCCGGCCGCCTGCGCCACCCCCTGGGCCGGCAGCGCCAGGCTGCGGATGGCGCCGTAGTTGGCGCGCCCGAAATAATCGGCCCAGGCGACCGGCAGCATGGTCAGCATGCAACCCATGGCGATGCCGAACAGGCCGGCACACAGATAGCCGTCGGCGGCCGTGCTGATGCCCGGCATCAGCCAAGTGGCGATCGCGGCGAACAAGCCCCCGGCCGCAAGCGTGAAGCGGATGGGCCAGCGCCGCGGCAGGAATCCGCACGCGACGGTCGCGACCGCCGACATGAGCGAGAAGAAGCTGACGATCAGCGCCGCCGTGGTCGGATCGAGGCCGCGGTGCACCAGGTGCGAGGCCTGGTGCAGGCTCACGCCGGCCTGCACCGGATAAATCGTCACCGCATAGAGCATGAGCAGCCAGAAGCTCGCGCTGCGCAGCGCCTGAGCCCGCGAGAACCTGGGTTCGGGGCGCGCGCCCGCGCCGGCGCGCGGGCCGCTCACCCGGGCAGGGTCGGGCATGAGGCCCATATCCTCGGGCTTGCGGACCAGGAAAAGCGCGACCGGCAGGAAGCCGACGATCACGACCACGGCGCCGAGCGCGATCCAGCCGCCACGCCAGCCGCCATTGAGGATCGCGAACTGGGCGATCAGCGGCATCGCGACCAGCCCGAGCATCTGGACGAGGCTCGCGATCGAGGACGCCGTCGTGCGGCGGGCGATGAACCAGCTGTTCACGGCGGCGTAGATGCCGAGCTCGAACGGCGCCGCCCAGTTCATCCGGGCGATGCAGAACAGGAAATAGAAGCCGAGCAAAGACGACGTGAACCCGAGCAGCGACAGCGCCACGCCGTTGACGAGCACGGCGAGACAAAGCACGAGGCGTGCACCGCGACGGTCGAGGAACGGCCCGATCAGCGGCGCGACGACGGCGGCAAGCACGCCGCCGAGCGAGACCGCGCCCGCGAGCGCCGTATGCGACCAGCCGAACTCGCGCGACAGCGGCTCGATGAAGACCGAGAAGGTCGCGACCGCCGATCCCTGTCGCGCAAAGCCGGCGCAGCACACGCAAGCGAGCACGATCCAGCCGTAGTAGAATGGCATGCGTGCCGCCAGCGCGCGCGGCAGGGCCGGGCCGGCCGGGATCTCGCGTCGTGTATCGGTCACGGCCATAAGCGTTACTGTGCCGGGCGGCCGCTCCGCAAGCGGCTTGCGCCGGCACCACCATGATGGATGATCGGGCCGCGCGCCGCCGGCGCGCCAACGCATGGACGCCGAGATGAAGAGGTTGCTCGCCGCGATGAACCTGCGCGGCCGCTGGGCCGCCGAGCGGCCCAAGCTGCGCTATTGCGTGCGCGCGACCACGGTCGCGCTGGTGGCCTTCTGGCTCGGCCACGTCTCCGGCCTGCCGCTGCACGGCCTCTGGGCGGTGCTGACCGCCGTGGTGGTGACGCAGATGAGCGCCGGCGGCTCGGTGCGCGCGAGCCTCGAGTACATGGTCGGCACGCTCGCGGGCGCGATCTATGCGGGCGTGCTCGGGGTGCTGCTGCCGCACGCGACGCCGCTCGCGCTCGTTGGCGTTCTCGTCCTCGCCATCGCGCCGCTCGCCTTCGCGGCCGCGGCCCATCCGAGCTTCCGCGCCGCGCCGTTCTCGGCCGTGCTCGTCCTGCTGATCGCCGGCCAGCTCGGCGAAAGCCTGCTCGGCTCGGCAGCCGTGCGCGTCAGCGAGGTCGCGCTCGGCGCCGGGATCGCGATCGTGGTCTCGGTCTTTGTGTTTCCCGAGCGCGCGCACAGCTTGGCGCTCGATACCGCCGGCCGCATCCTGCGCGAGATGGCGCGCATTCTGCCGCTGCTGATGCGCGGCTGCCTGCAGAAGCTCGACCCGGCCGAGATCCGGCGCATCCAGGACGAGCTCGGCGCCGCCGTCGCCCGCCTGCAGGCGATCGCGGCCGACGCCAGCGGCGAGCGCCTCCTGCGGCTCGCGACCGATCCGGACCAGGGCCCGCTGTCGCGCACGCTGCTGCGCATCCGCCACGACTTCGTCATCATCGGCCGCGCCGCCGCAACGCCCCTGCCCGCCGCGCTGGCATCGCGGCTCGTGCCGCTGCTGACGCGGATTGCGGCAAGCGCGAGCGATTTCCTGCTCGGCTGCGCGACGGCGCTGACACTGCACACCCCGCCGCCCTCCCTCGGCGAGGTTGAGGCGGCGCTCTTGGCCTTCACGGCCGAATTGGACGCACTGCGTCGCGAAGGCCTGCCGGAAAACCTCTCGGCGGTCGACGTCGAGCAGGTGTTTGCCCTCGGCTTCGCGCTCGAGCAGATGCAGCGCGATTTCGCCGATCTCGCGCGGTGCGTGCGCGAATACGCGCAACCGCGGAGCGGCAAGGCGCGGTCGTGAAAACGCCGCGCCCCCACGGCATCACATCGCCGCCGCCGTTCCGCTCATCCCGGCTGAAAGCCTTTCGCCTGGAATCGCGGCGCCGCCTGCGGCGCGGTCAGGAACTCGATCAGCGCCTTGGCGGCCACGGGCGAGCCGCTCCCGTTGCCGACGGCCGCCGTGAACAGCGTGACGCTCGCGAGCTCGCCGGGAAGCGGACCGACCAGCTGCGCGCCGGCGACCGGCACGATCTCCGAGGCCTGGCCGACACCGAGCTCGGCGTCGCCCTTGGCGACGACCTCGGCGGCCTGCGCGCCCGGCACTAATATAGTCTTCGCCTTCATCTCGCCCGCGATGCCGAGACGCTCGAGCGCGCGGGCAAAGACGACGCCGCTCAAGCCGCCTTTCGCCGGGTCGGCATAGACGATCGATCGGGCCGCGAGCAGCGTCTTCTTGAAGGCCTCGACCGAGCCGATGTCCGGTTTCGGCGCCCCGGCGCGGGCCACCACCGCGACCGGGGTTCCGGCCACGTTCACGAGGCTGCCGGCGAGCTTGTCCTGCTTTTGCAGGTCCTCCATCATCGCGCGCGTCAGCATGATGACGTCGGCGGTCTCGCCGGCGAGCACGCGCTTCTTCTGCTCGGCCGCGAGGCCGTACGAAATGGTCAGCTTGTTGCCGGTCGCCTTTTCGTAGTCCGGCGCGAGCTCGTCGAGCACCGACTTGAGCGCGACGGAGGTGAACACCTTCACCTCGGCCGCGTGCGTGGTCGCGGGCAGGACGCATGCGGCGAGAGCCGCAACGGCGGCCATCAGATGCAACGAGCGCATGGTCATGATCTTCCTCCCCTCAAGTGCGACACTTCCGGTCGCGACGAGCGTAGCCCGGATTGAGCGCCGGCGAAATCCGGGGCGACCGCCGCCCAGACTGCCGCCGCCCCTCAGCCGCGCTGCGCCACCAGCCGCTGATAGCGCTTGCGGCTGTTCATGAGATGGCTGCGCATGGCGGCGCGTGCCTTGGCGACCGACCGGGCGCGCAGCGCCTTGACGATCGCGAGGTGCTCCTTCTGGAACGTGCGCAAATAGGCGACGCGGTCGCTCGCCGCACCGGCGACGCGGATGGTCTGGCGCGGAATGATGAAGCGGCCGAGATATTCGAGAAAGCCGACGAATTGCGGGTTGCGGGTCGCGGCCGCGATGCGGCGATGGAAGGCGAAGTCCTCGTCGATGCCGGGCTCGCCGCGCGCGATCGCGCGCTCGATCGCAGCATACGCGGCCGCGATCGCCCGCAAGTCGGCGGCGCCTGCCCGCTCGGCCGCAAGCCCCGCCGCCTCGACCTCGATGCCGGTGCGCAGCTCCATCACGGCCAGCACCTCGGCGAGCGAGCCGAGGCCGGCCGGATCGATGCGGAACGGCCGGCGCGAGCCCTCGGCGACAAAGGCACCCGCCCCCTGGCGGGTGACGACCAGCCCCTCGGCGCGCAAGGCCGCGATCGCCTCGCGCACCACGGTGCGGCTCACCCCGCTCGCGGCGATCAGCCCCTGCTCGGTCGGCAGTTGCGCGCCGGGCGCGAGACGGCCGCTGAGGATTTCCCCGCTCAGCCGCTCGACCAGCGCATGCGCGAGGCTGCGCGGCGCGAGCGGCGGCAGCGGCGCAACCGTCTGCGGCGGGCGCGATGGCGCATTTGCTCTCGTGCGCAAAGTTGTCATATGATATGATGACTATCACGATCAGAAGCGTCCGACAACGACGGCCGCAACAGAGAAAACCGGGAGGCTCCCATGCGTCGAGGACTGGCAACGATCGCGTTCGCGCTGACGGCGGCGCTCGCGACGCAGGCGGGCGCGCAGACGGTGCTCAAGGCCTCGGACGTCCACCCGGCAGGCTATCCGACCGTGGTCGCGGTCGAGCACTTCGGCGACAAGCTCGCGCAGGCGACCAACAAGCGCCTCGCGGTGCAGATGTACGCCTCGATGCAGCTCGGCGGCGAGAAGGAGGCGATCGAGCAGGCGCAGGTCGGCGCGATCCAGCTCGCGCGGGTGAGCGTCGGCGCAATCGGGCCGGTGGTGCCCGACCTCAACGTCTTCAACCTGCCCTTCCTGTTTCGCAACACCGCGCACATGGAAGCGGTGATCGACGGCCCGATCGGCCAGGAGTTGCTCGACAAGGTGACGAGCAATGCCAATGCGGGCCTCGTCGGCCTCACCTGGATGGATGCGGGCGCGCGCAGCGTCTACAACACCAAGCATCCGGTCAAGAGCATCGCGGATCTCAAGGGACTCAAGGTGCGGGTGATCGGCAACCCGATGTTCATCGACATGATGAATGCGCTCGGCGGCAACGGCGTCGGCATGGGCTACGACCAGGTGTTCAGCGCGCTGCAGACCGGCGTGATCGACGGCGCCGAGAACAATCCGCCGAGCTTCGTGTTCGATAACCACTATCAGGTGGCGAAGTACTTCACCTTCACCGAGCACCTGATCGTGCCGGAAATCCTGGTGATGTCGCGCAAGGCGTGGGACGCGCTGTCGAAGGACGACCAGGCGCTGGTGAAGAAGTTCGCGCGCGAGGCGCAGCTCGAGGAACGCGATCTGTGGAAGGCGTACGAGACGAAGGCGCTCGACAAGGCGAAGGCCGCCGGCATCCAGTTCAGCGACGTCGCCGACAAGGCGGCGTTCCAGGCGGCCGTGAAGCCGGTGTGGGACAAATACGGGCCGCGCTTCGCCGACACGATCAAGCGCATCCAGGCGGTGCAGTGAGCATGGCGCGGGCCGTCCGCCGCATGATGGACGTCCTGTACTGGATCTGCGCCGGGCTCGGCTGCACCGCGCTGGTGCTGATCTCGGCGGTCATTCCCTGGGCGGTGTTCACGCGCTACGTGCTCAACAGCGCGGCCTCATGGCCGGAGCCGTTCGCGGTGCTGCTGACGATCGTGCTCACCTTCTTCGGCTCCGCCGCCTGCTACCGGCGCAGCGTGCACATGAACATCGGGGTGTTCGCCGCGATGCTGCCGGATCCGGCGCGGCGCGTGGTCGAGCTCGTTGCGGAGGCGTTGGTCGGCGTCTTTGCGCTGTTCATGGCCTATTACGGCAAGGGGCTCGTGGCCGCCACCTGGTACAACTCGATCGATGCCTTCCCGTCGCTGTCGGTCGGCGTGACCTACCTGCCGATCCCGCTCGGCGGCGTCATCCTTTTCCTGTTCGTCGTCGAGCGCCTGACGCTCGGGCGGCCGGAAGAGCCGACGGCCGAAGAGGATGGCGCCGTGGCGTTCGATTAGGGGCGAGAGATGTATGGCGGTGCCACGGGCACATCCTCTCCCCGAAGGGGAGAGGATGGCGAGCGAAGCGAGCCGGGTGAGGGGCGCTCGGCGAGTTTCAGCCGGTCGCCAACGCGGCGGAATTTGTCGTAGTAGACGCCGACCTGGTGCAGCTTGGCGTCGGGCCGGTCGAGCAGCACCTGCACGAC
>DATBZM010000252.1:0-13411 GCA_036513175.1 Xanthobacteraceae bacterium | reverse complement strand
CCAGCCGCCGCTTCAGCATCCGGTCGATGCGGTCGAGGTAAATGTAGACGACCGGGGTGATGAACAGCGTGAGGAGCTGCGAGAAGCACAGGCCGCCGACCACCGCGACGCCGAGCGGTTGGCGCAACTCGGCGCCGGCGCCGGTCCCGAGCGCGATCGGCAGTGCGCCGAAGATCGCCGCGAACGTCGTCATCATGATCGGGCGGAAGCGCAGCAGGCAGGCCTCGCGGATCGCCGCCTCGGCGCCGAGGCCGACGCGGCGGCGCTCGATCGCGAAGTCGATCATCATGATTGCGTTCTTCTTGACGATGCCGACCAGCATGACGATGCCGATCATGGCGATGACCGAGAGGTCCATCCGGAACAGCAGCAGGGTAAGCAGCGCGCCGACGCCCGCCGACGGCAGGCCGGAGATGATCGTGATCGGGTGGATGAAGCTTTCATAGAGAATCCCGAGCACCACATAGGCGGCGAAGATCGCGGCGAGCACCAGCACGAGCTGGCCCTTCTTGGAATCCTCGAACACCTGCGCGGCGCCCTGGAACCCGGTGGTGATCGACGCCGGCAGGTTCGAGTCGCGCTCGATCTTCTTGATCGCGTCGGTCGCCTGGCCGAGCGAGAAGCCGGGCGCGAGGTTGAACGAGATCGTCACCGCCGGCTGCTGGCCCTGGTGGTTGACCTGCAGCGGCCCGACCGTCGGCACGGACCTTGTCACGGCGCTCAGCGGGATGACCGGACCGGTGGGCACGCCGTTGCCGTTGACGCCGGATCCCGGCGCCGCGGGCGCCGCCGCGGTGCCGCCCGCATTGTTGGTCTTGAGGAAGATCTTCGACAGGCCGGAGGCGTCCGCCTGGATGTCGGGCGTGCACTCCTCGATCACCTGGTAGTCGTTCGCCGCCGTGTAGATGGTCCCGACCTGGCGGGTGCCGAAGCAGTCGAACAGCTCCTGGCGGATCTGGTCGACCGAGACGCCGTAGATGCCCGCCTTGGCGCGGTCGATGTCGACCGTCATCTGCGGGTTGCGGATGTAGAGGTCGGTGGTCACGTCGCGCAGGCCGTCGATCTGCTCGATCTTGTCGCGCAGCGGCGGCGCCACCGCGTAGAGCACGTCGGTGTCGCTCGACTGCAGCGTGAACTGGTACTCGCTCTTGGAGATGCGGCCCGTGATGTTGATGTTCTGCACGTTCTGGAAAGAGGTCTTCATCCCGGTGACGGCGTTCGCGCTGCGGCGCAGGCGCTGGATCACCGCCGTCGAGTTCTCGCCGCGCGCGGCGCGCGGCTTGAGCGCGATGAACAGGCGGGACGTGTTGTTGGTCGGGTTCGGCCCGCCGGTTCCGACCGTCAGGTTGACGTAGTCGACCGTCGGTTCGCGCTGGACGATGTCGGCGATCTCCCGCGCGCGCTCCATCATCGCCTTGAACGACATTTCGGGCGGGCCCTCGATGGTTCCGGCGATGAAACCGGTGTCCTCGATCGGGAAGAAGCCCTTGGGTATCGCGACGTAGAGATAGACCGTGCCCGCCATCGTCACGACGGTGACGATCAGCATGATGGACTTGTAGCGCAACGCGCCCGCGAGCGTCACCTCGTAGGCGCGCAGCATCGCGCGGAACAACGCCTCGAAGGCGCGCAGGATGAAGTTTTCCTTCTCGCCCTCGCGATGGGTCTCGAGCACGCGCGCGCACAGCATCGGCGTCAGCGTCAGCGAGACGAAGCCCGACAGGATGATGGCGACCGCGATCGACACCGCGAACTCGCGGAATACGCGCCCCACCATGCCGCCCATCAGGAGCACCGGGATGAACACGGCGATCAGCGAGAAGGTGATCGTGACGATGGTGAAGCCGATCTCGCGCGAGCCCTTGAGCGCCGCCTCGAACGGCCGCATGCCGCCCTCGACGTGGCGTACGATGTTTTCCAGCATCACGATGGCGTCGTCGACCACGAAGCCGACCGAGAGGGTGAGCGCGAGCATCGTCATGTTGTTGATCGAGAAGCCGAACGCATACATCGCGGCGCAGGTCGCGATCAGCGAGATCGGCACCGCCAGCGCCGGGATGATGGTCGCCGACAGCTTGCGCAGGAACAGGAAGATCACCAGCACGACGAGGCCGATCGCGATCAGCAGCGTCACCTCGACGTCGTGCACGGAATCGCGGATCGAGATCGAGCGGTCGTTGAGCACTTCCATGCGCACCGCCGCCGGAACCTGCGCGCGGTAGCTCGGCAGGCGCTCGCGCACCATGTCGACGACGTTGACGGTGTTGGCATCGGGCTGGCGCTGGATCGCCAGCACGATCGCGCGCTCGCCGTTGAAGGCGCTGGCGATCTTGTCGTTCTCGACGCTGTCGACGACGCGGCCGATGTCGTTGATCTTGATCGGCATGCCGTTGCGGTAGGCGACCACGACGTCGCGATAGTCCGCCGCGTGCAGGATCGCGGCGCTCGCCATGATGGTGGTGTCCTGGCGCACGCCCGCGATGGTGCCGACGGGAGTGTTGGAATTGGCCTTGGCGACGACGGTGTGCACGTCCTCGAGCGAAACGCCGTGCGCGGCCGCGGCGAGCGGGTCGATCTGCACCCGCACGGCGAACTTCTGCGCGCCGTAGACCAGCACCTGGGCGATGCCGGGCAGCTGCGAGATCTGCTGCGCCAGCGTGATCTCGCCGTAGTCGTCGACGGTCGAGAGCGGCAGCGTCGGCGACACCAGGCTGATGTAGAGGATCGGGAAGTCGCCCGGATTGACCTTGCGGAAGGACGGCGGCGTCGTCATCTCGATCGGCAGCTTGCGTTGCGCGACCGTGAGCGCGGTCTGCACGTCGAGCGCGGCGCCGTCGATGTTCCGGTTGAGCTCGAACTGGATGATGATCGAGGTGGTGCCGAGCGCCGACGTCGACGTCATCGACGTGATGCCCGCGATCGTCGAGAGCTGCCGCTCGATCGGGCCGGCGACCGAGGCCGCCATCGTGTCGGGGCTCGCGCCCGGCAGTATCGCGGTGATCTGGATGGTCGGGAAGTCGACGGCCGGCAGCGCCGCCACGGAGAGCAACCGGTACGCAAAGACGCCGAACACGATCAGCGACGCCGTGATGAGCGTCGTCATCACGGGGCGGCGGATGCAGGTTTCGGATATCTGCATGGTCAGACGCCGGCCTTGCGCTCGCGCGTGGTGACCAGGGCGCCGTTGTTGAGCAGCAGGTGGCCATCGGTGACCACCGTCTCGCCCGCCTGCAGTCCCTCGCTGACGGCGGTCTCGCCGCCGATCGTGCGGCCGAGCTTGACCGGCTGCACCACCGCCTTGCGGTCACGCACCACGTAGACGAACGGGCCGCTCTGGCTCACCTGCACGGCAGCGGACGGCACGACGACGGTGTTCTCGACCCGCAGCGTCATCTGCGCGGTCACCAGCGTGCCGGGCCACAAGAGCTCGTCGCCGTTCGGCATGGTGGCGCGGACCGTCACCATGCCGGTCGTCATGTCGATCGCATTCTCGATCATGGTGACGACGCCTTTGGCGCGCCGCGTCTCGCCCGGGATGATCACGTCGACATTGGCGGTGCCGGCCGCGAGCGCGTGGCGCACGTCCGGCAGGTTGCCCTGCGGGATCATGAACGTGACGTAGACCGGCGCCATCTGGTTGATCATGGCGACCGGCGCCACGTCGGCGGCGCGCACGAAGTTGCCGACCTTGACGGCGGCCTGGCTGATGCGGCCGGAGATCGGCGCGCGGATCACGCAATAGCTGAGCTGGACCTTGAGGTTCTCGAGCGCCGCCTGGTCGGCTTTGAGCGCGCCCGTGAAGGTCGCGACCTGGGTCTGCGCGTTCTCGAGATTGAGCACGGGCGTCGCGGCCTTGGCGACGAGGTCGGTGTAGCGCCGCACGTCGCGCGACGCGCCGTCGAGCTGCGCCTGATCGCGCTCGATGTTGCCCTCGGCCTGCCTGATCTGCGCGGCGAGCGCACGCTGGTCGAGGGTGAGCAGCAGATCGCCCTTCTCGACCTTGGCGCCGTCGGCGAAATGCACCTCGACGATCTCGTTGTCGAGGCGGCTGCGCACCGCGACGCTCGCCATCGTCGTCACGTTGCCGATGCCTTCGAGCAGCACCGGCACGTCCTTCTTGACCGCGGTTGCGACCTCGACCGACACCGGGCGCGGCCCCTGCGGCTGCTGCGCGACCGCCGTGTCGGAGCGGCCGTACCAGCGCACGGCGTACGCTCCCGCGACGGCGACCGCCACAGCGGCCGCCACAAGCACCAATTTTCTCGCCATCAATTCCGTCGCCCCCGGGCCTGCCGGCCGCGGCCTCCCCGCTCCCACCCAAGACACAGCTTAGCCGCGAAAGCGCCGCTGCCGGTTATTGTGTTGCCTTGTCAGCTAACATATTCACAATCGCGGCGCAGCACTTCCGGTGTCGTGGGAGGTTATTTTATATAGATTTTACGCGGTTCTGCGGCCGCGGCCTTGCACGCGTCGCGCGGTCCGGCATTGTGCGCCGCCACATCTCGCAACCCATCGTCGAGCCCCATGCGCATCGCTACCTGGAACGTCAACTCGATCAAGCAGCGGGTCGATTCCGCCGTCGCCTGGCTCAAGGAGCGCGCCCCCGACCTCGTCTGCCTGCAGGAGACGAAATGCGTCGACGAGGCCTTCCCGCGCGAGCCGTTCGAGGCGCTGGGCTACAATCTCGCGATCCACGGGCAGAAAACTTTCAACGGGGTCGCGATCCTTTCCAAGCTGCCGTTCGACGAGGTGACGCCACGGCTGCCCGGCGACGACGGCGACGACCATGCGCGCTTCATCGAGGCGCAAGTCTCGACGCCGACCGGCGTGGTGCGCGTCGCCTCGATCTACCTGCCCAATGGCAATCCGACCGGGACCGACAAATACACGTATAAGCTCAAATGGATGGACCGCCTTTTTCGCTACGTGCATGAACGGCTCGAGCACGAGGAGCCGCTCGTTCTCGCCGGCGACTACAACGTCATTCCGGCCCCGCGCGATGCCCACGATCCCGCCGCCTGGACGAGCGATGCGCTCTTTCTTCCGCAGACCCGCGACCGGTTCGGCGCGCTCATCAATCTCGGCCTTACCGATGCGCTGCGCGCCGTCGACGACAGCGCCGGCCTTTACACCTTCTGGGATTACCAGGCCGGCGCCTGGCAGAAGAACAACGGCATCCGCATCGATCACCTGCTGCTGTCGCCGCAGGCGGCCGACCGGCTCGCCGGCGCCGGGATCGACAAGCATGTCCGGGCCTGGGAAAAGCCCTCGGATCACGTGCCGGTCTATATCGATCTGGCTACGGACAAGCGGTAGCGCGTAGTAGCGCGTAGCCCGGATGAGGCGCGTTAGCGCCGATATCCGGGACCGCCGCCCCGGATATCGCTTCGCTCATCCGGGCTACAGAAAGTCTCAGTCCCGCCGGCCCTTGAGCCAGCCCTCGAGGAACGACAGCGCCATGGCACGCTCGTCGTCGCTCGCGTGCGCGAAGGCCCAGGCCTGCAGGTCGGCCACCGACTTGTCCTGCGGCGCCGCATCGCGCGCGATCGTGAGATACATCAGGCCGCGCGGCGCCTGGCGCGGGATGCCGTCGCCGCGGAACATCGTGATGCCGAGCAGCGCCTGCGCCTGGTAGTGGCCCTTGTCGGCCGAGAGCTTGAGCCAGCGCCCCGCCTGCCAGGGATCGCGCGGCCCGCCCTGCCCTTCGAGCAGCATGCGGCCGAGCCGGTACTGCGCTTCCGCGTCGCCGAAATAGGATGCCGCATAGGCGTAAAGATCGCGCGCGCGCAGCGGATCGGGCTTCACCGGCGAGTTCGCAATGCCGTTGAGGAAATAGCCGCCGAGCGCGACGTAGGCGTTGGCGATGAAGCGCGCCTGCGGCGTGCCGAGGGTATCGTCCGAATGGTTGTCGACGATGTCCTGGAAGTAGTCGAACGCGCGCACGTCGTCGCGGCCGACCTGGTCGCCGTCCGCATACATCCGTCCGAGCTTCCATTCGGCCAGCGCGTGGCCGTTCTCGGCGGCGTATTCGAGCGCGTGGATGCCGGCTTTGGTGTCGCCTGCGCGCAGCGCCTGGGTGCCGGACAGGAAGGCTTCGCCCGGCGTCAACGGATGCGTCGGCGTCAAGCTGCGGGTGACCGGCCTTGCGGCCGGCAGCGCCGCATTGGCGCTGCCCGTCGGACCGCCCGACACGTTCGGGATGGCCATCGGCGGGACGAGCGCCGCCGCCGGCGCGGCCGAGCGTGGCACCGTATCGACGGCGGCCGCCGGCGCCATGCCGTCGCGCGTGCCGGTGCCCTCGAAGCCGAACGCCGAGACGAGGCCGAGGCCGACCGTGAACAGGGCCGCCGGGATGAGGCGATCAGATATCCGCATAGGACCTGACCTCCGCGGCGCCGCCCGGGTGCGTGACCGCCCCGCCCAGCGCGGCACCGACTTGCTCGGCGTATTTCCACAGATATCCGGACGTGAAGTCCGTCTTGCGCGGCGTCCAGCCGCCCCGGCGCCGCTCGAGCTCGGCGGCATCGACCTTTACGTCGAGCGTGCCCGCATGGGCGTCGATCTCGATGATGTCGCCATCGCGGACCAGCGCAATCGGCCCGCCCACCGCCGCTTCCGGCCCGACATGGCCGACGCAGAAGCCGCGCGTCGCGCCCGAGAACCGCCCGTCGGTGATGAGCGCAACCTTGCCGCCCGCGCCCTGGCCATAAAGGGCCGCGGTGGTGGCCAGCATCTCGCGCATGCCGGGGCCGCCCTTGGGGCCCTCGTAGCGGATCACCAGCACGTCGCCTTCCCTGTATTGACGCGTCTTCACAGCCTCGAAACACGCTTCTTCGCCATCGAAACAGCGGGCCGGACCGGAGAAGACGAGCTTCTCCATCCCGGCAACCTTCACGATCGCGCCTTCCGGCGCGAGATTTCCCTTCAAACCTACGACGCCGCCGCTTGGCGATAGCGGCTTGTTGGCAGGACGAATGACGTCCTGCTCCCTGTTCCATTTCACCCGCTTGAGGTTCTCGGCCACAGTGCGGCCGGTGACCGTGATGCAGTCGCCATGCATGAACCCGTGGTCCAGCAGCGACTTCATCAACTGCGGAATTCCACCAGCTTCGAACAAGTCTTTGGCGACATAACGGCCGCCCGGCTTCAAATCGGCGATATACGGTGTCCTTTTGAAGACTTCGGCCACGTCGAACAAGTCGAACTTGATCCCGCATTCGTGCGCGATCGCCGGCAGGTGCAGCGCAGCATTGGTCGAGCCGCCGGACGCCGCCACCACGGCGGCCGCATTCTCCAGCGCACGCCGGGTGACGATGTCGCGCGGGCGGATGCCGAGCTTGATCAGGTCGAGCACCTGCTCGCCCGCCATCATGCAGAACTTGTCGCGCATGTCGTAAGGCGCGGGCGCGCCTGCCGAATAGGGCAGCGCGAGCCCGATTGCCTCCGACACGGTCGCCATGGTGTTGGCGGTGAACTGGGCGCCGCAGGCGCCGGCGGACGGACAGGCCACCTGCTCCAGCGTATCGAGGTCGGCATCCGACATGGCGCCGACCGAATGCTGGCCGACCGCCTCGAACACGTCCTGGATGGTCACCGGCCTGCCCTTGAACGTGCCGGGCAAGATCGAGCCGCCATAAATGAAGATCGCCGGCACGTTGAGGCGGCACATCGCCATCATCATCCCGGGCAGCGACTTGTCGCAGCCGGCGAGCCCGATCAAGGCATCGTAGCCGTGGCCGCGCACCGTCAGCTCGACCGAGTCGGCGATCACCTCGCGCGACGGCAGCGAGCTTTTCATGCCCTCATGGCCCATCGCGATGCCGTCCGTCACCGTGATGGTGCAAAACTCGCGTGGCGTGCCGCCGGCGGCCGCGACGCCCTTCTTCACCGCCTGCGCCTGGCGCATCAGCGAAATGTTGCAGGGCGCCGCCTCGTTCCAGCAGCTGGCGACGCCGACGAAGGGCTGGTGGATCTGCGCGGTGGTCAGACCCATGGCGTAGTAGTACGCGCGGTGCGGCGCCCGCTCGGGCCCTTCCGTCACGTGCCGGCTGGGAAGCCTGGCTTTCGGCTGCGTCTTGGCATCCATTGCGAACGCGTCTCGCCCCTGACACGGCTCGCCGGTTGCGTTGCGAAGAGCACCTTCACGTACTACCGGCCTAGCGCCGTCTCGATTTCACGGTGGCGTGTGGCGGAAAAGCGGCGTGGTTCCGTCGCGCCAGTGGCGAAACCCAAATGTTGTAAACGTGTTGCAGCAAAGTCACAGACCTTTGCGTCCGTCCGCGAACATTATGTTCGGGCAACTGAATTTCTTAACTATCTTGAAACCAAAATGGCTCGCATCCGACGCAGTTTTTTTGCCCGCAGCGTGCACGCGGTCGCGCCTGATCTGATCGGCGCGATCTTTCTGTGCCATGGCGTCGGCGGCCGCATCGTCGAGGTCGAGGCCTATCACCACACCGATCCCGCAGCGCACAGTTATGGCGGTCGCACCGAGCGCAACGCCGTGATGTTCGGCCCGCCCGGCTACGTCTACGTCTATCGCTCCTACGGCATCCACTGGTGCGTGAACTTCGTGTGCGAGCCGAAAGGCAGCGCCAGTGCGGTGCTGATCCGCGCGATCGAGCCGCTCGAGGGCATCGCGACAATGCGCCGCCGGCGTGGCATGCGCGACGTGCGCCTGCTGTGCTCGGGCCCCGGCCGCCTGTGCGAGGCGCTCGGCATCTCGCGGGCGCAAAATGGCCTTGCGCTCGATGCCCCGCCGTTCGAGCTGCATCATCGCGACGAAGAGGTCGAGATCGCGGTCGGCCCGCGCATCGGCCTGACCAAGGCCGTGGACCTTCCCTGGCGCTATGGCCTCAAAGGTTCGCGCTTCTTGAGCAAACCTTTCAGAACGCGCAGCGGAAAGCCGGATTGAAACCAAGATCGCGCGACGCCTTGTCGATCGCCACGGCGCCGTCCGGCTCCGCCACATTGTAGACGCCCGGCATGCCGCGGGTCAGCGCGAGCAGCGCCGCGTGCGCGGCCGCATCGACGTGCAGCACGCCGCGCCCGTTCGGCGTCGCGTTCCACGTGCCGGGTCCGTAGAGCCGCCCGTAGCGCAGCACGATGCCCTCCAGTCCCGCGGCGCCAAGGGTCGCACCCTCCAGCGCCCGCGCCCCGCGCGACGTCATGGCGGACGGCGTCTCGCCTTCGGCCGAGGCCAGCGGATCGGTTTCCGCGTGCGGCTCGGGTCCAGGCGCATAGGCGAACGCGATGCTCTGCGCGATGAAGCGCCGTGCGCCCGCCGCCTGCGCGGCCGCAATCAGGTTGGCGGTGCCCTCGATGCGCAGGCGCATATTGCCGCCGAAATTGCGCGGCTGAGCCGGGTCGAGCGCCTTCGGCAGGTCGGTCAGCTGATGCATGACCACGTCGGGCTGCGCCCGCACGACCGCGTCGTGCAGGGCCGCGACGTCGTAGACGTCGACCACGACCGCGGTGACGCCGCGCGCCTTGAGCTCGGACGCCTTCTCGCCCGAGCGGGTCGTGCCGGTGACGTCATGGCCCGCCTCGAGCAGGAGCGGAACGAGGCGACGTCCGATCGCGCCGGCGGCGCCGGCCAGAAAGACTTTCATTGCGGATCCTCCGGCGTTGCGCCGCGCAATATGCGACGGTCAGCCGGTTCCCGCCATCGCCTGCATCACCTGGGCGGTGTCGAAATATTCGTAGAACTCGACCGCCTTGCCGTCGGCGAAGCGCCAGCTGTCGCACTTCGGCGTCGACACGACCTTGCCGCTCGCTTTGGCGCGCCAGCTGCAGTGGCCGAGCATCACGACGCGGTCGCCCTGGGCGACGAAATGATCGACCCGGTAGTCGAGCATCTCCCAGTCCTGCGTGATCCCCGCGAAATAGGCGCCGAGCTCGTCGCGGCTGCGGTACTCGCGCATGTAGGCGACACTCTTGAGCGGCTCGGCGATCGAGCCGAAGCGGATGCTCGGGTCGCAGATCGAGATCCAGTAGTCGGCGCTCGCGCCGCGGCTCTCCGACCAGCGGCGATAGGCCTCAGTGAGGATGGCGGTGTTGCGGGCTTCATCGGACATGGGCCCCCCGTCTTCCCTCTCCCCGCAGGGGGAGATTTTCATAAGCAGTTGACTTATATAAAGAAATATCCGGCAAGCGACGCTGCACTTATTGTTTCCGGCACACCCATGCCACGGCTCCGGCTTTCCGAGGGCGTGAACCAATATATGCTAGCGACTCAGACGGGCACATCCGTCAAGGTGATCGAGGAACATTACGGCCACATCGTTCCGGTTAAGAATCCCGAGCGCATTCTCCAGGGGTTACCCGGATGGGAGCCGATCACCGCCGCGCCTCAGTGCTCACAGCTGAAACAGGCCGCGTGAACTCGGACGCAGCTCAGACGAAAGCAGTCAAACCGAAACCCAAAAGGCCGCGCGGTTCTTGATTGAGCCCGAAGACCGGATTCAACGGTTACGCGCATCAATCCAGGACACATCACAGGCACCCCTCACTTGGATCAGGACCGTCAGAATTTTTGTGCCGGGGCATCGGTCTTCACGCATGACCCATTCCTTATGGTGGAAATCGACAGTGTGGCGGCATTGGTCCAGGTCTCGACATAAACGCCCGTGGAGCGATCGATTTTCACGTCGATGGTGATCGTCGAAAACTTCATTTGCACATTGATGGCCATCGTGCCGATGGTTACCAGCGCGCCCGCCCACAGCGAGCCATTGATAAAATATCTTTGTTCGTCGATTTCAAGCTTCACCGTTTCATCAATTCCGCTTTTCAAGTTACGCGTTTGGCACGTCAGAGAAACGGTTTCCGCATTCGCGGCACCGGTCGACGCGGCAAGCACCAAGACGATGATCGGCAATACCGCCTTGCCGATCCGGTGTGTGGTCGTGAACCGCATGCTTTTTTTCCTTTTCAGAGTGCGACGGTTTCAGCCGTCTTCGCATCGCGATGTGAGCCATTGGCGTGCGCACGGTGGGGCGCACGGTGATTCATTGCTGGCACCTAAAGCCCCTCACCCCGGCCCTCTCCCCAAAGGGGAGAGGGAGCGCAGCCGCCGTGCCTGGGCATCATACCACGTCAGGCGCGAACAATTCCTCGGGCGCAACCGTACGCGGCGACAGGTGCTGCTCGTGCACATATTGGCCGATGGCCGCGAGCGCCGGCCGGTTCGGCGCGAGCCCGTAGGACCAGAAATCGTGGCCAAAGATGCGCCGGGTCTCCTCGATGTGGTCGATCAGGAACGGCAGCGCGAGATGCAGCGCGTCGGTGTCGTAGAGGCCGTCGGTCGCGATGTCGCGCGCCTGGCAGAACGCCGCATAGAGGCTTTGCGCCACCCATGGATGGTCGCGGTAGACATCCTCGCGGATGACCACGGTGTGCATGATGGGAAATATCCTGGTGCGGCGGAAATAGTCCTGCTCGACTTGCCGGTGGTTGGGAAAGAGCCGCACGATATGCGGCGCGCCGGTAAGGAAGCTCTGCGGCAGATAGAGCGAGAACAGCGCGTCGAGCTCGCCCGCCGCCAGCATGCCCTCGAGCGTTTTCTCGCCGGAGAGAAAATCGATCCTGATCGACGCCGGCAGGTCGAGCGGCAACAGCGGGCGCTGCGTCGGCGCGTCGAGCCCGCCGATGATCCAGCGGATGTCGTCGGGCATGACGCCGTGCTCGTGCGCCAGCATGCCCTTCATGAACACGAGGCCGGTCGAGCCATACTGCGTGGTGCCGACCCGCTTGCCCTTGAGATCCTGCGGCGTGCGGATGCCGGCGTCCGGACGCACGTAGATGCCGTTGTGGCGAAAGATCTTCGACAGCGCGACCGGGATCGCGACGAACGGGCAGTCGCCGCGTCCGACGAGGCTTACATAGGACGCGAGCGACATCTCGGAGACGTCGAACTCGCGTTTCTCCAGCATGCGCGAAAACGCCTCGCGCGGGCGCATCACCTTGATGTCGAGCGCGATGCCGTCGGGCTTGACCCGCCCGTCCATCAGCGGGCGGGTGCGGTCGTAGTTCCAGCACGCGAGCGTCAGCGGCAGGTCGGCCATGGGACGCTCACTCCGCGCCGATCACGTCGCGCCCATCACGTTGCGCCCATCACGTTGCGCCCATCACGTTGCGCCCCTGAGCCGCTCCAGCGCCTCGACGATCTTCTGCTTGCGCATCTCGGCCTCCTCGCGCTTCTCGCGCTCGCCTTCGACCACCTCGTCGGGCGCGCGCGCGATGAAATCCGCATTGCCGAGCTTGGCGTCGACGCGCTTGATGTCGGCCTCGGCCTTGGCGATCTCCTTCTCGAGACGGGCGCGCTCGGCGGCAAAATCGATCACGCCCGCGAGCGGCAGCGCGACGACTTCCCCACCGACTAAGAGTTGAACCGCGCCACGCGGAACAGTCGGCTCAGAGGTGGTCCCAGAAACTCTCGCAAGTCGATTAAGCGTGTCATCCCAGAACCGAGCTCTTTCGTGCGTCTTTTGCGATGGGTTGACCAGCGTTAGCTGAATCAGGGAGCCAGGTGGCACATTCATCTCTGCGCGCACTGAGCGGATTGCGCTAACAAGCTCGATCAACCACCCCATCTCCTCGTATGCATCCGTGAAATATGGTGGTTCGCTTGGCCACGCGGTGAGCGCCAGAAGCGTGTCCCGCGGCTCCTTCGCCGTAACTCGCCAGAGCTCTTCCGTAATAAACGGCATGAAGGGATGCAGAACTTTCAAAATCTCGTCGCGAACATACGCAACCGTGGCTCGGGTCTCAGCCTTCGCTTCTTCGTTGACCCCAATGAAGACCGGCTTCGCTAACTCAAGATACCAGTCGCAGTAGACATTCCAGACAAATTGATAAACGGCATTCGCAGCATCGTTGAAGCGATAGTCAGCTAGTGCCTTCTCAACGTTGCCTAACGTGTCCGCAAGCTGCGTCACGATCCACTTGTTTATCAATCCGCTCAACGAACCCGGATCGAAGCCGTCGACTGTGAAGCATTGGTTCATCTCGGCAAAGCGGCAGGCGTTCCACAGCTTGGTCGCGAAATTGCGGTAACCCTCGACGCGCTGCGTGGACAGCTTGATGTCGCGTCCTTGCGCCGCCATCGCGGCCAGCGTGAAGCGCAGAGCGTCCGCGCCGAAGGCCGGGATGCCCTTGGGATAATCGCGCCGGGTCTCCGACACGATGCGCGCGGCGTCGGCCTTGTTGGCGACTGCGGCGACGCGCTTCTCGGTCAGCGTCGCAAGATCGACGCCGTCGATGAGGTCGAGCGGGTCCATGACGTTGCCCTTCGACTTCGACATCTTGGCGCCCTTCTCGTCGCGCACGAGCGCATGGATGTAGACGGTCGAGAACGGCGCTTCCTTCATGAACTGGAGGCCCATCATCATCATGCGGGCGACCCAGAAGA
>DATBZM010000251.1:0-6866 GCA_036513175.1 Xanthobacteraceae bacterium | reverse complement strand
GGGTCCGCGCCGTCCCGGCGGGTGGCCGGGTGGCGGCGGTCAGCCGCTCCCATCTCGACGCCGCCACCGCGGGCTTTCTCGACCGCGTCGGAGTTGCTTCTCGCATCTCCTGCGGCTCGGCGCTGAAATTCTGCCGCATCGCCGAAGGCGCGGCCGACGTCTATCCGCGGCTCGCTCCGACCTCGGAGTGGGATACGGCGGCGGGCCACGCCATCGTCACGGCGGCGGGCGGCGAGGTCACGACGCCGTCGGGTGCCCCGCTGCGCTACGGACGCGCGCAGCAGGATTTCAAGATCCCTGGCTTCATCGCCTGGGGCGACCCGACGCGCCGGGTCGACCCTGTGCCGAGCTAAAGACCATCCGCCCCGCTCATCGCACAAGCGTGCTCACCACGGCCGGCCACTTGTCGTCGGCGGTGACGATCGCCTCGTCGGGATTGGCAATGAAGTGATCGCGCGACTTCTCGTCGTAGAACAAATAGACGCGCTCGCCGACCATGACCCAGACGAGCGGGTTGCCGGGCACAGCGACGCCGCGCCCGAGCGCCATCGGATCATAGCCGCCGTAGCGCGGCATGTAGACATCCGGCCGTGCCGCGAAGGCAGCCTGGTCGCCGACATTGCGAAAGCGCCAGATCACCCCGCCATAGCTGTATTCGTGATCGGCGTTGCCATAGAGCGGAGCCGCATCGGTGAAATAGGCGACCGGGTCGACGCCATTGATCGCGAGCCCGCTCAGCATGTCGCTGACCACCCGCTCGGTCGTCGCCGCCTTGACCGGCGGCACGCCGCCGAGCGCCAGAAGCAGCGCGACCGCCGGCGCGGCGCGGGAACGCTGTGCCGCGGTTTGCCCCATTCCCGACTTCCGTTGTCGCCGCGCTGAGGTCATAGTTCTACTCGATGGTGTTGCGATTCGGGGGTTGTGCCGGCCCCGGCCGGTGTTCCATGGGCTCGCCGCTGCGGCGAGTGGAGGGAAAAGCGGCCGCCGCAGGGTTAACAGCGCCTCGGGGTTCGATGGCGGTGCGCGCGCTGAGCGCGGGCCTCGCGAGGTGACCCTAGGCCACGTCGGTGTCCAACGCGTTAAGCCGAACCTGATCCCAAGGAGCCCGCGATGCGCTCTGGCTTGCGAATCCTGGTCGTCCTGCTCGCGCTCGCGGCGCTCGCGCCGGGCACCGCGCGCGCGCAGCAGCCGACGAACGATCGTTTCCAGCCGGGCGAGCTGATCGATGCGGGGCATCGCTTCTTCGGCGGGGTGTCGCGCGGGCTCGCGACCGTCATCGAGAAGGCCGTGTCCCAGTGGGGCCTGCCGAACGGCTACGTGCTCGGCGAAGAGGCGGGCGGCGCCTTCTTCGGCGGCCTGCGCTACGGCGAGGGGTCGCTCTACACCAAGAACGCGGGCGACCTCAAAGTCTACTGGCAGGGCCCGAGCCTCGGCTGGGACGTTGGCGGCGACGGCGCCCGCACCATGATGCTGGTGTACAACCTGCCCGCCACGCACGCGATCTACCAGCGCTTCGGCGGCATCGACGGCTCGGCCTATTTCATTGGCGGCTTCGGCATGACGGCCCTCACCGCCAACGACATCGTGCTGGTGCCGATCCGTGCCGGCGTCGGGCTGCGCCTCGGCGCCAATGTGGGCTATCTGAAATTCACCGAGCAGCCGACCTGGAATCCGTTCTGAGGCGCAGGCCCGCGCTTTTTCGCTTGTCGCGGGCGCCCCTTCCGGGGTTTAGGTTAACAATGCGTTAAGCTGGCAGAACCGCCATCGCCGTGGCATGTTCGCTGCATATTGAGTGGGCGCATGTCGTTGGCGGCGAACCGGCCCCCGGATCACGTCGGGGCAGGCTTTCGCCGAAAACTGCGTCAGGCGGACCGGAGGCGTTCTTGATCGAAACGATCATGTATTTCGGGATCGGGTTCCTGTGCGCGAGCCTGTTGGGGCTCATCGTCGTCCCGCTGGTGCACAATCGCGCGGCGCGGCTCACCACCCGCCGGCTCGAAGCCGCAACCCCGCTGTCGATGGCGGAGATCCAGGCCGACAAGGACCAGCTGCGCGCCGAGTTCGCCATGTCGACGCGGCGGCTGGAGATGAGCGTCGAGCAGCTCAAGACGCGCTCGACCGGGCATCTGAGCGAGCTCGGCAAGAAGACCGAGGCGATCGTGCTGCTCAAGCATGAGCTGGGCGAGAAGAGCGCCGCCTTGATGGCGATGGAGGCGCGCGAGAAGGCGCTCAAGGAGCAGATTCGCACCACCGAGCAGGAGCTTTCCGTCAAGGCGACGACTGCGCACGAAACCGGACTGGCACTCGCCGACAAGGAGTCGGCGCTCGGCAAGCTCACCACCGAGCTCGGCGAGCACTCTGCCATGACGCTGGCGCACAAGGCCGAGATCGAGACGCTCAGGGCGCAGGTCGATTCGCTCAAGACGCAGCTCGAGCGCAACGAGAAGGACGTGCAGGACGCCGAGTCGCGGCTCGCGCGCGAGCGCAGCGACGCCGACGCGGCGACCAAGGAGCTCGCCGAGGAGCGCGGCAAGGCCGAGACGCTGGGCAATCGCGTCAGCCAGCTCGAGCGCCAGCTCGTCGCACAGACGACCGAAGCGGAAATCCTCGGCCGCCGCCTCCAGGATCTGGAGACACGGCTCACCGAACAGGGCCGGGCGCTGGTCGAGCGCGAGTATGCGGCGAACCAGATGCGCACCGAGCTCGAGGTGACGAAAAAGAACGAGGCCGACCTGCGCGCCGAGCTCGCCACCTTCGGCGACCGCCATCGCGAATCTGCCGAGACCGTACGCGCGGACAATATCCGCCTCAAGACCGAGCTTGCCCACGCGATCGAGGAGCGCGCGAAACTGCAGCTCGAGATCGCCACCATGAAGCGCCAAGCCGAGCAGTCCTGGGCGAACGAGCGGGTCGAGAACGCGCTGTTGCGCGAGAACATCAACGACATCGCGGCGGAAGTCGCGCGGCTGACCATGGCGCTCGAAGGGCCCAATTCGCCGATCGGGGCGATCCTTGCGGCCGACAGCTCGGTTGCGGCCGGCACCGCCGCCAACACGGAAAGTCAGGGCGGCGGCAATCTCGCCGACCGCATCCGCGCGCTGCAGAGCAGGTCGTCGCGCCTGCAGCCGGCGACCTAGTGCCTCCCTCGCGTCACGCCTGCGCGACGATCAGGCTGGTGCCGATCAGGATCAGGCCGACCCCCGTCCAGCGCAGCGGGGTCACGCTCTCGCCGAGCAGCCAGCGCGACAACAGCGTCACCATCACGAAGCTCAGGCTGGTGATCGGAAACGCGGTGCTCACCGCGAGAAAGCGCAGCGCGCCCGAATAGAGCAGCACCTCGACGATCAGCACGGCGACGCCAAGCAAGATCCAGTGATGCCGGCGCGCGACGTCGAGTGCGGATTTCTTCAAGAAGATCTGGCCGAATCCCTCGACCATCGTGCTCACCACGACGAGCAGCACGCCCAACGCGGTCGGGCTCATTCCGGTTCTGCCCCGGGACCGAGCGTCGTACGCCCGGTCTGGCTCACGCACCACACGCCGGCGACCACGATCACGATGCCGAGGATCTGCAGCGGCGCGATGCGTTCGCCGAGGATGACGACCGAAAGCACGCAGACGGTCACGTAGCCCAACGACATGAACGGCTTGGCGTAGCTCAGGTCCGCGTGGTCGAGAACCTTCAGCCAGTTGACGAGCTGCGCCGCCATGAAGACGACGACGAGGATGAAGATCGGATTGCGCACCACCGCGACGGTCAATTCGCGCAGCGATGCGGTGTCGGGCAGGTCCGCGATGCCGGTTTTCCAGACGAGCTGCAGCCCGGTGTCGAGCCCAATCGCCACCGCCAATCCGGCCGCCAGCCGTAACGGAAACCGCGCCCCCGTCGTCATTGCGACAGGTTGATCACAGGGACCGCCGCCGGGCAAGTGCGCCTGTTCTGGTCATGCCCGCAGATCGTCGTTCGAAGAATGGCGTCGCTTCCGCCTGCGCGCTCCGCGCTAGGGCGGACTCAAACCCGTCCGTAGCTTGCGAAGCAAGCGAAGGCGGCTCGCTCGCCCATGTCGCAGGCATCCGCCTCCGGCGGCCGTGACGCGCGGCCGGGCTATGGCACGAAGTCCTCGCCTTCAGTGAAGGCCGGGCGCGCGCGGCGCTTGCCTTCGGCCTTCTGCAGGAAGCGCACGCCGATCTCGTCGCCCTTGACGTAGACCAGCTCGCATTTGCGGTGGGCGTTGCCCACGGTCGAGAGCATGAGGAAGAATTCGTTGAGCTTGAGGTTCCCGACGCTGCCCTCGACCGTGATCTTGGCGCCGCTCTGCGAGATCACCTCGATATAGCACTCGCGCCACCAGGTGCCGTCGATGCCCATGATCCGCGCCTTGAAGCCGGATTCGAAGACGACCTGGTCCGCACCCTTGAGCTCGTTTTCCTTGGCCATTGCCGCACTCTTGACTGACACGCGACGCCGAACCGGCCGACGGGCCGCGCGGCCCGACGGGACGACGCCCACCAAGTTCCACCATCCTAGGACCGAGTCAGAAATTGCCGGTTAACGAGGGGCGGGTTAACGTCTCTATCAACAGCGCCGACGTGCGCCTTCCGCGTGACCAGTGCCTGGTCGAGGATCTGGTTGAAATCATTTAGTCTTTTCGGTTGGCTTTCGCCAATTTGCGCCGCCCGGCCGTGACGATGTGCAACTCTTGTCACTTCGCCGCGAGGCGTGCGCGCAGGTCGCCGCGCGGCGCGCGGATGTCGCTGATGCGCCAGCCGACGCGGAGCCTGACGAGATCGAGCCGGATCGTCCTGCGCGCTCCCGCCTCATCGAACGTCACGGCCGCGACCGCGCGACGCGGGCCATGCGGCGCGATCGCGACACGCACGGTCTTGAACGACCAGCTGCTCGCGTCGACGAAAACGTCGTAGTCGAGCCGCGCGCGATCGCGCTTGTCCCAGGCATCGTGCGTATCGCGGATCATGCGTTCGGCCAGCGCAGGTTCGAAATAGCGGCGAAAATCGCGGTCGGTGTCGAGCGCGAAGCCCTCGTTCGGGCCGATATGGTCGGCGTAGATCTGCACCACGAATGCATGCGCGCCCGGCTCGCGCGCCACCGCGCCGGTCGCGGCGAGGCCGAGCCCGAGCACCGCCGCCGCAAGCTGGCCTATGAATCGGCGCCGCCTCATCCGGAGTCCCGATGGCGGCGCTTGCCGGCCGCTTGTCTTCCATCTGCCATGCCACCACCTATAAGATGTCCCCGGTTCGCGGGCCAGCACGGGGCTGCGCGGACGTTCATTGCCGGAGATTATTATGTCGACGCAAACCCCCACCGATCCGAACCAGATCCAGGCCGTGGTCGCGACCACGCTGCGCGAGCACTCCACCTTCTTTCTGGTGGAAGGCATCATCCTGCTCATCCTCGGCGCGCTCGCCATCATGCTGCCGCCGCTCGCGACGCTCACCGTCACCATCATCTTCGGGTGGATCTTCCTCGTCAGCGGCCTGATCGGCTGGGTCACGACGCTCGGCGCGCGCGGCGCGCCGGGCTTCTGGTGGTCGCTGGTTTCCGCCCTGCTCGCGACCGCAGCGGGCCTCATCCTGCTGATCCGCCCGATCGGCGGCGCAGTCTCGCTCACACTGCTGCTGATCGCCTTTTTCGTCATCGAGGGCATCGCCTCGATCATGTTCGCGGTCGAGCATCGCCGCCAGTTGTCGGGCCGGTGGGAATGGATGCTGTTGAGCGGCATCATCGACCTCGCGCTCGCCGGCATCATCTTCGCGGGCCTGCCGGGCACCGCCGCCTGGGCGCTCGGCCTCCTCGTCGGCATCAACCTGATCTTCGGCGGCGCCGCGCTGATCGCCATGGCGCTGCACGCGCGGCGGGCCGCATAAGCGCATGATCGCACTAGAGCCGGCCCGGACCTTCGTCCGGCAGCTCTGGTGCTCGCAACGCTGCGAAAACGCGGGCGCAATGACGCTTCGACGAGAGGTCGCCCGGCTTCGGCGGGCGCTCAGACGAACGGATTGAGCGTCTTCACGCCCAACGGCTCGAAATCGCGCACGTTGCGCGTCACGACAACCAGGTCGTGCGCCAGCGCGGTCGCGGCGATCATTGCGTCCTCGACAAGGTGGTCGGATCGGCGATGCATCAGGCGGGCCGAGAGCCGGAACGTCGTGGCCTCCATGGCGAGCACATTGTAGGTCTCGGCGACGCGATCGAGCCACGCCTCGATTTCGGCCGCCTTGGCGGCATCCTGCTCGCGCGTCAGCTCGATTCCGGCCTGCAGCTCGCCGATGGTGACGGCCGAGAGATGCAGATCGGCGTCCGCCACGCCGCGCAGCCACGCCACCACCGCGCCATGCGGACGCGGCCGGCGCAACTCGGAAACGACGTTCGTATCGAGCAGATACATGGCGCGGGTTCAGGCGAGCGCCCTCGCCTTGCGTCGGCGCCGCCGGCCGCGCGGCGGCAGCACCAGGTCGGCACGCGGCGCGTCGGCGAGCAGCAACTCCTTGAGCGAGGCGCGCGTCGATCGCTTGAGGCGATGCCATTCGCCCGCCGGCACCAGCACCGCCGCCTCTTCGCCGCGCTTGGTGACCACCTGCGGACCCTCGCGCAAGCAGGTGTCGAGCAGCTCGCTGAAGCGCGCTTTGGCGTCCTGCACGGCCCAGGATTTCATGGTCGGCTCCCGCCAGATAACTAGTCACCTGTCTAGTCCGATGCGAGCGGTTTCGCAAGAAGCCGAACTCATCAAGTCGACATGATGCTGCGCATAAACGCCGTCCCAGGCTTGGACGAAATGGAGATGCGCGCTCCTTCATGAATGTACGCATTTCGCACACCCTTCATTCGGCCATCCGACCACGCCATT
>DATBZM010000250.1:0-18210 GCA_036513175.1 Xanthobacteraceae bacterium | reverse complement strand
GTTGATCACCGCGTTCGGCCAGACGGCGAGACGCGAGTTCAGTCCGCCGCCAGGCGTCGCCAGCAGCGGAAAGCCCGATCCGATCTCGGCGTAGCGGATGCGGACATCGCCCTTTTCGTAGAATCCGACCTTGGCGGCTGCCGGCAAGCCCTGCGGCGCTCCTGGCTGCGCCGCTTGGGCGAACACCTGCGGCGCCGCGCTCGCCGCCGCGGCCGCCGCGCCCGTCGTCAGAATGGTGCGTCGATTGGAGTCGATCATGCGCGCCCTCCCTGGGTCACGGTCGAAGCCGGTGCGCGGCACACGCCCGGCGCCGCCGCGGCCTCGCAGCATAGGCTGTCCGGTGGCTGAATGCACCGGTGTGCGCGGGCGGCTCTCGGGCCGGGCAGACCGGCATCGCTGCCATGCCGCGCCGGATGGCAGCCGAAAGGGATACTGACACCGCCTCAATTCGAAGGTAGGAACGATCGGACGACGCGATCCGTGACCTGCGAAAAGGGGCAGCCATGCTCGACCAGCCGCACAACCACACGAGCCGCATGCTCGATGTGCCGGTGGCGCAGCGCATGCCGCGCGAGATCGCGTCCGGCGTTTTCTGGATCGGCGACTGCCTGGCGCAGCGCCACAAGGGCAAGGTCTATCACGGCTACAACGCCGCCTTCCTCATCGCCGGCGACGACGCCTCGATCCTGGTCGAGACCGGGCATCCCAAGGATTTCCCCGTCATCGAGCGGCATCTCCACGAGCTGTTCGCGCGCGGCGTGCCGCCGCTGAAATATCTGTTCGTCACCCACCAGGAGACGCCGCATTGCGGCGGCCTCGGGCGCATCCTCAAGGGCTTTCCCGACGCGCTCCTGGTCGGCGACGTGAGCGACTACCATCTCGCCTTTCCGCAATACGAGCACCGCATGCGCGCGATGAACGAGGGCGACGAGATCGACCTCGGCGGCCGCACCTTCATGGCGGTCGAGCCCGTCATCCGCGACCTGCGCACCACCTGGTGGGGTTTTGACACGCGCGAGCGCGTGCTGTTTCCCGGCGACGGTTTTGCCTACAGCCACTACCACGAGGACGGCCACTGCGGCCTCGTCGCCGAGGAGGCGGTCTCGCTCGACCTGCCCGACGTATCGTCGACCTTCGCGGATCTCGCGCTGTTCTGGACAAAATTCGCCGACATGAACGTCTACTGCGACCGCCTCGACCACCTGATCGCGCGGCTCGGCGTGAAGACCATCGCGCCGACGCACGGCCTGCCGATCACCGACGTCGCCGCGACCGTGCCGAAGGTGCAGGCGGGCCTCAAGGCCGCCGCGCTGATGCCCGAGACGGGAACGAACGAGAAGGCGCCGGTGGCCGCGTCGTAGGATCGTAGCCCGGATGGAGCGGAGCGAAATCCGGGATCGGCGTTTCATCGCAAGGTTTTCGCCCCGCATTCCGCTTCGCTCCATGCGGGCTACACGCTGGGGACCCTCATGAAAAAACTCACCATCGGCGACGTCACCATCACCAGCATCATCGAGCGCGACGGGCCGTGGCGCACGCCGCAGGAGATGTTTCCGGCCTATGACCCGGTCGTCGGCAAGCGCCACCTCGCCGAGCTCGATCCGGTCGTGTTCGATCCGGCCTCGGGCAAGATGGTCATCACCTATCAGACCTACGTGGTGCGCACGCCCCAGCACACGATCTTGGTCGACACCTGCACGGGCGAGGACAAGGGCTATCCGCCGCCGATGGATTTTCCGAAGCAGCCGTGGCTCGACGGGTTCGCGGCCGAAGGCCTGCGTTTCGACGACATCGACTACGTCTTCTGCACCCATCTGCACATCGACCACACCGGCTGGAACACGATGCTGCGCGACGGCAAATGGGTGCCGACCTTCCCGAAGGCGAAATACATCTTCCACAAGGGCGAATACGCGGCCTGGGAAGAGTCGTGCAAACGCGGCGAGAACCGTCCGGGCGGCGGCGGCAACGTGTGGCCGTACAATTGCGAGCCGATCGTCAAGGCCGGCCAGGCGCTGCTGGTCGACGATGCCTTCCAGCTCGACGACACGATCTCGCTCATCCCGACGCCCGGCCACTCGCCCTGCCACTGCTGCGTCAACATCCGCTCCAAGGGCCAGAATGCCGTCGTCGTCGGCGACCTGATGCATCATGCCCTGCAGGTGCGCGAGCCGGAGTGGTCGACCATCTTCGACTGGGACCAGAAGCAGGCGGCGCAGTCGCGGCGCAAGTTCCTGACCGAGTCCGCCGGCACCGGCCGCTTCGTGCTGCCGATCCACTTTCCCCATCCGACCACCGGGTTGATCGAGGCGGACGGCGAGCGCTTCCGCTACAACTTCGTGCGGTGATCACGAGAAGACCCGTAGCCCGGATGACGCCCGCGAAGCGGGCGGATATCCGGGAACAATCGAGCCGTATGCATAAAAGTCCCGGATGTCCGCCCGCTTTCGCGGGCGTCATCCGGGCTACGTGTGGGGCGCAAGATGACCTTCGATCCGCAGACAGCGGCGCGCTACGTCTTCGACGCCCATCGGGCGCGCGCCGCCTATCGCAACCTGCCGACAGAAATCGCGCCGACGACGCTCGCCGAGGCCTATGCGGCGCAGGCCGCGCTCGCGCCGCTGCTCGAGCAGCAGTTCGGCCCGGTCGCCGGCCGCAAGATCGCGACCACCACCAAGGTCATGCAGGAGCTGATGGGCATCGACCATCCGTGCGGCGGGTTGATCTTCGCGCGCCGGATCCATGCCTCGCCGGCGCGCATCGCGCTGGCCGACCACATGCATCTGATGATCGAATGCGAGCTCGCGCTGCGCCTCGGCCGCGATCTCGCGGGCACGTCGTTCACCGCCGCGAGCGTCGCGCCCGCGGTTGCTGCTGCCATGCCGGCGTTCGAGCTGATCGAGGACCGCAATGCCGACTACAGGGTGACCAGCGCGCTCTCGATGATCGCCGACAATTGCTGGAATGCCGGGATCGTGGTGGGACCGGACGTGCCGTTCGATCCGGACCGGCCGCCGGTCGGAACGCTCGGCCGGCTCGCCATCAACGGCAGCGCAAGCCGCGAAGGCCGCACCGAGGACCCGCTCGCGACGCTCGCCTGGATCGCCAACCTCGCCAATGGATACGGCCGGCCGCTCACCGCCGGCATGGTGGTGATCACCGGCAGCGTCATCCCGACGCTGCCGATCGCGGCGGGCGACCGCTTCGTCTTTAGCCTCGACGGGCTCGGCGGCGCGGAGCTGACCGCGGTGTAGCCCGGATGAGCGCAGCGATATCCGGGGGCGAATGGGCCTCTTGCTCCGAGGACCCGGATATCGCTTCGCTCATCCGGGCTACATTTACCGACGCTCACCAAATTCGAGCGACGTCTTCTCGTCGGCATTCCCTGCCCAATCTGCCGGCAATACTCCTTCTTTGACGTAGCGATGGAACGATGAATGCGGCCAATCGCGCACCTGCGTAACCAATCCGTGCTTTATCGGGTTGTAGTGGATGTAATCGACGTGGCGGCTGAAATCCAAATCATCGCGGATCGTATGTTCCCAGTAACGTCGTTGCCACAGCGCCAGCTCTCCGTTGGCGTGCCGCTTGATAGCGGCACCGCCGCCCAGAAGACGAGTGCTGAAACTCCCTTTGATCCGCCGCCAACGTCCCGCAAAATCTGCATCGCCCTCCGGCAGGCTCAGGATTGCATGCAGATGGTCCGGAAGAATGACGATGGCGTCGATCGTAAACGGCCGCTCTCGTCGCGTCACATCGAACGCGAGGCGAAGCGCGTCGACGTGATCGACGAGCGCGGTTGAGCCGCGATCATCGAGAGTCAGCGTGAAGAAGAACTGCCCGCCTTCAACGCGGTTACGCCGATACCTGACCATTCAGGCATCATACCAGCTTGCGCCCGCGAAAAAGGGGACGCTCGTAGCCCGGATGAGCGCAGCGATATCCGGGGTCCTGGCCAGCCCAGCTCCCGGATGTCGCTGCGCTCATCCGGGCTACTCCTCATCCGGGCTACTCGCTACATCGAGATATGGTTGTCGCGGATCACCCCGCTCCACATCTTGATCTCGCTCTTGAGCAGGGCGTCGGCGAACTCGGGCGTCTGGTCGGCGACCGCATACACGTCCATGCCGCCGTCCGAGAAAATCTTATTGACGCGCGGGTCGGCGAGCGCGGCGCGCAGCGCGGCGTTGAGCTTGTCGATGATCGGCCGCGGCGTGCCGGCGGGGGCGTACAGGCAATGCCAGAAGTCGATGTCGAGCTTCTTGTAGCCGAGCTCGCCCATGGTCGGCAGATCGGGCAGGCCGCCGTAGCGCTTGCGCCCGATCACCGCGTAGGCCTTGAGCTTGCCCGACTTCACCAGCGGGCCGGACACGACGGCCGATTGCGATTCGAGGTCGACCTGGCCGGAGAGGAGATCGACCAGCGCCGGCCCGGCGCCGCGATAGGCGACCTGCGTGACCTTGAGGTCGAGCTCCTGCGCGACCAGCACGCCGGCCAGATGCGAGTAGGAACCGACGCCCGCATGCCCGATCTTGATGTTGTGGCCGGGCTCCTGCGTCCATTTCAGGAACTCGGCAAAATTGTTCGGCGGCAGGCTGGCGGGCGCCGTCAGGGTGGAGGCGGCGGTGTTGATCGGTCCGATGCCGACGAAATCCTTCACCGCGTCGAACGTCAGGTCCTTGTACATCGACATGCCGGCGGCGAGCGCCACCTGGTGGATGAGGATCGTGTAGCCGTCGGCCGGCGCGCGCGCCGCCTTCGCGGCCGCGATCATGCCGCCGGCGCCGCCGACGTTCTCGACCACGATCGGCTGGCCGAGCGATTTCGCCATGGCGTCCTGGATCACCCGCGCGATGGTGTCGGTCGCGCCGCCGGGCGGGAACGGCACGATCAGCGTGATCGGACGGGCAGGATAGTTCTGCGCCGAGGCAGCGCCGCCGGCCACGGCGAGAACGCATGCGGCGAACATGGACGCCGCGAGGGCGCGCGCAAATTTCATGGTTCCTCCCTGAGCCGCCTTTGTGTTTTCGTTCGACGGCGGCTGGTTGATTTCTGCACGAATATTCGCCCGTTTTGCCACCGGGCCGCAAGTCACCTGCCGGCGGTGCGCGGCTTGGACGCAGTTCACCGCTGGGGCATGTGCAGATTTCGCGCGAGCGGGCTTGCCGGCACGCGGTGATGCGAACCGCGCGCCCGCTACCACAGAGCCGGCATGTCGAACGAATAGACGGTGCCGAAGCCGAACATCGCCTGGTCGGGCGCGCCGCGCGCGGTCACGACGGGCGAGTTGCCGACGCCGTCGGTGAGGCGCGAATATTCGACGAAGGCGTGACTAGCCCATTGTGGATTCCACTGGTAGCGCGCTTGCGTGCCGATGCCGTAGGAGCGCAGGCCGCCGCCCGGATCGTAGACCGGCAGACCGGACGCGGCCGATTGAGCGGGGGTGACGCCGAAATAGGGCTCATTGGCGTCCCGCGTCGCCTCGGTCAGCCGCGGCCCGCCCGACAGTGTCCATTGCGGCGCCACCGGCACGACGAGATCGAGCGTCTGATCCGACACCACGCCGGTATGCCCGCCGAAGCCCTGGCGCAGCTCGACCCGCGCGCGCAGCCAATGGGTCGGCCAATAATCGACGAACCCGCCTACCTCGGCAGCCATGCCCACGTCCCCGAGCCCGGCGAGGTCGGGATTGTGCTTCACGTAGCGGCCGAGCTCCACCTGAACGACTGGCCCGGCCTTGACCATATCGGTGTCGAGCACCGCGTAGCCAAAACCGTCACGCGGGCCGTGAAAGCGCGCCGGCGTTCCGGCATCGCGCAGGTCGAACAGCGGAAACGGGTAGAAGCTGTAGTCGTCGGAGCCTTGCCAGTGCGGCAGGGAGCGCACCTCGGCGCCGATCTCGACGGTCCATTGCGGTTGGGAGGCCACCGGGGCAGCGGGCACCAGATCGGCCGCGCGCACAACGCCGGCCGCGAGCGCAGCCAGCAGACACGAGCCCCACATTGCGCGGACCGCGCGCGCCATCAAGTCCCCCTGCCCCCAACCCACCTAGACTTACCGGATCGAGAGCGAGAATGCTACCGTCAACCCTGCGTCAGGAGCAAGAACGCCCGGGCGGGGTGCGTGCCGGGTCAGGAATCCTGCGAATTGCGGCCGAAGGGAGGAAATTCGGCCTGTGGCCGGTCCGAGTGGCTTTCAACGCCCCTCGCTCGCTCTGCCGCCTTCCGCAGCAACGATTCGACCTCCGGAACGTCGATCTCCGGGACGTTGGCCTCGGGAACAAGGGGAGAGCTCTCCGCCTCCCCTTCGCTTTGACCGATGACAGGCGCTGCCATCGGCGACGGCGCAGCGGTCGGCTCGTGCTCGGCCGGCTGTTGTGGCTCCGTCAGCGCTTCGGCCCGCCGCACAGCCTCGCGCCGCCGCGCCACGCTCGCGGCCCAGTCCTCGCCGCGTCCGCGCGACCACACGCCGACGTGCCGCGCGAGGCGGCCGAGCCGGCCGCCCGCCCACACCAGCTCGTAGGGAAGAAACAACCGCCAGCGATCGTCGTGCTCGGTGATCGCCGCCGCGATCAGCTCGCCCGCCATCGCGGTCGTGTTCAGCCCGTGCCGGCCGAAGCCATTGGCCAGCCACAGGCCAGGAATGACCTCGCCTACTTGCGGCATGCCGTGCAGCGAGAAACCCATCACGCCTGACCACGCGTGCTCGATCTCGACCGCGCCGAGCTGCGGGAAGATGCGCGCGATCGCCGCCTTGAACTGCCGTGCGGCGCCGCGCGGGCCATGCGGCCAGAACCCGCCGGCGCCTGCCCACATCAACCGGTCGCCGCCGACGATACGGTAGTGATGGTCGGCGAGCCGCGTGTCGGTCACGGCGCCGCGATACGCGATCGCCTCGCCGAGCCGTGCGCCGAGCGGCGCCGTGACGGCAACGAACCCGGTCACCGGCAGCACGGTGTCGGCAAGGCCCGGCACCAGCGCGCCGAGATGCGCATTGCCGGCGAGCACGATATGGGCGGCTCGCACCCGCCCCTTCGGCGTGGCAACCCGCTTGCGCACGCCCGCCGGATCGATCGCGAGCGCCGGCGTCTCCTCGAAGATGACGGCGCCCGCGGCAAGCGCCGCCTTGGCGAGGCCGCGCGTATAGGCGAGCGGATCGAGGTGGAACGCGGTCGGATAGTGGATGGCATGGAAATAGTGATCGCTCTTGAGCGCGGCGCGCACCTGCTCGGTCGGCCAGCCCTCGATTGTCGCGCCGAATTCCTGTCCGAGCAGGCTTGCGACGGCGAGCAGCTCGTCGCCATTGTCGATCTTCGACACGTCGAGCCAGCCGTCGACCGGATCGACCCCCGGCATCGCGGCATCGCGGATGGTGGCGCGGACGTACTCGACGCCCGCCTCGGACAGCTTCCACAATTCCCTGGCGCGGTCGACGCCGACGCGCTCGACCATGGCGCGCGGATCGGCGCCGAAACCCGGCAGCACGAAGCCGCAGTTGCGTCCGGACGCGCTCCACGCCACGCGCCGCGCCTCGAGCAGCGCAACCGACCAGCCGCGCCGCGCGACCTCGCGCGCCGCCGTCAAGCCCGCCAGCCCGCCACCAATGACGCAGACGTCGACGTCGACGTCGTAGGTGAGGCGCGCGCGCTCGAAAGCCGCTCCTTCCGTACCGTCCGCCTGCGCCGCATACCAGCTGGCGCCGGAATCGGCGCGTACGCTCGCGTTCATGTCAACCCGCACACGTAAGGCCACCCATCGCCGCGCCCCGCGCGGACGTGCGGCTTCTATGCTACCCTGTCGGCCCGATGAAATCGACGTGCTGAATCATGCGCCGCCTGCTCCTGTTGCGTCACGCCAAATCGTCCTGGGCCGAGCCGGGCGCGAGCGACCATGAGCGCCCGCTCAACCGCCGCGGACAGGAGGCGGCGCCGCGCATCGGTGCTTATCTCGCCCGGCACAAGCTGGTGCCCGATTGCGTGCTGTGCTCGACCGCCAGGCGTGCCCGCGAGACGTGGGAACTGGTCGCCGCCGCGGTTTCGGCCGCGTCGGCGGCGACTTACGTGGAGCGGCTCTATGACGCGGCTCCGCGCACCCTGCTCGACCTGTTTCGCCACGCCGAGCCCGCCGCCAAGTCGGTGCTGGCGGTCGGCCACAATCCCGGCCTGCAGGAGGTGGCGACGCAGCTCATCGCCGCCGGCGACCTCGACGACCGCGAGCGCCTGCGCGAGAAATTGCCGACCGGCGGGCTCGTGGTGATCGACTTTGCGATCGAGGAGTGGACGAAGCTGCACACGCGTTCCGGCCGGCTGGAACGCTTCGTCGTGCCGCGCATGCTGGAAACGGCGACGGACTGAAGGGGGACGCATGTTCACGCAGATCCTGGTGCCGGTCGACCTCGCCGACACCGAGCTCGCCAAGCCCTCGATCGAGACCGCGGTCGCGCTGGTGCGGCCCTCGGGCGGGCATCTGCGCCTGCTCAACGTGCTGCCGATGACGCCGGTGATGCTCGCCGAATACGTGCCGACCGATTTCGACGAGCAGCAGCGCCAGTCCGCCGAGGAGGCGCTCACGATCATCGCCGGGGAATCCGGGCTCGATTCCGCCCATGTGAGCACGACCGTGCGACAGGGCGGCGTCTATCACGAGGTGCTGGAAGAGGCGAAGGAGATCAATGCCGACCTTATCGTCATGAGCTCGCACCTGCCGGCGGTGCGCACCTATTTTCTCGGCTCGAACGCCGCCCACGTCGTGCGCTACGCCAAATGCTCGGTGCTGGTCGTGCGCAAATGACTTGTTCCTCTCACGCACAGCCGGCGGCGCGTCGGCTCTGAAAAATTCTGTGCAGGCTATTTCGCAAGCCCGACCCGCACACTAGATTTTGCCGGTTCCCGGTGGTGCGCCGACGCGATCCGGGGGGCGAATCGCAGTCCGTCGGGTTTTCTCGCGAGGCCTCAATGCTCAGATGCGTTTTTGCCCTGCTCGTCGCCGTGGCGGCGATGGCTCCGGCCGCGGCTGCGGCGCCGCCGGTCACGCAATTCGACGGGCGCTGGAGCGTCGTGATCGAGACCGACAGGGGCACCTGCGATCGCGCTTACCGCTATGGGATTGAAATCCGTAACGGCGTCGTGAGCTACGTCGGTGAAAACGCGTTCGACATCCGCGGACAGGTGGCGCGCAACGGCAAGGTCCACGTGCGGGTGTCGCGCGCGGGGAGCTATGCGGACGGCCACGGCTGGCTGTCGAGCGACGGCGGCTCGGGCGTCTGGCGCGGCATCGGCTCCGGCGTGTGCTCGGGCACCTGGACGGCCGAGCGGCGGTAGGAGAACAGACGACAGAGGACGAGCCGTAGCCCGCATGACCCCGCGAAGCGGGGGATATGCGGGGACAGCTGTTCCCGGATGTCGGCGCTCCGCGCCTCATCCGGGCTACGCCCTCCGGCCCTCCACCTACAGCGGGATCGCCAGCAACGTATCGATCTGCCGGCTGTCGAGAATGACGGTGCGCTCGGCAAAGCGCGCCGCCTCGCCATCCTGCGCGATACGGTCGCGGTAGCTGCCGGTCGCAAACAGCGCGGTCTCGCCCGTATGCATGATGCGCGCGACCATGAAGCTCGTGCGCGCATGCAAGGTGCCGTCGGCGCCGAACTCGATGCGCGCGGGCCCGAGCATGTGGCGATAGCGCTGCGCCTCGTAGATGTTGGCTTCGCGCAGCGCCTTGACGCGGTCGCGCAGCATCGCGCGCGAGGTCGCATAGACCATCGACAGCGGCAGGCCCTGCTCGACGTTCTCGGCGGTGGTGATGCGATAGCGCCCGTCCTCGGTGAAGAAGTCCGGCCATTCCTCGAGCCGTCCGTCGTCGATCGCCTCGGCATAGCGGGCGTTGAGGTCGAGCACCGCCAGCCGGCGTTCGATGTCCATCACGGCGTCACATCCCCATGTGGCGGCGATAGGTCTTCCAGAACCCGCGCACCGCGGCCTCGCTGACCCGGCTCTCCTCGGAGGCGATGCCGCTGCCGCCCATCTCGACGAACGACTCCTTGTCGCCCGCCGCGCGGATGCCGCGCTGCACGAAGCCGGTCGCGGCGCCGTCCTCCATCGAGATCAGACCGGACGGCCCGATCAGGTTCGACTGGCGCATGCGCAGCTCGGTCATCTCCGCGTCGTCGTCGACGAAGCCGAAGCAGGTCCACACCAGCTCGGTGCGATCGAGGCCGTGCGGCACCACGCGCCGCACCGCCAGGCAGTTCCTGATCTGCTGCAGCACGAAGCCGGGAAACACCGACAGGATCTGCAGGCCGATGCCGTCGCCGAACTCGTCGATGCTCTTGAGCAGCTCGGGCGCCTCCAGGCTGTAGCCCGCCTGCGCCGAGCGCAGGCCGGCCTGCTCGTATTCCTTGCCGGCGACGTCCGCCGTCATCGAGTAGCTGATGTGGTTGTCGCCGCCCTCGCTGATGACGAGCCCGCCCTTCTGCGACAGGCGGTTGAGGCGGAAGGTGGTGAAGAACATGTGCAGCAGGCTCGCGTGGTAGCTGTCCTTCACGTTCTCCATGTAGAGCTTCCAGTTGCCCGGCAGCATCTGGCTATAGCCGCCGAGCAGCTTCGCGGGCGCTTTCATGACGCGGCGGACCTTCGGCGCGACCTCCGGGCCGAGATATTGCTCGACCGGCGCCAGCCGCTCGCTCATCGTTCCGAACACCAGACCGGCGAAGATCTCGACGCGCAGCCTGCGCGGCCCGTGCTGATCGGGCCGCGCGTCCGCCGGCATGCCGCCCTTGCCGCCAATGCCGCGGCGGAAGGCGACGCCGGTGAGCTTGCCTTCGAGATCGTAGGTCCAGTTGTGATAGACGCACACGATCTCGCGCGCCTCGCCGCGCTCCTTGAGACAGAGAAGCGAGCCGCGATGTGCGCAGCGGTTCTCGAAGGCATGGATCGCGCCGTCCCGGTCGCGGGTGACCACGACAGGCATGTCGCCCAGGCTGGCCGTGCGGAAGGTGTTGGGGCGCGGCAGCTCGGCCTCGAGGCAGAGGAACGTCCAGGTGTCGCCACGAAAGATGCGCTCCTGCTCCTCGGCATAGAGCTCGCGGTCGGAATAGATCCAATACGGGATGCGCGTGAGGCCCTCGGTCGGCCAGCTGCGCTCGTGGATGTTCATGGGCGCTTCTCGCGGTACCTGTTTCCGTAGGGTGGGCAAAGGCGCGGAACGCGCCGTGCCCACGCGGCCGGAATTGCGGTGGGCACGCTTCGCTTTGGCCACCCTACTCCAGCTTCACATTAGCGGCCTTGATCACCTTGTTCCAGCGCTCGACCTCGGCGCGCATGAAGGCCGCGGTCTGCGCCGGCGTGCCGCCGACCGGCTCGGCCGAAAGGTCGGCGAGGCGCTTAGCGACCCCGCGGTCCTTGATCGCGGCCGCGATGTCGGCGCTGATCTTCTCGACGATCGGCGCGGGCGTGCGCGGCGGCGCCACGACCGCAAACCAGGCCGAGGAGGCGAAGCCCGGCAGCGTCTCGGCGATCGTCGGCACGTCGGGCAGCGCGCTCATGCGCTTGTCGGTGCCGACCGCGATCAACCGCAGCTCGCCGCCCTTCACCAGCGCGAGCGAGACGCCGAGATTGTCGAACATGATGTCGACGTCGCCGGCGAGCAGCCCCTGCAGCGCCGGCGCCGAGCCGCGGTACGGCACCTGCACGAGCTTCACGCCGGCCATCATCTGGAAAAGCTCGGCGGTGAGATGCGAGGTGGTGCCGTTGCCCTGCGTTGCGGCCGCGACCTCGCCGGGATTGGCCTTGGCATAGGCGATGAAGTCCGCGACCGTTTTCGCCGCGATCTTCCTGCGGTTGACGACCAGCGCATTGGGCACGACGCCCATCACCGAGATCGGCACGAACCTCGCGGGATCGAACGGCAGGTTGGGATAGAGGTTCTGGTTGATGACGAGCGGCGGCGGCGGCGCCGACAGCAGCGTGTAGCCGTCCGGCTCCGCCCGGTAGGCGTCTTCGGCGCCGATATTGCCGGCTGCGCCCGTCTTGTTCTCGATCACCACCGGCTGTCCCCATTGGCGCGACAGCCAGTCGGCGACCACGCGCGGCATCACGTCGGCGGTGCCGCCGGCCGGAAACGGCACGATGATCCGCACCGTGCGGGACGGAAACGTCTGCGCCGGCGCGGGCAACGCCAACATCGCGGCGAGGAAGGCACACGCCGCGCGGCACAAGAATGAGCGAAGCGGCATGCGTTGCGCGGCGCTACGATGCGTAATCCGGCTCGCGCCGGTCGAGCATGCGCTTCAACGCATTGAAGTGGCGCTGCGCCGGCGTCGGTCCCGCATAGAGGCTCGGGCCGCCGATGTCGCGCATGGTCTTGTCGACCACGGCGGCGGGAAGCTGCTTCAACGGCTGCCCGGTCCACATCGCATAGATCTGCACCTGCGCGGCGCGCTCGATGTAGTAGAGCCGGTCATAGGCATCCGCGATGGTGTCGCCCACCGTGGTGACGCCATGGTTGGCCATGAACAGGATCGTCTTCTCGCCCAGCACCGCGGCGAGGCGCCGGCCTTCCTGCGGGTCGAGCGCCGGACCGGTGTAGGTGTCGTCATAGGCGATGCCGCCCATCATGCCGACCTCGGTCTGGCCGATTTCCTTGATGCGCGGATCCTCGAGGCGCGTGAGCGCGCTGGTGAACGGCATGTGGGTGTGAAAGACCGCCTTGGCCTGCGGCAGCGCCTTGTGCATCGGCGCGTGGATGCAAAAGCAGGATCGCTCGACCTCGCCCTCGCCGCGCTTGACCACGCCGTCGTCGATGCCGACCTCCATCAGGCATGAGGCCGTCACCTCCGACCAATGGGTGCCGAAGGCAATCTGGTAGTAGCGGTCGCTGCGGCCGGGCACCAGGAACGTGAGGTGGTTGAAGATGCCCTCGCTGAAGCCGTGCATGTAGGCCAGCCGATGCGCGGCCGCGAGATCGACCCGCGTCTGCCACTCGGCGTCGGTGTATCCGTGGGCGGCGGCCGGTGAAGTCCTGAGCTGCATGGATTTGCCTCCGTGGCGCCCGTGCGCGTGCCGGCGCAGTTGGGTATGATTCAGCACAAGGATACACCCGACCAGCCGCGCTTGGCCACCGCCGGCCGGCGAGGCGCCGTCCGCACGCGCCGACCACAGGCTGATGACAGCGCCTGGCCGCCGGCGCGCCGCGGCCTAAATCAAGGGCAACCTTCGGCTCATCGCATCCTCGGCAAAAGGAGTCCTACCCATGGAGATCAAGCGAAGCGGCGCGCAGCCGTCCGGCAAAGGCCCGGCGGACTGGTTCACCGGGACGGTCCGCATCGACCCGTTGTTTGCGGCACCCACCCCGGCGCGCGTCGCCGGCGCGAGCGTCACCTTCGAGCCCGGCGCACGCACCGCCTGGCACACGCACCCGCTCGGCCAGACCCTGATCGTCACCTTCGGCCTCGGCTGGGCGCAGCGCGAGGGCGGGGCGATCGAGGAAATCCGCCCCGGCGACGTGGTGTGGTTTCCGCCCGGCGAGCGGCATTGGCACGGCGCCTCGCCCACCACCGCGATGACGCATATCGCCATTCAGGAATCGCTCGACGGCAAGGTGGTCGAGTGGATGGAGCAGGTCAGCGACGCGCAGTACCGCGCGTGATCGCGGCGGGGCCGCCGCCGACGAGGATGTCATGAAGCTCGGATCGGCTCTCGAGATCCTCAATCGCCAGATCGGCGTGAAGCGCCTACCGCTGGAAGGTGGCGGCGGGGCGAATGGCGCCTTCCTGCGCGCCGGCCTCGTCGACGAGATCAGCCTGATCCTCTGTCCGGCCGTCGACGGCGCGAAGGGCGCGCCGAGCGTCTTCGACTCGGGCGAAACCGAGGCCGGTCGGCCGCCTCCGATCAAGTCAATGACGCTGGAGAGCAGCCGCGTGCTCGACGGCGGCGCCGTGTGGCTGCGCTATCGGCTCGAGAACGGCTGACGCTCGCGCGACCTACCGATGCTCGCACGCATACGCCCGGATCAGCTCCCGGCTTGCCGCCGGGATCGCCAGGTCGGCCTTCGCATTCGCGGTCGCGAGCCGGCACGAGAGCCAGAAATAGCCGCTGCTCGGATCGACCACGAGCCGCGCCGGCAAGAAGTCCGGGGCGAGCAGCACCGAAAGATACGGCGTGGTGGTCTGCCATTTCAGGCGGTTGAGATCGGGCCTGATGCGCGCCGACGACACGAAGCGCGGATTGCCGAGCGCCGGATCGGAGGCGGTGCCCATGGCGAGCGCGCGCACCGCCGCCTCGTACTCGGTCCAGGCGGTGACGAATTTCGCGGTCTCGACCGCGTGCACGAGCGCGAGCGTCAGGATCGCGCCGACTGCGGCGCGTGCCGCGCCCCCACGCGTGAGCGCCATGACGCGGTCGGCGAGCGCATCGGCATAAGGCGCGAGGAACGCGATCGGGACGCGCAGGCGCCCCTCGGCGCGCAGCGCAGCGAGCGCCGCGAGTGCGCCGGCGACCGGCGTGATGAAGAAGATCGCGGTGCGCACGTAATAGCGGTTCTGCGTGTGCAGCGAATGATCGAAGCGCAGCCAGTAGACGGCGAGCGCGAGCGCGCCAATCGCGACAGCATAGATGTGTGCCCGCTGCGGCGTAACCAGCCGCAGGACGAGGAAGACGATCGCATAGGCCGCGAGCGCGCCGAGCAGCAGCATGACGAAGGCGCTGTCGAGCAGGTTGCCGATGTCGATGAAGTTGAAGGCCGCGGCCGGAATGATGCTCGCGTAGTAGGGGTCGGGCGGGATCGCGAGCTTCACGCTCGCCCAGATGGCGAGCACGCCGGCAAGAACACCGGCGGAGCGCCAGAAAATCGGATCGCGCAGCCCGCGCAGCGCAACCGTCGCGACGATGACCAGGGCGCAGACGGCCGCGCCCTCGTGGGTGAAGGCGAGCGCGAGCAGCGCCACGAAAATGGCGGCGGTGCCGCCGATGCCGCGCCCCGCATAGTGGCAGAGCGCGAGGCTCGGCCAGAACAGCGAATGCGCGACCCACATCTCGGTCGGGAAGCCGAACACCAGCGGACAAAGGCAGGCGGTGGAAAGGCAGGCGCAGGCGAATATCATGCGCCGCGGCGACCGGTCGGCCGCAAAGGTCGCGGCGAGCCCGATCAGCGGGGCGGCGAAGAACAGGAGGCCGTAGAGCGCGATGCCGCCGCGCGCGTCGTGCGTCAGCGCCACGTAGATCTCGGCCGGCAGATGCGAGAAGACGTAGACAAAGAGGCGGTCGGCGATGTCGCGAAAATGGAACGCCCAGCCGGAGCGGACCGCGACCGAATAGGCAAAGATCGAGCCGTCGCCGTAGAGCTGCAGGCGCCAGACGACGCCGACCAGGATGAATAGAACGGACCAGCCGAGACCGAGCGCAATCGCAATGCCGCGCAGCCCAAAGCTCGCCGGTCGCGCGCCCTCGCGTGCGACAAGGTCAACCGCATCTGCCGTGCGCGACACGTCGGCGTTCACGTCGAACTTCTCCACCCGGCCCGCGGCGCCGCACGAAGGCCGCCAGCCGCCCAGCAGTGCAGGACTCTAGCCGGTCGGCGGGCGTCATTGCCAGATCGATCGGCCGCGGCACGGCGCCCCAGCTGGCGGACCAATCGCATGTGAGGTGAGCACGGCGCCCGCGCTCCCTCTCCCCGCCCTTGCGGGGAGAGGGGGCGCGCGCACTGTGCTCAATCAAATGCAAGGGCCCTCCACCTGACCGAAGGCGATGCGCCCGCGGCCGCCATTGATTAGCCGGCCGGTTCGATGATGTAGTCTTCCGCTTCGCCGGAGGAATACCATGCCGGACAAAGTACCAACCGACTCCTTCGATTACGTTATCGTCGGCGCCGGCAGCGCCGGCTGCGTGCTGGCCAATCGCCTCACCGCCGACGGCCGCCATCGCGTGCTGCTGCTCGAGGCGGGCGGGCACGACCGGCATTTCTGGATTCACGTGCCGCTCGGCTACGGCAAGCTGTTCAGCGACGCCCGCGTCAACTGGCTCTACGCGTCGGAGCCCGAGCCCGAGCTCGACAACCGCCGCATCATCCAGCCGCGCGGCAAGGTGCTGGGCGGGTCGAGCTCGATCAACGGCCTCCTCTATATCCGCGGCCAGCACGAGGATTTTGACCGCTGGCGCCAGCTCGGCAATGCGGGCTGGAGCTTTGACGACGTGCTGCCCTATTTCCGCCGCGCCGAGGACCAGGAGCGCGGCGCCGACGCGCTGCACGGCGCTGGCGGGCCGCTCTCGGTCTCCAACGTGTGCGAGCCGCACCCGCTGTGCGAGGCCTTCATCGCGGCCGTGCAGCAGGCAGGCCACCCGCGCAACGACGATTTCAACGGCCCGGCCCAGGAGGGCGCCGGCTACTTCCAGTACACCGCGCGCAACGGCCTGCGCCGCTCGACCGCCGCCGGTTATCTGCGCCAGGCCCGGCGGCGGCCGAATCTCAAGGTGGAGACGAACGCGCTCGCGACCCGCATCCTGCTCGACGGGCGGCGCGCGACCGGCATCGAATATCGCCGCGACGGCGCAACGCACGTCGCGCGCGCGAACGTCGAGGTGATCCTCGCGGGCGGCGCCTTCAACTCGCCGCAGCTCATGCAGCTCTCCGGCCTCGGCCCGGCGGCGCTGCTGCGCCAGCACGGCATTGCGGTCGTCGCCGACATCGCCGGCGTCGGCGCCGACCTGCAAGACCATTTGCAGGTGCGCTTCCAGTATCGCTGCACCGAGCCGATCACGATGAACGACGTGGTGCACAACTGGCGCCACAAGATGCTCGCCGGCCTGCGCTACTTCGCGACCCGCAAGGGCATGCTGGCGATCGGTGCAGGCTATGCGGGCGCCTTCCTGCGCACGCGCCCGCATCTCGCGTCGCCCGACGTGCAGCTGCATTTCCTGATCTTTAGCGCCGACACGGCGGGTGCGACCTTGCACAAGTTTCCCGGCTTCATCGTCTCGGTGTGCCAGCTGCGCCCCGAGAGCCGCGGCTACGTGCGCATCAAGTCGGCCGACCCGGCCGAGCCGCCCGCGATCCAGCCGCGCTATCTGACGAGCCAGTTCGACCGCGACACCCTGCTTGCCGGCATGCGGCAGCTGCAAGGCATCATGCGCCAGCCCACCATGCGCCGCTACGTCGCCGAGGAGCACAAGCCGGCGCCGAGCGTCACGAGCGACGCAGATCTCCTCGCCTATGCGCGCGCGACCTCGACCACGGTGTTCCATCCGACCAGCACGTGCCGCATGGGCTCCGATCCGGCCGCCGTGGTCGACGAGCGCCTGCGCGTGCGCGGCATCGAGCGCCTGCGCGTGGTCGACGCCTCGATCATGCCGGCGCTGGTGTCGGGCAATACCAATGCCGCGACCGTGATGATCGCCGAGAAGGGCGCCGACATGATCCTGGAAGATGCAGCCGTGGGGGCTGCGCGGGCGCTTGCGTCAGCGTGAACCTTGCTATCTCTCGTTCGTGGGGCCTGCGAAAAGTGGCGCAGCCCACTTGACAATCAGAGGGTGTAGCAAAATAATCTTCGGGCCGACAAATACCGGCCACCCAGCCTTTACCGGCGTGGTTGCCACCAACGGCATTGCGATCAGCATCGAGGCGACCGTACTCGAGCCTTGACGGCACGACACACTACTTCACGTCACTGCCCCTCCGCTTGGCAGCCTGACCCCGGCAGAGGCTCCACTTATCGAAGCGGAAAATCTGTTCAGACAACCGGGGCCACCTTTATCTCAGCAATTCCGCGTTAGTTGAAACAGGAGGGATTTATGCCTGGAACATGGGGACCTCTCGCCCACCAGCCCACTTTTGGCGCGGGCACGATGTTGCTGCTAACCGACGGCACGGTGATGTGCCAAAACAGCGACAGCAATCAATGGTGGAAGCTTAAACCCGATATTGCCGGCAGTTATGTGAACGGGACGTGGTCGGCCCTGGCGAATGGCCCAAATTCGCCCTTGTATTTCGCGTCGGCCGTGCTTCGCGATGGACGCGTATTTGTCGCGGGCGGCGAGTACAACGCGGGAGTATCGACTGATCTGCTCGCGGCCGAAATTTACAATCCGGTGACGAATACCTGGACCGCGATCGCGACGCCTCCCGGATGGACGCACATCGGTGATGCGCCGAGCTGTGTGTTTCCGGACGGACGCATCATGATTGGCTCCATCATGGCCAACCAATGCGCGATTTACGATCCCGT
>DATBZM010000249.1:0-4259 GCA_036513175.1 Xanthobacteraceae bacterium | reverse complement strand
TCCCTGGCCGAGGGCGAGATCCTGCAGATCGTCGTCTTCGCGATCTTCGCCGGCATCGCCATCATGGCGCTCGGCGAGCGCGGCAAGCCCCTGATCGAGCTTGCCGACAATGTCGCCCATATGATGCTCGTGATCACCGGTTACGTGATGAAGCTCGCGCCCATCGCGGTCTGCGCCTCCGTGGCGTCGGTCATCACCAAATCCGGCCCCATGATCCTGTTGAACTTCGCCAAGTTCCTCGGCGGCTTCTATCTCACGCTGGCGGTGCTGTGGGCGATCCTGATTGCGGTCGGCTTCCTCACCATCGGCGGGCGCATGTCCGATCTGGTGCGGCGCATGTACGAGCCCTTCCTGCTCGCCTTCTCGACCGCGAGCTCGGAGGCAAGCTACCCGAAAATCCTCGAGCAGCTGGAAAAATTCGGGGTGTCGAAGAAGATCGCGAGCTTCGTGCTGCCGCTCGGCTACTCGTTCAACCTCGACGGCACCATGGCATACTGCACCTTCGCGAGCATCTTCATCGCGCAGGCCTACGGCATCGACATGCCGTGGGGCAAGCAGCTTGCCATGGCAGCGGTGCTGATGCTCACCTCGAAGGGGGTCGCCGGCGTGCCGCGCGCGTCACTGGTCGTGATCCTGGCGACGCTCAAGCAGTTCGGCATCCCGGAGGCGGGGCTCTTGCTCATCCTCGGCATCGACCAGTTCCTCGACATGGGCCGCAGCGCCACCAACGTGATCGGCAACTCGCTCGCCGCCTCGGCGGTGGCGAAGTTCGAGCACGAGTTCGGCCCGTCGCAGGATGACGTGCCGGCGGTGGCCGAGCCGAAGCCGCTCGCGGCCTGATCGCCGCGCGAGCCTCGCGCCGGACGCGTTCGCGCGTCCGGCCCAGCATGCGCCAGGGGAGGTTTGGGGGATGTTGCCGTGAACAGGACCATCGCGCTCAGTCTTGCCGCCGCCGTGGGCGTCCTCGCGCTCGTCGGCCCGCGCGCCCATGCGGAGGATCTCAATGGCGGCGCCGACGTCACGGCGCCGCCGCCGTCGACCGAGGCCAACACCCCGGCGACGCTCACCGGGACGCTCGCGAAGGTCCACGACAGCGGCGTCGTCACCATCGGCTATCGCGAGGCGTCGTTCCCGTTCTCCTTCGTGCGGCCGGGCGCTGCGGAGCCGCTCGGCTATTCGATCGATCTGTGCCACGCCGTGGTCGACGAGATCGCGCGCGAGCTCAACGGCGCCGCGATCCGCATCGCCTACGTGCCGGTGACGTCCGACACGCGCATCGATGCGGTGAAATCCGGCAAGGTCGACCTCGAATGCGGCTCGACCACCAGCAACACCGAGCGGCAGAAGAGCGTCGCGTTCTCGCCGATCGTGTACGTGGCCGGCACCAAGCTTTTGGTGAAGCGCGGCTCGGGCATCGCCAGCTATCGCGACCTGCGCGGCAAGACGCTGGTCGTGACCTCGGGCACCACCAACGAGGCGGCGCTGCGGGCGCTCAACGACAAGTACAAGCTCGGCATCACGATCGTCGCGGCGCCCGACCACGCGGAGAGCTACGCCATGCTCGCCGACGGCAAGGCCGACGCGTTCGCGACCGACGACGTGCTGCTCTACGGCTTCATCGTCGAGAAGAAGGCGGAGGCGACCATGGCGGTCGTCGGCGACTTCATCACCTACGAGCCGTACGGCCTCATGTTCCGCCGCGATGATCCGCAGATGGCGGCGGCGGTGACGCGCGCGCTCACCGTCATGGCGCGCCGGCATGCGCTCGGCGAGGTCTACGGCCGCTGGTTCCTGCAGCGCACGCCCACCGGCGAGCTGCTCAACCTGCCGATGAGCGTGCAACTCACCGAGGTGTTTCGCGGCATGGGCGAGGAGGATTGATGCGACGCCGGTCGGTTCATGCGGCGGGACGAGGCCGCGTTGTAGGCTGCCTCAATCGTTCACGCTCAGCACCATGATCGGTTCGCCGATCTTTTCCGGCGTGATCTCCTGGTCGAGCGGCAGCACGGCGGTGCCGATGGCGAAGAACTCGATCACGTGGGTCTGCCAGCCGTGGCTGCCTTCGTGGATGTCGACGCCGACGACGCCTTCGGCCTTGGCCGCCGACGCCTCGAACTGCATGCGCTCGATCGCGATCTCGCGCGCCTCGTAGAGCGCGGAGGTGAAGTTCTCGAGCTCGACGTTGCGGCCGACCGTGCCGATGCCGGCGAACAGGCCGCGATGGGCGACGTGATAGACGCAACTGCCCATCACCATCTCGACCGGACGATAGCCGGAGTGCAGCAGCGACCAGAAATCCTGGCCCGACAGGTCCGACGTGAACGGGCCGCCGTCGTGGGCGCGGAAGCCGCGGTGGCCGTCGCCGTGCACGACGCCGGTGCCGATGGCGATGAACTCGAGGAGATGCTCGTCCCATTCGAGCCGCTTGATCGTGAGCTTCACGCCGACGATGCCGTCGGCGCCCATCGCGGTCGCCTCCGCGCGCATGCGGGTCGTGGCGAGCTCGCGCGCGTGATACATCGCCTTGGACAGGACTTCGAGCTCCTGGTTCTTGTTCCAGCTGCCGTACTGGATGCCCACGTGATAGACGCAGGAGCCGACGCAAAGGCCGATCGGCTCGAAGCCGGCCTTGCGCACCAGCAGGAACTCGTTGACCGAGAAGTCCGAGGTGAAGACGCCGGTCGAGTGCATGGACGAACGCAGGCCCTTGAGGCGCTCCGCCGCGTGGGCCGGAATCTGCATGCTCATCTCAGATCGCTCCCTCGGATTCGTTGAACCTGTATGACTCATGGTGCGGCCGGGTGCGGGTGAGCGGCGTCCCGCCCGCATGCAGGTCGACCACGATGCGCACGTCATGCGGCAGGGGAACGCCGCGCCGCGCGTCGACGGTCGTGGCCGCCACGATGTGACGCGCCAGATACTGCTTTCGATTGTTCTGCTCGCGCTCGAAACTCTGGCTGAAATTGACATGCGCCAGCACGCCATTGCCCTGCGGGCGGGCGTTCGCGCGCAGATCCTGATGGGCGCGCGTGCGCACGCGCTCCCACAAGCCGCTCAATTGCGGCGACTCGATATTGCCGTACCACGCCATGCGGGCGCTGTTATTCCAGTCATCGAGCCACTCGTAATGCGCGCCGATCGCGATGCCGGTCGGCACGACGTCGGCCTCGAGCAGCTTGACGAACTCGAGCGCCGGCACGGTGGCGACGATCGGGTCGCCGCTCGGCTCCAGGCCTTCGACCCGGACGGCAGTGCCGATCAGCGTGAAGTCCATGCTTATCGCACCGCCCAGGCGGATCGTCCGCATCTTCACGTCGAGCACCGCATTGGCGCCCGCCGCGTAGGCCTCCTCCTTCAGGCGCCGCAGCGCCATCGTCCAGCCTTCGGAATGCCCAAGCGTCCACGACCAGCCGTAGTGCAGCCAGCATGTCGCCGAAACCGTCGCGATCGGCCGCAGCCCGTGCGAGCGCGCGATCAAGAGCTCGGCCGGCGTGAGCGTTGCCGTCCACGGCATGGTTCCGGCGCGCGCGCCCTCGAGCCGCGCCCGCATGGCGGACGGCAGTGCGCCGCCTTGCAGGAACGCTTGCATCTCGGCGTTCCGCTGCTCGGCCGCCGCGCGCGCCGCGAGCGCTTCCGGGGTGGGTTTCTTGAAGATGTCGAAGAGGCCCATCTCAGCCCGCCATGAATGCACTGAGCGACTGGCTCAGCGCCTGCGCATGCTCGCTGATTTTCTTCGTCTCCTCGGAGAGACGCACGAACCATTCGGCCGGATCGACGCTCTTGGTGTTGAGCACGATCCCGCGCACCACCATCGCGATGGTGGCCTTCAGCCGGCCGTTGGCGACCTCGAGGCCATAGCGGTGCTCGCCGAGCTCGACCGCAACGCCGGTGATCTTGCCGGAGCCGGAGAAGAAGCCGCGCGATTCCTGCACCGTCACCAGCTCCGGCATCGCTTCCTTGAGCCGCAACGCGAAGGCGCGCAGATTGCTTTCCGCATCCGCCTGGAAACGACGCAGCCAAGCGGCCTGCATGTCGAAATTCATGTCGGTGTTCATGTCGGCGATCCCGCGCCTTGCGTTACTTCTGCAGCGCCGCCGCCTGCACGCCCTGCATGCCGTGGACCAGACGGTCGCGGATCTCGGCGAGCTTTCCCTCGCGCTCGCGGTCGCCGGCCGCGACCTCGCGCTCGATCTCGATCACCTCGTGCATCGTCTTGATCGATTCGTCGGCGACCTGCGCCAGCACCTCGATGTTGCGCT
>DATBZM010000248.1:0-17622 GCA_036513175.1 Xanthobacteraceae bacterium | reverse complement strand
GCGCGGCGAGCCGGTAGGGCGAGGTTGTTGTGGTGACCGTCAGCGTTGTCATGCGCTTGCTCCGGGTGGTCGCGCCGAGGGTCGCCGCGGCCTCGATGCGGAAAGCGGGCAGTGGGCGCGAATGCAGACCTAGGCGTGGGGGAATAAATTTTTCGCCCGCGATGTCCGAATCCGTCGGCTCGGCGCGCATTCACATGCCAGGTGTGAAAGGAATGAAATTGCAGGGCTTTTTCGCGTGGCCGGGCGCCACTGCCGCAAATCGGACACGTCGACCGGAGATGAAGAACACCGGTCTGCTACGTCCGCATTCGGCAAAAACACGCGCCTTCCCTATGACGACGGTCTCGACCATCGGCTTCTCGAGCGTCGCGCCGGAACAGGCCGACGTGACCCTGTCGCCGGCCGAAGCCGGCGCCGCCATCCGGGCGCTGAGCGTCGCCGACAAGACCGCCTTGATGAAGCTCGCGCGCCTCTATGCGAGGAAGACGCCCTATGACCACGAGGATCTGCTGCAGGAGGCGCTGTGCCGGGTGCTCGACGGCGCGCGCGCCTGGCCGCGGCACGTGGCGGCGCTGCCGTTCCTGTGGGGCGTGGTGCGCAGCATCGCGTGGGAATGGAAAAATGAATTCGTCGAGTGCGACGGCAAGGCGACCGACGTCGAAGGCGAGGAACGCCGCGTCATCGCGGGCCTCGACGTCGTCAAGGTCATTGCGCTGTTCGACGACGATCCGGCGGCGCAGATCATCGTGCGCGGCATGATGGAGGGCGCGCGCGGGCAGGAGCTGCAGGAATTGAGCGGGCTCGCCAAGACCGACTACGAGAGCAAGCGCACGAAGATCCGGCGCCGCCTCGAGAAGCTGGAACTATAGACGGTTGTCGCCATGAACCGCTCGAGCGATCATATGCAGAACCTCGCCGATGCGCTGAGCGAGGACATCGTCGCGACCCCGGCCGCGGTGCTCCTCGCCGAGGTCGCGGAAGCGCGCGGCGATCGGCATGCCTTTGCGGTCGACTTCGATCGCATCGTCGGGCGCGCCGCGCGGCGGACGCGCTGGCGCGGTATCGTGCAGCGCCTGCGCGCCATGCTGCCATCATTCGCGTTGCGATCGTCATGGCGGCCGGCACTGGCGGCGGTGGCCTGTCTCGCCGTGATCGTCGTCGCGGGCGACCTCTATCTGCATGTGCGTCCGGTTGGGCCGACGCCGATGCTGGCGTCGGCGCCCGGCAACGCATCTCGCGTGGCCGAAAGCCGGCGCGAAGAGATTGCCGCACTGCCGCGCTTGTCGCTCAGCGAGGAACCGCGCGCCGATATGGACGCCGGCGCGCCGGTCGCGGCACCACCGCCCGCACCGCCCCCCGCCGACACTGTGGCTGCGCCGAAGCGCGTGCACACCATGCGCATCCGCGGCGACGCCGACGCGCCCCATGAAGCACCGGCCGCGCGGCCCGCGACGGCCGCGGCCACTGAGCCGCCGGCGCCGCCCGCCCAGGCGCAGCGCTCGCGTGCCGCCGTAGTCGCGGCGCGGACCACACCTGCCCCGCCGCCGCAAAGCCCCGGCGCGTACGCCGCCGCTCCGGTGCCGCCGCCCGCACCAGCGGTCGCGGCGCTCGATCGCGCGATCGGCGACCACGACGAGGTCCCGTCGTTCGCGTGGCCGCTGAGTGGCCAGGTGATCGCGGCCGCCACGTCGGCGAAAACCGGCGCGCATAGCAACGGCATCGATATCACGGTGCCGGTCGGCACGGACATTCGCGCTGCCGCCGACGGTGTCGTCGTCTACGCCGGGGACGGAATCAAGGGGTACGGCAATCTCGTTCTGCTGCGCCATGGCGGCGGCTTCGTCACCGCCTATGCGCACATCGACAGGATCCTGGTGAAGGTGAACGACGTCGTGCAGCGCGGCCAGGTGATCGCCAAGTCCGGCCGCGCCGGGACGACGCCGCTGCTCCACTTCGAGATTCGCAAGGGGTCCGCCGCCATCGACCCGAAGCAATATCTGCCGCCACCTGGTTGAGCCGCAACGCGGGTCACCACCGCAACCGCACGGTGCGGGACCCCGCATAGGTCTGCGGGCTCGAGGCGAGCTCGCTGTCGAACTTGGCGGCGATCGACAGCGTCGGCATGACGCGCAGCTCCGCGCCGAGCGACGTCAGCGCCGAGTTTTGCGGAATGGCCGCGCCGAATACCGTGAAGGTCGATCCGGGCAGGGCCTGGAATGCGGCCGCAAGCGATGGATTGCTGGCCCAGTAATGCGCCCAGGCAAGGCGTCCAGGCAGGATGAGCGGCATATCGCCGAACATCCGCAGATGATCGAAGCGCGCGCCCAGCTCGCCGCGCGTCGTCACCAGCTTGAGCGGGAAGCGCCGGCGACCTGCTCGAGCGTGAGCTCGCACGCCCGGTAGCTGTGGCTGCGCGCGCTCTTCCTCGGAGCGCTGACAGCGGTAAGTCGCTGTGCTATCGTGCGTCCTGGGGCGTCATATGGGTTTGCTTCGGCATCTAAAACTCTATTCATCGTTTATACTTGCCATCGGGCTCGGTGCCTGCCTCGGCTTGCCAGCGCTGGGCGCTTCGCAGAACGGAGGCGTTCTGCTGGCCGATCAAAGCCAATCTCAGGACGATGATTTCGTTCACATCCCGCCGCAAGACGATTGCCTCGCCAAGATGGGAAACTGGTCGGAGCCCGAAAAATGGGCTTGGCGGCAGATTTGTTCCCGGGAACGCATCGATTTCGACAAGCTTTACGGCAAGCAGAAAAACACGGATGATCTCGCGAACGATGGACGCCGAGTCTTGAGCGCCCAATTTTTGCGGCAGATTTTCGAGGACCCTCGTTTCCAGCCATACACGCAGACAGCCGCCGTCAGCATCGTGGGGGCCTTCCTGCCCAGCGTGCAGATCGGCAACGTATCAGTCGGCTTTTTGAGCATCGTCAACAGCAAGATCGGCGGAGAAATTTATCTAGACAGCATCACGATACTGCGAAGCATCATAATCAGCGAATCGAAAGTCGGCGACGTCGATCTGCGCCTCATACAGGGCGGCAATATAAACTTCAATGCGTCCACTTTGGGCGACGTTCGGGTTCAGCAACTCAACATCACGCGTCTGAGCTTCGTTGGTGGGCAGTTAACGTCACTTGCGGTCCGCATTTCGCGCTTGAGCCAGCAGCTTGCGATTCTGTATGGCACGGCGCAGGCAATCATCCTCGACGACGTCAAAAGCGATGGATTGTTCGTCGAGCCTGGCTCGGTGAAGTCGATTGACATCAACGACTACGTCGACACCGGTATGTTCTTTCTCAGCGTTGCCAAGTGGCTGCCGAAGTCGGAGTTGAAGCTTCAGACGCTCACGACCGGCCGTTTCCTCTTGCGCAAATCCTTGCCGGAAAAGATCTCGACCTCGAGCTTTGTATTCTCTGGTGCTGATTGGGGTGCCGACCCGTTGCCGCAGCTCATGCGGTGGACGGACGTTTCATCGGAATATGTCCCAAGTCTCTATACCGGGTTGGCCGCCGCCTACCAGAACGACGGGCAGTCGGAAACGGCAAGCGACATATTGATTGCCAAGCAGAACGCCGATTATGCGTACTCGACTTCTCCCTTGGAGAAGACTTATCTGTTCGTGACGTGGATCTTGGCTGACTACGGCTATCACCCCGAAATCGGATTGCTGTGGATCGTTGGATTTGTCGGGATTGCCACATTGGTTTTCAAGACGGGTGAAACGTCGCTGACCAGCGGAACGCGGCCTCGGAATTGGTTGGTCTTTGCATTCGACGCGGTCATTCCTGGTATCCAATTGGACGATCAGCACAAGGATGTGGGCTTTGGTGGATGGCGCCAATATTTCCTTTATTTTCTGCGTTTCTTGAGCGCGGTGGTCGTCGTGCTTGTAATTGAATTGCTCAAGAGATCGCTCGGGGGACTGGGCTGATCGTGCGCTCGCGCCGACACAGCGCCTCTATTGCCTGAATCAAGAGACGGTCCATCGCTATTCCCACGGCATCAGCGAGGCGTGGATCACGTCCTTGACGCCTTCGCCGCCGACCGAGCGGATGGCGAGGTCGACGTCCTTCAAGCCGAACTTGTGCGTCGTCACCAGCTCGAGCGGGAAACGCTTCGAGGCGATCTGCTCGAGCGCGAGCTCGCACGCCCGGTAGCTGTGGCCGCGCGCGCTCTTCATGGTGATGAACTTCACCGTGAACTTCTCCAGCGGGAAGTTGGGAAACGCCGCCATCTCGCCCTGCGCCACGATGATGCCGCCCTTGCGCTTGAGTGCCTCGATGCCGAGCAGGATCGGGATGGTGCCGGCGCCGGCCGTGCAGTCGAGCGCGACGTCGACGCCTTTTCCGCCGGTGATCTGCATGATGCGTTCGAGCGGATTCTCCTTCTGCACGTCGATCACGTGGTCGGCGCCGAGCTTTTTCGCGACCTCGAGCCGGGCGGTGTCCTTCGACGTGCCGGTGACGATGATCAGCGAGGCGCCTGCCTGCTTGCAGATCACCGTCTGCGACAGGCCCTGCTGGCCCGGGCCCTGGATCAGCACGGTCGAATTGTAGCCGACGCCGCCGTCGAACAGCGACCACTCGACCCCGTTCGCCATCGGCGTGACGAGCCCGGCGAGCTCGGCCGTGACCCCCTTCGGCACGTGGTGCACCACGGCGTTCCACGGCAGGTAGACGTATTGCGCAAAACCGCCCCACAGGTGCGGCGGCTTCTCGTCCGACGTATAGCCGTAGCGGATGGCGTCGGGGTTGGTGCGCCAGTTGGTGTTCTCGCAGTGCCGGTACTGCCCGGCATGGCACCACTCGCACTTGCCGCAGCTCACATAGTGCTCGACGAAGACGAGATCGCCCTCGCGAAAGCCCTTGCGGCTGGTGAACTCGCGGCCCGCCTTGGCGATCACGCCGATGTTCTCGTGCCCCATGATGGTGGGCTTGGTCGTCGGCGGATGCTTGTAGAGCTTGACGTCGGTGCCGCGGATGCCGGCGACCTCCATCTTCATCAGGGCGGCATCTTCCGGAATATCGGGCATCGGATACTCGCGCAGCTCGGTCCTGCTTGGGCCCGTGCGCACCGCCGCCAGCACTTTTTCCGCCACCTTGACGCCTCCGCGAAAGATCGGTGCGGGCTTGCTACACCCTCGCCCGGTCGGGCGCAATTTGTCGCGGCGTCCGCTATGGTGCCGTGAGTTGTGAAGGCCTCGCGATGAACGACTACACGAGCGCGCTGCAGCAGTGGCTGGCGGGGACTCATCCGTCCGGCGAGCGCGCTGCAGCCTCGCGCGTAGCGCGCGGCGGTTTCGTCAAAAGGACCGCTGCGCGCACGGAGGCGCTCGATCGCGTGCGCGCCTGGACGCGCGAGCGCTTTGCGCTCGCCGACGACGCAGTCGTGATGGTCTCCGAGCTCGCCTGCGCGCTGCCGGGCTGCCCGCCGGTCGAGACCGTGGTGGCGTTCTGGACCGCGGCGGACCGCCGCCATCACTTCAAGATCTTCAAGCCGGTCGCCGAGATCGTGCGCGATGACCTCCCGCCCGCCTGGCTCAAGGATTCGCTTGTGGTGCCCGACGGCGGCGATTGCGACTGCTGCTGACGTATTGTCACGTTGCCTTTGCGGGCCGTGCGCCGTATTGCAAAAATCATGACTGGCGACGGAGAGCTCCCGATGACGAAAGTGAGTGCGGCGCGCGTGTTGACCTGCGCACTGATCGCCCTGGCGGCGATCCTGCATGGTGCGCCTGCGCGCGCAGACGGCTGGCCGTCGCGCGCCATCACGGTGATCGTCCCGTTCGCCGGCGGCAGCGCGAGCGACTTGGTCACGCGCATCATGCTCGCCAAGATGAGCCAGAACATGGGCCAGACGATCATCGTCGAAAACCGGCCTGGCGCCGGCGGCAATATCGGTACCGCCTATGGCGCCAAGGCGGCACCCGACGGCTACACCTGGACCGCCAGTGGCGCCGGCCCGATCGCTGCCAACGTGACGCTCTATCGCGAGCTCGGCTACGATCCCGTGAAGGACTTCGAGGAGGTCTCGCCCTTCGCCTATTTCACCATCGTGATCGCGGCGAGCACCAAGCTGCCGGTGAACACGCTTGCCGAGCTGATCGCCTACGCCAAGGCGCATCCCGGCGAGCTCAACTACGGCTCGGTCGGCATCGGCAGCTCGCAGCACCTCGGCGGCGTCTATTTCGAGCAGGTGACCGGCACCAAGCTCACGCACGTCCCCTACAAGAACATCGGCCAGTATGGCCCCGACATGATCGCCGGCGTGGTGCCGCTCGGCTTCCAGTGGCTGCCCAATGTGCTCGCGCCGCTCAATGCGAAAGGTGCCCGCGCGCTCGCGGTCGCCGGCAAGGACCGGCTGCCGGCGCTGCCCGATACCCCGACCACGATCGAGGCGGGGCTGGCGGACTATCAGGCCTCCGGCTGGTTCGCCATGCAGGTGCCGCGCGGCACGCCCAAGGACATCGTGGCGCGCATCAACCGCGAGATGGCGGCGGCGCTCGCCGATCCGGTGGTGCGAAAGCGCTTCGAGCAGCAGGGCGCGGTGCCCAACGTGCTGCCGCCTGAGCAGGCGGCCAAGTTCATTTCCAGCGAGATCGCCAAGTGGCACGACGTCATCGTCAAGGCCGGCATTCCGAAGATCGAGTAGCCTGGTAAGATACGCGGCGAGATGTCAGCGGATGCGCAGAACCTGACCGGCGTCTGGCAGGGCCTCTACACCTATGCGAACGGCGAGTCGGTCTCGTTCGTCGCGACGCTGATCGACAGCAGCGGCGCGCTCTCGGGTTCGACTCATGAGCCCTGCCCGCGGGCGGTCTCCGCGAGCGGGACGCTCTATGCGACGCTCGCCGGCAGCCGAAGCGGCAGCGCGGTCGAGTTCCGCAAGACCTATGACGGCAAGGTTCCGCGCTTTCATGCGGTCGACTACGCGGGCACGCTCAACGCGGATGCAACCGAGGTCGAGGGACGCTGGGTCATCCGCGGCGTCTGGTCGGGCAAGTTCCTGATGATCCGGCCAGCGCGCACGGAGGAGAGCGTCGAGCGCAAGGCGACGCAACGCGCCTGATTCGGAGGAGATCCGTAGATTGGGTCGAGCGTCTTCGCGAGATCCAACATCCCCCAAGATGATAGGGTGGCGTTGGGTCTCGCGAAGGGCTCGACCCAACCTACGCGATCATCACCGTATTGACGCTGCGCTGCTCGATCTCGCCGCGCACCTTGGCGTAGATCTTCGGGTTGCGCGCCGAGAGGATTTGCAGCGCCGCGAGCACGGCGTTCGATGGCTCCAGCACCGTCATCACCGGCACCTTGCTCGGCGCGCGCAGCGAGGACCACACGTCCTCGGGAAACTCCCTGGCGCTCGCCGGCACCGTGATCACCGGGATCGTCGACATCGCCGACAGCGTCGGGCCGGCGCCGTTGGACCGGCCGATATATGCGATCATCACCGAGTCGGGCACTTCCTGCGCCATGCGGTGCAGCGTGTGCGCGGCCGCGACCGGCTCCTTGTGCACCGAACAGGTAATGACCGACATGAGGTCGGAAAGCTCGCCGAGCGCCTGCGCGAAGGCCTCGGTCTTGTCCGACTCCGAGCCGCGCCACAGGATGATGCGCTGCTGCGGCACGTGGAAGCGGCCGGTGATGTCGGCGACGCGACGATATTTCTCGACTACCGTGTCGAGCGCGCCGCCGTCGCGATAGACCTGCTTGTCGAGATAGGCGCCGTTCTCCAGCACGCGCCATGAATCATTGTCGATCACATCGGCGAGCAGCAGGCGGCCCTTGGTGTCGAAGCCGAACTCGACCTTGAGGTCGACCAGCGTGCCGCCCTGCAGCTGCCAGGCCTTTTCCAGCGCCAGGAAGGCCTGGCGCGCGATCCGCTGCATCTCGGGGAAGAACTTCCACTCGTCCTTGTGCTCGAACACCTCGGTGGTCGAGAGCGTCAGGAACGGCTCCTGCCCGACGAGCGGCTTCGCGGGATTGAACAGCCTGATCTGCTGGTCGCCCTCGGCGTAACCCATCAGCGGATCGTCGGCGACGAGCGGCTTGCCCTTCCAGCTCTTGTCCTTGGTCTTGAGGTAGAACTCGACGATCAGCCGCGGAAACAGCTGGCCCTTGGCGTATTGCGGGTGGCGCTTGAGATAGGAGCCGTGCGCCTCGCGCCGGGTCACCACCTCGTAGGGCAGCATCTGGCATTTCGGTGCGATGAACGAGGTGGCGCTGTCCTGCTCCTCGAACGCCACGGGCAAGCCGCAGGCCTTGAGCAGGCGGAAGACGTTGCAGGTCGTGCCGTTGGCGAGCGCGCTCTTGCCCGAGATCACGTCGTGCTTCGCCCCGTCGCCCGCCGTGATGTCGTCCTTGGCGACGAGCGTCACCAGGTCGGGGCTGCCGGCGATCTGGTGGATCTTCTTGGTCTTGCCCTCGGTGACGAGCGGTCCGAGGGAATGCTTCGGGCGTTCGGCCGTCTTTGCGTCCACGGCGGAGATCCTGTCTGGCTGCGAGTGGTGAAAAGTACAATCCTGAAATAGCGTACCACCGGCCGCAGGCAAGGGCCAATTCGCCGCTGTCCAGCGGGGATTTGGTCGAGGAACTCGGGTGTCCGCCCGGGCGGCGTTTCCGCCGGAACGGCGGTCAGCCCTTGATCTGGCGCCCCGCACGCACGTCGGCGATCAGCGCCGTGAAGGCCGCAAGGCTCGCCTTGGCGGTGTTCACGTAAGTGTCGGTTTTGGCATCGAGCCATTTTTCCGCATAGCCGATCGCCGTGTGCGCGAGCCGCACGCGGCCATCGAGCCATGGCCCGCCGCCGAAGCCGCCGATCACCGGGATGCTCACGGCCTCGACCACGGCTTCGCCCGCCGCCGGGCCGGAATTGGTGAAGTCGAGCATCGAGGCGCCGGCATCTTCCAGGAGTTTTGCCTCGTCGACGAGCCGCTTGGTCAGCTCCGCCGGCGCCTGCGCGCCGGCAGCCGACTGCGCGCCATAGGGAATGCCGAACTTGAGCGCGGTCTGTGGCGTGAGACCGAACTGGGCGAAGACCGGAATGCCGGCGCGGACCAGCGCACGCACGGCATCGGGAAAATCCGCCGCCGCGTCCACCTTGATCATGTCGGCGCCGGCTTCCTTCACGATGCGGATCGCCGCCGCGAGCGCGCGCTCGATGCCCTGTTGCACCGGTCCGAACGGGAGATCGCAGCTCACCAGCGCGTGCGTGGTGCCGCGCCGCACCGCCTTGCACACCACCAGCATCTCGTCGAGCGTGACCTCGAGCGGATTGGCATGGCCCCACAAGTTGACACCGACCGAGTCGCCGACCGAGATGAAGTCGACGCCGGCGCGATCGGCGATGCGCGCCATGGGAAAATCCCACGCTACCACGCCGGCGATCTTCTGGCTCTCGCGCTTCATCCGCTGCAGCGCCGGTATCGTGACGTTGTCCATCGTGCATCTCGTTCTATCGAACGTCATGCCCGCGAAGGCGGGCATCCACGTCTTGCCGCGTGGCAAAGACGTGGATGGCCGGGACAAGCCCGGCCATGACGGGTCGCGGGAGTCTTGCCCCGCCCTCGCACGCGCCGTCAATGCGCCTCAACGTTTGCGGCGCTTGCCTTTCGCGGCCGGCTTCTTGGCCTTCTGCGCCGGTTTGCCCGCTACCGCGCTCGCGGCCTTCGCGGGCGCGACCCGCGCCTCGGCGTCGAACACACGCTTGGCCCAGTAATCCCACGCGCGTTCGAGCGGCCCGGGCCGCAGATTGTACGCAGCCGCGAGCTCGACCTCCTTGGCGTCGAGCGGCTCGACATGGCCGAGCAGGCGCGCCTGCGTCTGCAGCTCGGCGTTCTTGCACGAGAAGATGGTGCGGAATACGCACTCGCGAATCGACTTGCCGGCCGCGGTCGCGCCGTGCCGTCCCATCAGGATGGTCCAGCCGTTGCCAAGGGCCTTCGCGAGCGAATGGCCTTCTTCCGGCTTGACCAGCACCAGCGCGGTCGAGCCGAAATCGTCGCGGCTGTCCCAGAACGGCACGGTGAGCCCCATGCTGGCACCGAGGTGATAGACCGGTACCATGGCGGCGCGCGAGATCGCGTAGGGCATCATGGCAGGCGCGTGATGGTGGCACACCGCCATCACGTCGGGCCGCGCCTGGTAGATGCAGCCATGGATCACCCGCTCGCCGTAGTGGCGCAGGTTGGTCGGATGCACCGGCTCGGTGTCGAGCGTGTATTCGAGGATGTCCGAAGGCGCGACCAGCGCCGGCGCGCGGTGGCGCGACACGAGGAAGCGGCCGGGATCGTGCGGATGGCGCACGCTGATATGGCCGAACGCATCGACGATGCCCTCGTGGGCGAGGATGCGGTTGGCGAGCGAAAGCTCCTCGCGGATGGCGGCGAGAGTGTCGGCCATGAATTGAGGCTCCTTGAGGCTTTGGTGTTGTGGCGGCGGGTGGTTCTCTTCTACACAAACCGGGTAGATTTGCCGCTGAAAAATGCCCGGGGGCGACCAGGGCTCGACATGATCTGGACGAGACGTTCCTTCTGCGCGCTCGCGCTCGTGTCGTGCGCGGCTCCGCGCGTGCGCGCGCAGGAGGCGATCGACTTTCCGGCCGGCGCCGTCAAGATCATCGTGCCGTTCGCGGCCGGCGGGCCGACCGACGTGGTGGCGCGCATTCTCGCCGATCTCCTGTCGGAGCGCTGGGGCGGCAAGCCGGTGGTGGTCGAGGATCGTCCCGGCGCCGGCACGATCGTCGCGACGGCCGCGATCGCGAAGGCGCCGGCCGACGGCTACACGATCGGGATTGCCACCAACTCGTTCCTGATCAATCCCGCGATCCATCTCAAGCTGCCTTACGACACCAAGGCGGACTTCGTGTCGATCTCGATGATCGCCACGCAACCGGTCGCGCTCGTCGCCAACGCGGCTTTTCCCGCCAATACGCTCGCCGGCGTGATCGACATCGCGAAGAAGAGTCCCGAGCCGCTCAACTACACCTCGCCCGGCCCGCGCGGCGTCGGGCATCTCGCCGGCGAGTTGCTCAAGCAGCGCGCCGGCATCCGCATGCAGCACATCGCCTACAACGGCAGCGCGCCGGCGCTCAACGACGTGATCGCGGGGCGCGTGCCGCTGATGTTCGACATCTGGCATTCGGCGCGGCGCTACGTCGAGACCGGCCAGCTCAAGCTGATCGCCGGCTGCGGCCTCGCGCCGCTGCCCGGCGCCGAGAAGTCGCCGACCATCGCGGAGATGTTTCCAGGATTCAACGTGGTCGCCTTCAACGCCATGATCGGCCCGGCCGGCATCCCGGCACCCGTGCTGGAGAAGCTCTCGACCTATATCGGCGCCGTGGTCGACTCGCCTGAATTCGCCGAGCGCACCCGCTCGCTCGGCATCGACGCGAAAAGCATGACGCCGCATGAGCTCGACGCGTGGTTCGACAAGGAGCTCGCGCACTGGACCGACATCGCCAAGGAGGCGAACCTCAAGGCGGAGTAGGCAGGTCTCTCGTGCCCCGGACGCGCTGCGGCGCGTAGCGCTGCAGCGCAGAGCCGGGGCCCAGGGGCCAAGTGAAGAATGGGCCCCGGTTCTGCGGTGCACCAATTCGTGCTGCACCGCGCCCGCGGCACGAGGCCGTCATATTTGGCCACCTGTCGGAATCGCCGAAATCAGCGTATATTGCTCCCAGAGGAGAGCCGGCCATGAACATGGAGCTCAAGGCGCCGCTACGGGCGCAGAAATCCAAGGTCGACATCGTCGACTGCGACTTCCACCCCAGGATCGCGTACGAGCAGCTCAAGCCGCACCTGAGTGAGCGCTGGTGGCAATATCTGCACACCTACGGCATCCGCCAGCGTCACGGGCATGCCAAGGGCTATCAATTCCCCAAGATTACTCCGCTGGCGTCGCGCCGCGATGCGTGGCCGCCGACCGGCGGGCCGCCGGGGAGTGATATCGACTTCATCCGCAAGCAGCATCTCGATTCCTACGGGATCGGCCACGCCATCCTGACCCCGCTCTCGCCGGCCGGGTTCGGCGAACAGAACGCCGATTTTTCTGCCGCCATGGCGACGGCTGCCAACGAGGCGCAGGCCGAGTTCTGGGTCGGCGAGGAGCCGCGATTCCGCGCGTCGATCTGCGTCCCCTACGAGGACGGCGTGGCAGCCGCGCGCGAGATCAGGCGTTGCGCCGGCCGGCGCGAATTCGTCCAGGTCTTCATGCTCAGCCGCACCAGCGAGGCGCTGGGCCGGCGGCGCTACTGGCCGATCTACGAGGCGGCCGTCGAGGCCGGCCTGCCGGTCGGCATCCACGTGTTCGGCTCCAGCGGCTGGGCCGGGACCAACACGGGCTGGCCCTCCTACTACATCGAGGAGACGACCGAGAACGCGACGTCGGCGCAGGCGCTGATCACGAGCTTCCTCATGGAGGGCGTGTTCGAGCGCTACCGCGACCTCAAGGTCGTGCTCATCGAGTCGGGCTTCGGCTTCCTGCCGGCGCTCGGCTGGCGGCTCGACCGCAACTGGAAGCGCATGCGCGACGAGGTCCCGCACCTCAAGCGCGCGCCATCCGAATACATGCGCGAGCACCTCTGGGTCACCACCCAGCCGATGGAAGAGACCGAGAAGCCCGAGCACCTGATCGACCTGATGAACTGGATCGGGCTCGATCGGATTCTCTTCTCCAGCGACTATCCGCACTGGGATTTCGACGATCCGTTCATGGCGATGCCGGGAAGCCTTTCCGACGAGCAGCGTCGGCGCATCTACGCGGGCAACGCCAAGGCGCTGTACGGGCTGGCCTGACGATCAACGCGCGCGCGCCGTCAGGCGCACGCGCAACCGGTCTCGTGCCGAGCAGGCGCGTGAAAATATCCCCCGATGTTGTCAACAGGCCTGCTCGTCGTCGCCGGCCGGCTTTGCGGTTCGTGAAGCCACAGTTTCTGCACAGGGTTTTCCCCTGATGATCCACCGCCGGCGCACCGCCTTACCCACAGCCCGTGACGCCGACCTCAGGCAACTGATCCACCCTCGCTCAACCGCGCATCGGATTTCGACCACGCATGCTCGGCGCCGCAGTGCGGACAGAGCGAGCGCGCGACCGTATCTGGAATGAGATCGAGGCTCTGCTCGTCGGTCTCGATACCGGTCGAAAACTCGTCGCCGGTAACCGGGCATGTGATCAACAAGACGCCCACGCCGCCCCCCATTCTCGCGCGCCCCGCGCGATATCCACCCGATTGCGGACTATAGAGGCGAGGACGCCTCGATCAAGCCGAAGCGCAATCCGCTATGCGTCAGGCAACCACCTGGTTCACACCGCAAAGCCGCGTAATTGCCTCGATCATCGCGGCCGGGCTCGCGATGCCTTTGCCGGCGATGTCGAACGCGCTGCCGTGCGCGACCGATGAAAAGAGGATCGGACTGCCGATCGCGAAGGCAGCCGACCGGTTGAATGCGAGCAGTTTTGCCGCGATGTGCCCCTGGTCGTGCAGCATGACCACGAAAGCGTCGACGTCCTTGCGCGCAAGCATCGTATCGGCGCCGAATGGCCCGACGACCGCGAGCCCGTCGGCCTGCGCGTCGGCGATCGCCGGCGCGATCACGTCGATCTCCTCGCGGCCGAACAGGCCGCCTTCGCCCGCATGCGGATTCAAGCCGCTGACGCATAGCCGCGGCGCCGCGATCCCGATGCGCCGCAGCGCCGCGTCGGCGGCGCGGATCGTGCGGCCGACCCGCTCGCGCGTGATCAGGGTCAGCGCCTCTGCGACGCCGACATGCAGCGTGCAGTGAACGATGCGGGTGTCGGCGAAGCACAGCATGAGAAACACGTCGTGATGGTTCATGCCGGTCTCGCGCGCGACAAACGACGGGTAGCCGTCGAACGCGACGCCGGCCGCCGCAATCGAGGTCTGATTGTGCGGCGCCGCCACCACGGCATCGACCTCGCCGGCGCGCGCCGCCGCGATCGCGCGCGCCGCGCTCGCCAGCGTGGCACGGCCGCAGGCTGCGTCATTGACGCCGAATGCGAGCGCGGCACCGTTGTCAAACGGCACCGACATCAGCTCGATCGCGTCGTCGTGCCAGCGTGCGTCGCCGACATCCGAAATGACATGGAATTGCGCCGCGATGCCCGCCGCGTCGGCGTGCTTTCGGATGACCTCCGCATTGCCGACCACGAGCGGCCGACACAGCTTGCGCACCTGCGGATCGAGCGCAGCCTTGAGGCTCACCTCCGGTCCGATGCCGGCCGGATCGCCGGTCGCGATCGCAATGCGCGGGAGTTGATGATTGGGCATGCTGTCCGGCGTTTCCTCGCCCGCGCCGCGCGGCCGTGGCGCACACGTTTGACCTGGTCGCTGTGACGGCTCTAGGCTCGCACGACCAGTGCAAAGCTGAGTTAGAGCAAAAGGAAGCGCCCGTGAAGCGACCAACCGCCGTTCTCGCGGCCGCGCTCGCCGCAGCCTTTCTATCGTCCGCGTCGACGCGCGCCGAAGATTGGCCGGCGCGGCCGGTGCGCATCGTCAATACCTTCGCGGCCGGCGGCGCCGCCGACGTCGTCGCGCGCATGGTCGCCGACGCGCTGGCGAAGGCATTTCATCAGCAGTTCTTCGTCGAGACGCGTGCCGGCGCCGGCGGTGTCATCGGCGCGCAGAGCGTCCTCAACACGCCGCCCGACGGCTACAATTTCGTCATCACTAGCGTGGCGCTGCTGGCGCTCGATCCGTCGAGCAAGCCGCGCCTCGGCTTCGATCCCGACCGCGATCTCGTCAACATCGCCTATATCGCGGGCTCGCCGGTGGTGCTGTCGGTCAATGCCGCAAGCGGCATGAAATCGCTCGCCGATTTCATCGCCCGTGCCAAGGCGAGCGACAAGCCGCTGACCTATTCGTCGTCCGGCATCGGCAGCATGGGCCAGCTGGTCGCCGAGCTCTTTGCCCGCAAGGCCGGGCTCAAGGTCGAGCTCATTCCCTACAAGGGCGCCTCGCAGGGCCTCGCCGACCTCGTCGGCGGCCATATCGCTTTTTCGTGCCAGACCGTGTCCTCCACCTCGGCGCAGCTCAAGGCCGGCACCTTGCTGGGCCTCGCCCACACCGGCAAGAACCGCATGTCCGATTATCCCGCGGTGCCGACCTTCACGGAGCTGGGCTACCCCGACGTCGCCAGCACCGTCTGGTTCTCGCTCTCGGCGCCGGCCGGGTTGCCGGCCGATATCGTGCAAAAGGTCAACCGCGAGATCGCGCGTGCCATGACGACGCCGGAGGCGCAGCAGCGCCTGGGCCAGCTCGGCCTCGTCGCCGACGCCATGACGGTCGCGCAGTTCAACGCGCTGATCGCGCGCGAGACGATGCGCTGGAAGCCGGTGATCGAGCAGCTCGGGCTGGTGGAAAAATAATACGACTCGTGCCCCGGACGCGGTGCAGCGGTGCGCGCTCTGCGCGCACTGGTGCACCGCTGATCCGGGGCCCAGGAGCCCGCGGCACTGGGTCCCGGGCCTTGCGGCGCATCGCCGGCGCGCTGCGCCGCGCCCGGGACACGAATCATGATTTCCGAATCCGGAACACCAGCACGTCCCCATCCTGCGACTTGCCTTCGAGCGCATCGCCGGTCTCCCGCACCAGGTTGGGAATGTCGATCTCGGCCAACGGATCGGTGCATTCGACCACGAGCACGTCGCCGGTCGGCAGGCGCGACAGCGCCTTGCGGGCGCGCAGCGCCGGCAGCGGGCATTTGAGGCCGCGCAGGTTGATCGTGGTTTCGGCCATTCCGGACGCCCGTGTCGATCCGCCGTACGGGCGCGCGTGATCGCTTGACCGGCCGGCTTCCGCTCCGCCACATAGCCACGATGGCCGGCCTGCACGCAACCCAACAGATCGAGCGTCTGACGCCGCTCACGGATGCGCTCGCGTCGATCGAGCGCCTTGTGACGGCGGTCGCGCCACGCCGGGTCCCGTGCCGCGATGCGCTTTCGCGCATATGCGCATCAGGCCTGACAGGCGCGACCGCCCATCCGGCGGCGGCCATCGCGTTGCGCGACGGAATGGCGGTGCGGGCCGAGGCGACGCTCGACGCGAGTTCTTACGCGCCGGTTGCTATCGTTGCGACGCCCGTCGAGGTCGGCGATCCGCTGCCGGCGGGGGCCGACGCGGTGGTGCCTGCCGATGCGCTCGAATGGCGCGGCGCGACCGCTCATGTGGTTGCGCCGCTCGCGCCCGGCGACGGCGTCTTGCCAGCTGGCGGCGACATCGCGGCGGGTGAGCCGCTGCGTGACGCGGCGCGGCGGCTGCGCGCGGTCGACCTTGCGGCCTTTGGCATCCTCGGCCTGACCGATATCGACGTGCGTGTTCCGCGCGTCCTCATCGCCGCCGCGAGCGCCGGGTGCGACGGCGTCATTGCGGCGATCGTTGGTCTGCTGGCGCGCGCAATCGAAGCCGCCGGCGGCACCGTCAGCCGCGACGGTGCATTCGATGCTTCGGGCGAAGATGCCCTCATTCTGGTCGGCGGCAGCGGCATGGGGCGGCGCGATCAAACCTTGCTCGAGCTGGCCCGGCGCGGCCAAGTCGCGTTCCACGGCGTCGGGCTCGCGCCGGGCGAAACCGCGGCTTTCGGCTTGATCGAGCGACGCCCGGTGCTGGTCGTGCCCGGCCGCCTCGACGCGGCACTTGCGGTATGGCTCACGCTTGGCCGTTGCATGCTGGCGAAGCTCGCCGGCGCCAAGGAGAATGAGCCAAGCGAAACCGGCGTGCTGATGCACAAGATCACGTCGACGCTCGGCCTTGCCGAGCTGGTGCCGATGATGCGTCACGGCGGACGGCTGATGCCGCTCGCATCGGGCTATCTCACGCTGCAATCGCTCGCGCGCGCCGAGGGTTATGTTCTGGTTTCCGCCGACAGCGAGGGTTTTCCGGCAGGGGCGACCGTCGAGATGAGGCCGCTGCCGTGACGGACATGCGCAGCAAGTCGGTCGACGCGCCAAATCTTGCCGCCGCGGTGCGCGCGGCGGCGCGCCAGGAGCAGTTCCTCGAAGTCGTCTCGCCGCAGGTCGCGCGCAGCCGCTTCGAGCAGCATCTCGATCTTGCGCCGCTGCCCGCCGAGACGGTGGCGCTCGGCGACGCGCTCGGCCGCGTGCTCGCCGCCGACGTGCCGGCGCCGATCGACGTGCCGCCGTTCGATCGTTCGGGTGTCGACGGCTTCGCGGTGCGCGCCGCCGATACCGCCGGCGCGAGCGACCGCGCGCCGCGCCGCCTCATGCTCAATGCCGAGGTGATCGCCTGCGGCCATGCGCCGGCGCTGCCGGTAGAGCCCGCGACGGCGACCACGATCGCGACCGGCGGCGCCATTCCGCGCGGTGCCGATGTGGTCGTCATGGTGGAGCAGACCGAGCTCGCCGAAACCGCGCAGGGACCGGCGATCGATGTCCGCCGCCCGGTCGCGCCGGGCCAGTTCGTCGGCTATGCGGGTTCCGACATTGCGCGCGGCGAGACGCTGTTGCGGCGCGGCCAGCTCATCGGCTCGCGCGAGATCGGCATGTTGGCGGCGTGCGGGCTCGCCAGCGTCGCAGTGGTGCGGCGGCCGAAGGTCGCGGTGCTTTCGACCGGCGACGAGCTCGTCGCCCTCGGCGAGCCGCTGCGGCC
>DATBZM010000247.1:0-9161 GCA_036513175.1 Xanthobacteraceae bacterium | reverse complement strand
CGCTCGGGCCGCACCAGCCGACCGATGGCGCGGAATTCGCCGCCGGCCGCGTTGCGCGCGTGCGATTCGATCGTGCGATAAAGCCCCACCAGCCGCTCGCCGGCCGGCGTGACGACCGCGCCGCCGCCGCGCCGGCCGCCGGTTTCGGCCGCGACCGCAGGCTCACGCAGCGCACGATTGACCTCCTCGACCAGGAGCCAGGCGCGGCGATAGGACATGTGCAAGGCGCGCGCCGCGGCAGAAATCGAGCCGGTGGAGCGGATCGCCTCCAAGAGCGCGATCTTGCCCGGCCCGATACGGTTGCCGTTCTCGAGATCGATGCGGATCGACAGGCGCGTGCCGACCATGGGACTTGCCTCCCTCGAACGAGTCGAGGCAAGTCACGCCCATATGGGCCGCAGCGTCAAGCGACATTGTATGCTCCATGCGTACGGCACCGGTCCCCGCGTCCCCGCGGGGCTGAGCTGCGTTATGTTTCGACGGATATGGCGTCGATGTAAAGGGGGCGGAGCGCCTGGCCGGCTTGCGCTCACAGGGCGGAAAAGGTGCGCCCGGACGCAAGGCGTGACTGCGCATTGAGCCGGATCGGCGCGTTGACGGCGCCGAATCCCGCATAATCGCGCCGCTCGACGATTTCGAGGAAGAACAGGTCCTTGAAGCTGCGCGTGTAGAGCTGAAAATATTCGCCGCCTTCGTCCTTGTCGTAGAGAATGTTTCTCGCCTTGAGCCGGTCGAGCTGTGCGGCGTCGAGGTCGGCGCGTGCGGCGAGATCGTCGTAGTAGTTCTCCGGAATCGGCAGCGTCTCGACGCCGTTGCGGCGCAGCCGGTCGGCGGTCGCGAGGATGTCATCGGTCGCAAGCGCGATGTGCTGGACGCCGGAGCCGAAATAGTCGTTGAGGAAGCGCGAGGACTGCGTGCGCATGCTTTGCGAGGCGTTGAGCGCGATGCGCAGCGCACCGTCCGCCGTCTGCACCACCTGGCTGCGCACGACGCCGCCCGGATCGTTGATGTCGACCTGCGGCGTCTTTCGCACGTCGAAAAGCGAGGTGTAGAACAACAGCCAGGACAGCATCTCCTCGTAGTGCATCGACTGCGAGATATGATCGACCACCGTGAGGCCCACGCCCCCCGCCGGCGCAGCCGGTTCGATCGGATCGAAATCGACGTCCCACACCTTTGCGAGCTGGCTGCCCGGATCGAGGAAGTAGAGCAGGCTGCCGCCCAATCCGCGCACGCAGGGGATTTCCAGCTCGCCCGGCCCGACCTTCGAGCGGAACGGCGTATCGCGCAGCTTCTCGGCGCGGTCGAGGGTCGCGGCCGCGTTCGCGACCGCGAGCGCGATGGCGCAGACCGACGGGCCATGGGTGACGTAGTGCGCGTGGGCGAATCCCTCCTTGTCCTGGTTGATGATCAGGTTGATCGCACCCTGCGCCCAGCGGGTCACGGCCTTCGATTTGTGTCGCGCGACGGCGCGAAAGCCGAGGCCGGCGATGAACCGGCCGAGCTCGTCGGCGGTGCGGTCGTCGACCGCGAATTCGATGAATTCGACGCCGAGGCAGGTCGAGCGCGGCGGCATCGGCGGAATGCCGACCGCGGCATCCGCGTCGCGTTCGCGCAACTGGTCCATCAGGAAGGCGAGCGAGCGCTGGCCGTCGACCGCGACGGTGCGCGGCGAGCCGGCGCGGAACTGGTCGTTGAAGATCTCGAGCGAGAGGTCGCCCTGATAGCCGGTCGCGCGCACGGCGATCATGAAATCAACCAGCGGCATGTCGCCCTGGCCCGGAAAGCAGCGGAAATGCCGGCTCCATGAGATCACGTCCATGTCGAGCCAGGGCGCGTCGGCAAGCTGAACCAGGAAGATGCGGTCGCCCGGAATCGCCGGCAGGGCCCCGAGGTCGGTCCTGCGCGCATAGATGTGGAACGTGTCGAGCACCAGCCCGACCGCCGGATGATCGGCGCGCCGCACCACCTCCCAGGCATCGCGGTAGTCGTTGATGTGACGGCCCCAGGCCAGCGCCTCGAAGCCGACCCGCAGCCCGCGCTTTTTCGCCCGCTCGCCGAGCTCGCGAAAATCCGCCGCTGCGCGGTCGATGCCGCCGAGCGAATCCGGCGAGACGTTGCTGCAGGCCATCAGGAGGTTGCAGCCCAGCTGCTGCATCAGGTCGAACTTGCGCTCGGCGCGATCGAAGGTGCGCTGGCGCTGCACATCCGGCATGCCCTCGAAATCGCGGAACGGCTGGAACGTGATCGCCTTGAGCCCGAGATCCGCCATTTCCCTGGCGACGTCCGCCGGCGTGCCGTTGTAGGAGAGGAGATCGCTTTCGAAGATTTCGACGCCGCGAAATCCGGCCGCCGCGATGGCGCGCAGCTTTTCGCTCAGGTCGCCGCTGAGACAGACCGTGGCAATCGACGTGTTCATGGCGGTCCCCGCTCGCCCTCGTTCAGCCGACGGCGCAGGCAGTATAGAGCCAGCCCTGCTGGCGTCGATCAACCGCGGAGGGAGGACGTCACGATGATTTGTCGGAGCGATTGCCGAGGGGCGACGCGCGCCGTCACCCCGCGACCACGGTGAGCTTGGGCGGCGGCCGACGGCCGGGCGCTTCCTCGCGCAGCCGCCGCGTCATATCTTCGGCGCTGACCGGCGCGCCGAACAGATATCCTTGCGCGGCCTCGCAGCCGGCGGAGATGAGGAAGTCCGCCTGCGCCCTCGTCTCGACGCCCTCGGCGATGCAGCCGATGCCGAGGTCCTTGGCGAGGCGCACGGCCGCCCGCACCACGGTCGCGCTGCGGCTGTCGGAATTGATGCCGGCCACCAGCTCCAGCGCGATCTTGAGCCGGCTCACCGGATAGCTGGTGAGGTAGCTCAGCGACGAATAGCCGGTGCCGAAATCGTCGATCGCGGTGCGAATGCCGAGGCGCTCCAGCGATTCGATGACCCGTCCGTGCTGCTGCGAGACTTCCATCAGCACCGATTCGGTGAGTTCCACCTCGATGTCGTGCGGCTCGATCCGCCAGCGCGCCAGCGCCGCGGCGATGAAGCGGTCGAGATTGGCGTGCGTCTTGAGCTGCACCGCCGAGAAGTTCACGGCGACCACGCCGGGAAAGAGGCCCATGCGGTGCCACGAGTCGAGCTGGCGGCAGGCCTCCTCGAACACCCATTGGCCGAGCGGGACGATCGCGCCGGTTCGCTCCGCGATGGCGATGAAATGCGCCGGGCCGATCAGGCCACGCTGCGGGTGCTGCCAGCGCACCAGCGCTTCGACACCGATGAGGCGGCCGGAGGCGAGATCGACCTGCGGCTGATAGTGCAGGCGCATCTCGCCGCGTTCGATCGCCGAACGCAGCTCGGCCGCGACGGTGACGCGGTCGCGGATCTCGATGTCGAGCGCCTCGCTGTGGAAGCGGAAGCAGTCGCGCCCGTCCTCCTTGGCGCGATAGAGCGCGAGGTCGGCATGGACCATGAGCACGTCGGGCGTCGGCACCTCGGGCGCGTAGAGCGCGACGCCGATGCTCGCCGTCACGCGCACCTCGTTGCCGTCGATCTCGAACGGCCGCGCCAGCAGCTGGTTGATCTTGCGCGCCACTGTCTCCGCCGCGGAACGGCTTACATCCGATTGCAGCACCGCGAACTCATCGCCGCCGAAACGCGCGAGCGTGTCGGTCCGGCGCATGGCGCCGGCCACGCGTCCCGCCACCGCCTGCAGCAGGCGGTCGCCGATCGGATGTCCGAGGGTGTCATTGGCGTCCTTGAAGTGATCGAGATCGAAGTAGAGCAGCGCGAACGGCGCCGCGCCGCGCCGGCTCGCCGCGAATGCGGCGTTGAGCCGGTCGTTGAAGGCGCGCCGGTTCATCAGGCCGGTGAGCGCATCGGTCTGCGCCAGCGCTGAAATCTGCTCGCTCGCGGCGAGCAGCCGCCGGGCCTGCCGGCCCGAGGTGTGGAGGTGGAACAGCGTGATGGCACCGACCAGCAGGCTCGCGGCGAGCACCAGCCAGGCGCGGTCGTGCCGCACGTCGAGCGGTCCGCCCGGCACCGGGACGGCGGCGAAAATCCAGCGTGCGTCGCCGGCGGCGATCAGGTCGGTGAAATGCGGCTGGCCGAGCACCTTCGCGAGCGGCATGGTGCCGATCATGTCGGCGCGCAGGCGCGAGGCGTGGACGTGCAGCGGCAGCGTGTCCGGGCTTGCGCCGGCCGGATAAAGAAAGAGATCGAGACCGGTCGGATTGGTGGCCGTGTTGATGATATTGTCGAACGCCTTGCCGGTGAGGAACGCCCCGTGGACGAAGCCGAGCAGGTTCTGCCGTCGCGCCTCGACGGTATCGTGCGGTTGGCCATGCCGATAGACCGGAAGCGAGAACAGGAAGCCGTGGACTTCGCCGCCGATGCTGTGCAGCACGAAGTCGGGTACCACCGAGAGGCCATCCTTGTCACGCGCGCGGTCGAGCCGCTCGCGGATGTCCGGCTCGGAGCGCAAGTCGATGCCGTAGATCGGCGCCGTCCGGATGTCCACCGTCGAATAGAAGATCGGCAGGTATTCGTCCTGTGGCGGTGACAGAATGACGCGGTTGTCCGCCGTCACGGTCTTGATGACGTACCCGGCCATGCCGTCGCGAACTGCCGCTTGCTCGAGCTTCGCTCGGTCGGCGCGCGCGACGCGCGGGATCCAGGAGAAGTCCTGCACGGCCGTCTCTTTCTGCAGCAGCCGTCCCGTGAATGTCGCGAACTGCGCGCGCGTCACGTCGGGCGACGACTCGAACAAGGCGCGCAGCGCGGTGAGCTTGGACAGATATTCGTCGAGCCCGTCCTGCACGGCGAGAAAGTGGTTGCGCGCCGTCGCGGCGAGCTTGCCCTGCGCGAGCGTCTCTTCCCAGCGCCACACGAATATGAAAGCCGACGCCGACCAGAGCACGCTGATGATGACGGCCGAGATGACGGAGAGGCGCAGCCGCGCGCGCCACGCGCTGCCATCGAGGTGCGCGGACAGGCGGCGGGGGCCGCTCGGCCCGGCGGGGCGCGTTGCGGCAGGCGGAGCGGAGCGTGGGCCGGCCATGTCTCTGACCTAAGCAGCCGGGATGCGGCCGTCACTCCGGTTGGTTACGTAGCGCGGTGCACAAGCTGCCGTATTGGTTAGCGAATATTTAACCCGCCAGCGATGCACCCGCCGGGACGCGCCGCCGGCGCAATTCCCGTTGAAACGGGGTGGCGCGTCACTATGGTGAGGCCGCCACGGGCGGGAGCATGCATGCGCGCAACGTTCAAGCGGTTCTTGGCGAACGCCACGGTCTCGGCCGTCTCGTTCGTGCTGACCTACCTGGTCTGCGAATTCCTCTTCTTCCGCTTCATGCTGCCCTACATGTCGTACAATATCCGGCCGTATCTGCCGGATCGTGCCGACTTCTTCATGCAGAATTCGAAGGACCACTACGTTCCGCACGACTACATCGCGCTGCTCGGCGACTCGTACGCGGCCGGCGTCGGCGATTGGCTGCTCGCGAGCGGGGGGCTTTCGGACAAGCCCTACCATTCGGCGAACGTCATCCACGACCTCACCCATCGTGACGTCGCAAGCTTCGGACGCGTCAATATCGGCAGCGCGCAGATGATGGTCGATCGCGTCGCCCGCATCCTCGACGACGACTACTGCTACCTCTTTCCGCCGATCGAGCAGCCGCGCCGGTTCGTCGTCTACTTCTACGAAGGCAACGACATTTCCGACAACTACGAGCTCATGCTCGACGACATGAAGCCGCACGACGGGCCGCTCGCGCCGCAGATCGACGATTTCCTGCGTACCCGCTACGCCAACCCCAACGCCTGGGCGTGCCACGGCCATTTCGGCGACATGCTGTGGCGCATGGGGCGCTACGCCGTGAAATATTCCTGGCGGCCGCCCGCCGTGATCGACCTGCCCGGCACCATGAACCCGGTGATCGTCGACGGCATCACGCGCACGGGCGGCGAGTGGCAGGCGCCGCCGCTGATCATGACCGAGGCGCAGATCGACACCGGCGTGCTGATCTTTTCGCGCTCTCTGGCTTGGCTGCGCGGACGCTTTCCCGACATCCCGGTGACGATCGTCTATGTCCCGGCGCCGCCGACGGTCTACCGTCTCGCCGGCGAAGGGGTGCATGTGAAGGAGGTCTACGCGCCGAGCGATCCGAAGGGGCCGACCTACAAGTTCGGGCAGGTCGTGCCGCCCGCCCTGATCTACGCCCGCAGCCAGTTGACGTGCGGCAAGATCCGCGCCGCCGCGATTGCGGGCGGCGCCGCCTTCATCGATGCCCGCCCCGCCTTCCGCCGCGCGGCGGCCAAGGCATTCGTCCACGGCCCGCGCGACTGGAACCATCCGAACCAGCTCGGCTACACGGTGCTCGGCACCCTGGTCGCACAGAAGATCGACCAGAAGGAGCCGGATGCGTGCGACGACAGCTGGGAGTAGGGGAAACGACCGCGCAGCGTCAGGCTGCGGTCGACTTCTTCTCGGCTTTGGGCAGAAGCAGCCGGGAAATTTCCTCGAGCGCTTTCGGCGGGCTGAACAGATAGCCCTGGATTTCGGCGCAGCCGAGCGGGCGGACGTGATCGAGCTGCTCGGCGGTCTCGACGCCCTCGATCGTGGTGATCATGTTGAGGCTCGCCGCCAGGCTGGTGATGCCCCGGATGATCGCGAGCGAGTTCTTCTCGCCCGAGATGTCCTTGACGAACGAGCGGTCGATCTTGATCTTGTCGAACGGGAAGCTGCGCAGGTAGCTCAGGGACGAATAACCGGTGCCGAAATCGTCCATCGAGAAGTGGATGCCGAGCGCGCGCAGCTGATGCAGCGCCGCGAGCGTCACCGTGGTGTTCTGCATCAGCACCGTCTCGGTGATCTCGAACTCGAGCCGGCTGGCCGGCAGGCCCGAACGCGCAAGCGCGCGCGTCACCACCTCGACCAGGCCCTTGTTGATGAGCTGGATCGGCGAGAGGTTGACGGCGACCTTGATGTGGTCCGCCCAGGTGACGGCGTCCGCGCACGCGCGATTGATCACCCATTCGCCGATCGGAACGATCAGGCCGAGCTCCTCGGCGAGCGGGATGAACTCGCTCGGTGCGACCAGGCCGCGCGTCGGGTGCTGCCAGCGGATCAGCGCCTCGAAGCTCGTGATCTCGCCGGTCTGCAGGTTGACGATCGGCTGATAGTGCAGGCGGAATTCGGCGTCGTTGAGCGCGGCGCGCAGGTCGAGCTCCATGCTGCGGCGCTCCTTGATGCGCCGATCCATCTCGGCCTCGAAGAAGCGGAAGGCGCCGCGGCCATCCGCCTTGGCCGCATAGGCGGCGAGGTCGGCGTTCTTGAGCAACTCCTCGACCGTGGTGCCGTCATCGGGCGAGAGCGCGATGCCGATGCTGGAGTCGATGATGACCTGGTTGCCGTCGATGAGGTAGGGCGCCTTGACGGCGTCCTGCAGCCGCTGCGCCAGCAGGGCGGCATCGTTCGGCCGCGCCAGCGCCATCTCGATCACCGCGAACTCGTCGCCGCCCAGCCGCGCGATGGTGTCGGTCTCGCGCACGCAGCCGCGCAACCGGTCCGCCACCGCCTTGAGCAACTCGTCGCCGACGAGGTGGCCGAGCGTGTCGTTGACCGCCTTGAAATGGTCGAGGTCGATATAATGCAACGCCACGACTTCGCCGCGCTTCACCCGCGAGATCGCGTGCTCCAGGCTTTCGCGCAGCATCACGCGGTTGGGCAGGTCGGTGAGGGCGTCGTGCATCGCCATGTGGGCGATCTGCGACTCGGCGCGCCGACGCTCGGTGATGTCCTCGTGCGTGATCACCCAGCCGCCGTCCGCCATCGCCTGTCGCGATATGACGATCGAGCGTCCGTCGTTGAGCTCCTGGATCCGCACCGACGAGGTCGTGGCCGGGGCAAGATATTCGCGCACATATTCTTCCGAGCGCGGCTCCGCATAGAGCCCGTTCGCGATGCGCTGTTCGATGATCTGGCGCAGCGGCGTTCCCGACTGCGCCTGATCGGCGGTCATGCCGTACATCTCGGCGTAGCGGCGGTTCGAGACGACGAGACGCTGCGCGCCGTCGTACATCGCGAGCCCGTGCGGCATGTTGTTGAGCGCTGCGTCGAACCGCAGGTTCTGCGTCATCAGCTTGTCGCGATAGTCGGCGATCGCGCGCACCATCTGCCCTATCTCGTCGCTGCGGTCCATGTAGGTCGAGCCGAGATCGAATTTTTCCGATGACACCTGCTTCATCGCCTTGGTGACGTACTGGATCGGCCGCACGATCGAACGGCTGATCAGCAGCGTGACGAGGATGCTCAGGAGCACGCCGGCGGCGCCGCCGAACGCGAGGATGCGCTGGTTGTCCTTGGCGTTGGCGGCGAGCGTGATTCCGATCGAGGCGGTCTGTCCGTCGACGAAGGCGGAGAGCGTCGCGAGGCTCGCGCCGACCTTCTGGAAGTCGTCGTCGGTCCCACCGAGCATCATCGTGGCCATCGGCGCGTCGGTCGACCCGACATCGAGCGTGTCGCTCGCGGCGGAAGAATACTTCGTCCAATGCCGGGACAGGCTGTCGACGAGCTCGCGCTCCGCCGGCGCGAGGTCGGGCCGCGCCTTGAGGGCGGCGATGCGGTCCTTCATGGCGGCGAGGTCGTGCCGCGTCTCGGCGCTCAGCGTGCGCAGCAAGCCGCCGCTCACGCTGTTGCTTCCCCACGAGACGTAGCGGAAGACCTTGAGATGGATCGCCGTGATATCGGTTTCGAGCTTGGAGACGATCTGCTGCTTGGGCAGATTGATCGCGGTCAGCTCGTCGAGATCGGTCGCGGTGCGATCGGACGTGAGATACGCGTTGCCGCCGATGCCGATCAGGCATAACAACAGCACCAGCGAGGCCGCAAATGCCTTCGTCCGGATCGATAAATTCTTGAGCAGCTGCATCGACGCCATGATCGGTTCGTCGCGCCGGACTTTTAAGACTTGCCGGAAAGGTCGCGGTAGACCCCGACGCCGATGAAATAGCCGCCCATCTTTTCGATGTAGCTCGACTTGTCCTCGATCTTGTTGGTGATCGGGTTCGGCCATTTGTAGTCGACCCAGCCGCTGCCCGCGTTCTTGGCGACCACGATCATTTCCTGGATCAGGTAGACGCCGTTCTGGTCCTTGAGCGAGATCAGGCT
>DATBZM010000246.1:0-9207 GCA_036513175.1 Xanthobacteraceae bacterium | reverse complement strand
CCCCCTCACCCCAACCCTCTCCCCTCCGGGGAGAGGGAACAGACCGAGCAAGCTGCCCATGTCGCTCTTTTGTCCCGACGCCTTCCTCTCCCCGCTCGCGATCGACGAGGCGGTCGCGCGCGCGCTCGCCGAGGATCTCGGCCGCGCCGGCGATGTCACCTCGACCGCGACCATCCCGGAGGGCACGCGCGGCCGCGCCGTGATGGCGGCGCGCCAGGCGGGCACGATCGCGGGGCTGCCAGTCGCCGCCGCGGTCTTTCGCAAGCTCGATCCCGCGGTCGAGATCGCCGCCCACGTGCGCGACGGCGCCGCAGTCGCGGCGAAGACCACGCTGATGACGATTGCGGGCGATGCGCGCGCGCTGCTTGCGGCGGAGCGCACCGCGCTCAACTTCGTCGGCCATCTTTCCGGCATCGCGACGGCGGCCGCCGAATTCGTCCGCTTGGTCGCGCATACCAAGGCGCGCATCTGCTGCACGCGCAAGACCACGCCCGGCTTGCGCGCGCTGCAGAAATACGCGGTGCGCTGCGGCGGCGGCTTCAATCATCGCTTCGGCCTCGACGACGCGATCCTGATCAAGGACAACCACATCGCGGTCGCGGGCGGCATCCGCGCCGTGCTCGAGCGCGCCAAGGCGGCGGCCGGCCACCTGGTCAAGATCGAGATCGAGGTTGACACGCTCGATCAGCTCGAGACCGTGCTCGCGGTCGGCATCGCCGACGCGGTGCTGCTCGACAACATGAGCCCCGCGATGATGCAGCAGGCGGTCGCGATGGTGGCGGGGCGGATGACCACGGAAGCCTCGGGCGGCATCACGCATGCGAGCGCCGCGGCGATCGCGGAATCGGGCGTGGATTATCTTTCGTCAGGCGCGATTACGCATTCGTCGCCCAATCTTGATGTCGGGCTGGATATCGAGATTTGAGACTCTTTGTCATTGCGGGGAGCCGAAGGCGACCAAGCAATCTCGCCCCGCACGTGCATGCGCAAGTGAAGCGAGATTGCTTCGCTTTCGCTCGCAATGACAGAGCTTACAGCTTCTTCTCCGCTTCCTTCGTCGCGGCGGCGTCGCCCCACACGGGCGCTTCGGCGCCGTCGCCCCAATTGCGCGGGCGGTAGAAGGTGTGCACGCCGATGCGGTCGAGCTTGCGCATCTCATGCACCCACCACGGGTGCACCCAGTAGGCATGGTAGTGCGTCGCCTTGCCGACGTCGGGCAGCCACAGCTTGCCGTCGAGCGTGTCGCGCGCGATCTCGGTTGCGCGCTTCCAGGCGTCCGGCTCGTTGACGGTATCAGGGATGCCGTCGCACGCGAAGGTGAACTGGCACGCGAGATGGCGATTGGCGTCCTGGTAGACGACGCCGCACACGTCGTGCGGATAGTAGCCGGAGAAGACGCGGTTCATCACCACTTGCGCGACCGCGATCTGCCCGCGCACCGGCTCGCCGCGCGCCTCGAAATAGATCGCGTTGGCGAGGCATTTTTCCGCCTTAGCGCGCGTCTTGGGCGTAAAATCGAGACGCTCGGCCGGGCTCTTCGGATGCTGCTCCGCGCCCGTGACCTCGCCCTTGCTGGCGATGGTCTCGTTCTTGTCGACCTCCGCCGGTGCGGCCGGTGTCGCGGTCGCCGTATCGCTCGGCGCCGGCACGTCGCTCGGCGTGTCGACCACGATCGGATCGTCGCGCGACCACGGTTGCATCGTGTCGAGCATCCCGCCCATCGGCTGGATGCCGAAATAGATCTGGGCGGACTTGATCGCGGGCTTGTCCTCGTCGTCGAGCGCCGCATGGACGCCCTCGTCGGCGAACGCGGCGACTTGCGTTGGTGGCGACTGCGTTGCGGCGGCCGCAGGCGGCGCCGCCGGCGCGGCGGCTGCGGCGGCAGGAGGCTCGGCGCGAGGCTGCGTCACGGCTGGAGCGGGCGGGGCCGACGCCGCGGTGGGTTTGGTGACGATCGTCACCGGAACTTGCACGGGCGCATCTTGCGCATCCTGCGGCGGAGCGGGTGCGATCTGCGGCACCGGCCGTTCGGCCGGCACCAGGCGGTCGCCCTTGTCGATGCGATTGACCTGCGGGAAGAACCGGTGGTCCTCGTCGCGCGTGTCGATGAGCGCGCGCGACCCGATCGCGCCGGTCACGTCGCGATCAGCGGGATCAAGGCGCGCCAGGCGAACATCGCTCGTGTCGGCTCCGGCCAGGCGCGGGAATGTGAACAACGTTGCGTGAATGGTGCCGAATGGCGACACCATGAAGCGGTCTGGAAGGAAATCGGCGGCCTCCGCCGCCGGCGCGATCAGCGCGCCGAGATGGTGGAACTCGAGCTGCGTCGGCAGCAATCCCAGGCCGACGACGGCAAGCGCGATACTCTTGGCAACACGACGCACCATACGCATGTCCACGCCCACGCAACTTGACCCCGCACATGTTCTATTCGGCTCGTCCCCCTAACCGGAACATGTGCGTTACGAACGCAACGCGAACCTCATCATCGAGCCGGGAGCATCGAGCCAAATGAGTAAAATTCGAGTGTTGCCTTTGAGGGACGGTCAATCTTTCTGCCGGATTAACCTTGACCAGCCGTTAATCCGGGTCACAAGCCGCGTAGATTGACGGCGAGCCAGTTCCCGATCAGGAAGGCGGCGAGCCCGACGAGGCAACCAATCCCCTGGAGGGGAGGGTAAGGCTATGCCGTGCTCGACAGCTCCTTGCCGAGCGCTGCCTGGGCGGCGGCGAGACGCGCGATCGGTACGCGGAACGGCGAGCACGAGACGTAGTCGAGCCCGATCTCGTGGCAGAACGCGACCGAGGCCGGATCGCCGCCGTGCTCGCCGCAGATGCCGAGCTTGAGGTTCTTGCGCACCTTGCGGCCGCGCTCGCTCGCGATCGTGATCAATTCGCCGACGCCCTCGCGATCGATCGAGACGAACGGATCGACGGCGAGAATGCCCTTCGCGGTGTAGGTGCCGAGAAAGCTCGCGGCGTCGTCGCGGCTGATGCCGAAGGTGGTCTGGGTGAGATCATTGGTGCCATAGGAGAAGAACTCGGCGGTCGCGGCGATCTCGCCGGCCATGAGCGCCGCGCGCGGCAACTCGATCATCGTGCCGACCTGGTAGTCGACCTTGGTCTTCGTCTCCTTGGCGACCGCCTCCGCCATCGCGTCGATGCGCGCCTTGACGAGGTCGAATTCAGCGCGGGTCGCGATCAGCGGCACCATCACTTCCGGCACGACCGGCTTGCCGGTGCGCCTGCCGGCGTCGACCGCCGCCTCGAAGATGGCGCGTGCTTGCATCTCGGCGATCTCCGGATACGCGATCGCGAGCCGGCAGCCGCGGAAGCCGAGCATCGGGTTGAACTCGGCGAGCTCACGCGCGCGGTCAGCGAGCCGCTTCGGATCGGCGCCCATCGCCTTGGCGACTTCCTCGATCTCCTCCGGCGTGTGCGGCAGGAACTCGTGCAGCGGCGGATCGAGCAGGCGGATGGTCACCGGCAGACCCTGCATGATCTCGAACAGCTCGGAAAAATCCTGGCGCTGCATCGGCAGCAGCTTTGCCAGCGCCGCGCGCCGGCTCTTCTCGTCGTCGGACAGGATCATCTCGCGGACCGCGCGGATGCGGTCCTCGTCGAAGAACATGTGCTCGGTGCGGCACAGTCCGATGCCCTCGGCGCCGAACTTGAGCGCGACGCGGGCGTCGTTCGGCGTGTCGGCGTTGGCGCGCACGCGGAGCTTGCGCGCACGGTCGGCCCAGCTCATCAGCGTGGCGAAATCGCCGGACATCTCCGGCTCCTGCATCGCCACCTTGCCGCGCAGCACCTGCCCGGTCGAGCCGTCGATGGTGATCAGATCACCCTTCTTGAGCGTGACGCCGCCCGCCTGCAGCGTGCTCGCGGCGTAGTCGACGCGGATCGCGCCGGCGCCGGAGACACAGGGCTTGCCCATGCCGCGCGCGACCACCGCGGCATGCGAGGTCATGCCGCCGCGTGTGGTGAGGATGCCTTGCGACGCGTGCATGCCGTGAATGTCCTCGGGGCTCGTCTCGATGCGCACCAGGATCACCTTGCGCCCTTGCGTCTTGAGCAGTTCCGCCTCGTCGGACGAGAACACGATCTCGCCCGAGGCGGCGCCGGGCGAGGCCGGCAGACCGGTCGCGATCACCTGCCGCTCGGCCTTGGGATCGATGGTCGGGTGCAGCAGCTGGTCGAGCGAGGCCGGATCGACGCGCGTCACCGCTTCATCTTTGCTGATCAACTGCTCGTTCGCGAGCTCGACGGCGATGCGCAGCGCCGCCTTCGCGGTGCGCTTGCCGGAGCGCGTCTGCAGCATCCACAGCTTGCCCTGCTCGACCGTGAATTCGAGATCCTGCATGTCGCGGTAGTGCTTTTCCAGGAGCCCGTAGATGCGGGTGAGCTCCGCGAAGGCCCGCGGCATCGTCTTTTCCATCGACGGCTTGTCGGAGCCGGTCGCCTGGCGCGCCTTCTCGGTGATCTCCTGCGGCGTGCGGATGCCGGCCACCACATCCTCGCCCTGCGCGTTGATGAGGAATTCGCCGTACAGGCGCCGCTCGCCGGTCGAGGGATTGCGCGTGAAGGCGACGCCGGTCGCCGAGGTCTCGCCGAGATTGCCGAACACCATGGCCTGGACGTTGACGGCGGTGCCCCAGCTTTCCGGGATATTGTTCAGGCGGCGATACGTGATGGCGCGCTGGTTCATCCAGCTGCCGAAGACGGCGCCGATCGCGCCCCACAGCTGCTCGTGCGGATCCTGCGGAAACGGTGACCCCAGCTCCTCCTCGACGCGCGCCTTGTAGCGCGCGACCAGCTCGGCCCAGTCGTCCGCCTCGAGGTCGGTGTCGAGCATGTAGCCGTTGCGGTCCTTGTGCTCGTCGAGGATTTCCTCGAACACGTGATGCTCGATGCCGAGCACGACGTCGGAATACATGGTGATGAAGCGGCGGTAGCTGTCATAGGCGAAACGGCGATCGCCGGACTGCTGCGCCACCGCCTCGACGGTCGTGTCATTGAGGCCGAGATTGAGCACCGTATCCATCATGCCGGGCATCGAGGCGCGCGCGCCCGAGCGCACCGACACGAGCAGCGGGTTCTTGGCGTCGCCAAAACCCTTTCCGGTCTGCTTGCCGACGCGGGCGAGCGCGGCCTCGACCTGGACTTTGAGCTCCTTCGGGTAGGATTTGCGGTTGGCGTAGAAAAAGGTGCAGACCTCGGACGTGATGGTGAAACCGGGCGGCACCGGCAGGCCGAGATTGGCCATCTCGGCGAGGTTCGCGCCCTTGCCGCCGAGCAGGTTCTTCATCTCCGCCTTGCCCTCGGCCTTGCCGTCGCCGAAGACGTAGACCCACTTGCCCTTGCGTGACGAAGGTGCAGCGGCGGCGCGCGCAGGCTTGGCGGCGGCGGCCGGGCGGGCGGACTTGCCGCGCACTGCGGATCTGCGGCTCGCGGGACGGAGCACGCGCCGCGCGGCCTTGCGGGATCGCGAGCGCTGAGTGGTCTTGGCCATATCCATACCGATGGAACGTCGACGCACCGCACAAAGCACGCCCGGCGGGCACGGTGCAACCCTGCTGTGACGTCAATGCGGGAGCGGATGCGGTTACGCGCCGATGACGGAACTTCAATGCGATGAAAGGGTTATCGTCGACGCCCCGGGGCCGGACACCGTCGCGACCGCGGCCTAGGCGAACACTTATCCCTCGATCTTGGAGAAATCGGCAACCGCGAGCGTCGCGGCGCGAATCTGATTGAGCAGCCGCAGCCGGTTGGCCCGTACCGACTTGTCGTCGGTGTTGACCGTCACCTTGTCGAAGAAGGCGTCGACGTGCGGGCGCAGCTTTGCCATCGCCCGCATGGCGGTAGTGAAGTCCTCCATCGCAACTGCATCAGACGCCAAGGCCTTGTTGAGCTCGATCGCCCGACCGAGCTCGCGCTCTTCCACTTGTTGATAAAGCTCCGGATCGGGCGAGCTGTCGAAAGTCGCGCCGTCGCGCTTTTCCTCGATGCGCAGGATGTTGGCCGCGCGCTTGTAACCGGCAAGTAGATTCTTGCCGTCCTCGGTATCGAGGAATTTGCCCAGCGCCTCGACGCGGCGCACGATCAGAACCAGATCGTCCTGGCCATTTTTCGTCCCTGTCGCGCCTTCGGCGCTCCGCGCCTCTTGGAGCGCGAACACGGCGTCGACCAGGTCGTGCCGCGCGCCCTGCTCGCGCAGCTGGACCTTGAGACGGTCGGCGAAGAAGACGAGGAGATCGGCCGGCACGGTTTCGCTGTTGATCAAGCCGTGGCGGGAGCCCGCCACCACGATCGCCTGCTTGATCGTGCGCAGCAGCGGCAGGCGAATGGCGTTATCCAACAGGATGCGGATCACGCCGAGCGCCGCCCGGCGCAGCGCATAAGGGTCCTTGCTGCCGGTCGGCTTCTCGTCGATCGCCCAGAAGCCGACCAGCATATCGAGCTTGTCGGCGAGCGCGACCGCGACCGACACCGGATCGGCCGGCACGAGATCGTCCGGGCCCTTCGGCTTGTAGTGATCCTCGCACGCATGCGCGACGGCCTCGTCCTCGCCTTGCGCCTCGGCGTAGTACCGACCCATCAGCCCTTGCAGCTCGGGGAATTCGCCGACCACGTCGGTGAGCAGGTCGGCCTTGCAGAGCCTTGCGGCGCGCTTGACCTTGGCGGCATCGGCGCCGACGACGGGCGCCAGCTCGACCGCGAGCCGCTCGATGCGCGCGATGCGCTCCGCCTGCGTGCCGAGCTTGTCGTGAAACACGATGTGCGCGAACTTGTGCAGGCGATCCTCGAGCCGGGTCTCGAGGTCGGTCTCGTAGAAGAACTTCGCGTCGGCGAGGCGCGCGCGGATGACCCGCTCGTTGCCGGCGACGATCGCCTTGCCGCCGTCGGGCGCCTCGATGTTGGCGACCAGGATGAACTTGTCGACCAGCGCCGCGGTCTGCGGATCGCGCAGCACGAAGCATTTCTGGTTGACGCGGATGGTGGTGCGGATGACTTCGGGCGGAATCGACAGGAATTCGCGCTCGAAGGAGCCCATCAGCACGACCGGCCACTCGACGAGGCCGGCGACCTCGTCGAGCAGCGCAGGGTCCTCGACCAGCTCGAACCCCTGCGCGAACGCGAGGTTTTTCGCATCGGCCAGGATCTGCGCCTTGCGCCGCGCGGGATCGAGCACGACCTTGGCCTTGGCGAGCTTCGCCACATAGTCGTCGAAACGCTTCACCTCGATGGCGTCGGGCGCGAGGAAGCGATGCCCGTGCGTGACGCGGCCGGCCGCGATGCCCTCGACCTGGAACGGCACCACGTCGGGTTCCTCGGTCTCCGGCCCGAAGGTCGCGACGATCGAATGCAGCGGCCGCACCCAGGTGAGCTTGCCGCTACCCCAGCGCATCGATTTCGGCCAGGGAAACGTGCGGATGACCACCGGCAGCATCTCGGATAGCACGTCGATCGCCGGCCGCCCGGGCCTTTCGATCAGCGCGAGATAGAAATCGCCCTTCTTCGGGTCCTTCTGGATGGTCGCTTCCGTGATCGAGGAAAGCCCCGCGCTCTTGAGGAACCCTTCGATCGCCTTCTCAGGCGAGCCGACGCGCGGGCCTTTCTTCTCTTCGCGCAGGTCGGGCTGGCGGACCGGCAATCCCCGGATGGTGAGCGCGAGCCGACGCGGCGTCGCAAACGCCATGGCGCCCTCATAGACCAGCCCGGCGTCGACCAGCTTGCCGGTGACGATCGCCTTCAAATCCTCCGCCGCCCGCGCCTGCATGCGCGCGGGAATTTCTTCGGAGAACAGCTCGAGCAGGAGGTCAGGCATGATTGTTTCTAGGCACTGCGCCGGCGCTCCCCTCCCCCCTGTGGGGAGGGGTCGGGGGTGGGGGTGGTCGTGAGAGCATGCTGAATCGCCTCAAGCACGCCGTCGATATTGGTCAACACGTCGTTATTCCAAAAGCGGATCACGCGATATCCTTCTGCTTCAAGAAACTTGGTTCTTTCGGCGTCCGCGGCAACCTGCTCAGCATGTTGCCCGCCATCGATTTCGATCACGAGATTTGCTTTGTGGCTTGCGAAATCGACGATATAGCGGCCAAGGCGGACCTGACGCCGAAAGTGCGTCTCAGGCGTTGTCAGTCGATGCCGCAAATGCCACCAAAGTTTCTTCTCCGCCTCCGTCGGCGCCTTGCGCATGGCGCGCGAAAAGACCTCGTTCGGTGATACCACAGAGCGATCACGACGCGCCCAGATGCGCGGCTCGTCAGATGATTTGTGATCGCGAACCATCTCATGCTCCAACCGCGACCCCCACCCCTAACCCCTCCCCACAGGGGGGAGGGGAACAGGCCGTGCGCGTTGCGAGGCCCCGAACTAAATTCCCTTATGGCTCCCATCGCACAGCGGCTTTTTTCCGCTGCGCTTGCAGGCGCAGAAGTAGGCCTCGGTGCTCTCGGTCGGCTTGTATTCGACGGGCGAAAAGCCCGTGCCCTTGTGCGAGCCGTCGCAGAACGGCTGGCTCTGCGAGCGGCCGCAGGCGCACCACCAGTAGGACTTGCCCGCTTCCACCTCGATCGGCAGCGGCGCGCGCCCGCCGATCTGCGGCATCTCGTTCATGCTCATGCTCCGCCTCCTTGCGTCTTGAGCCACGCATCGCCGCACGCTTTCGCCAGCTCGCGCACGCGCAGGATATAGCTCTGCCGTTCGGTCACCGAGATCACGCCGCGCGCGTCAAGCAGGTTGAACACGTGGCTCGCCTTGATGCACTGGTCGTAGGCGGGCAGCGCCATCAGGTGCACCTTGCCGCCCTGCGCCCAGCCGTCGGCGATGTATTTGCGGCACGCGGCCTCGGCCATCTTGAACTGCTCGAACAGCATCGCGGTGTCGGCGAACTCGAAATTGTGCCGCGAGTATTCCTGCTCGGCCTGCAGGAAGATGTCGCCGTAGGTCACCTTGCGCTCGCCGTCGCGGCCGTTGAAGTTGAGGTCGAACACCCGGTCGACGCCCTGCACGTACATGGCGAGGCGCTCGAGCCCGTAGGTCAGCTCGCCCGACACCGGGGCGCATTCGAAGCCCGCGACCTGCTGGAAGTAGGTGAACTGCGACACCTCCATGCCGTCGCACCAGCATTCCCAGCCGAGCCCCCAGGCGCCGAGCGTCGGGCTCTCCCAGTCGTCCTCGACAAAGCGGATGTCATGCAGC
>DATBZM010000245.1:0-4806 GCA_036513175.1 Xanthobacteraceae bacterium | reverse complement strand
GAAGAAGATGCAGGCGCTCGGCGACCAGGCCGATCAGCTCATGCAGAAGCTCGGCCCGGACTACGTGAAGGTCATGGACGGTCTCGATTCGGTCGACGAGAATTCGCCGGAAGGCAAGCAGTACGCCGCGCTATTCGCGGGCCTCGACGCCCAGTGCAAGTAATCTAGCGCATGTTCCGGCGAAAGCCTGCCCCCGACTTGATCGGGGGTGGACGCCGGTTCGCCGACAAGAACATGCGCCAAAAAAGCAAACACGCGGATTTTATTGGGCCGACGTCGGCCAAACGCAACCGGGCGCTTGCGCGACCGCCTCCCCGACCCCGATATTAGCGGCACGAATTCCTGCCCACGGAGCCCCCCATGCAGACCAAGCAATATGCTGTCACCCACACGGATGCGGAATGGCGCAAGCTGCTCACCCCCGAGCAATATGACATCCTGCGCGGCCACGGCACCGAGCGGCCGGGAAGCTGCGCGCTCAACTACGAGAAACGCGCCGGCACCTTCACGTGCGCGGCCTGCGGCCAGACCCTGTTCAAGTCGAGCACCAAGTTCGAAAGCGGCACCGGCTGGCCGAGCTTCAACGATCCCGAGCCGGGCGCGACCGAGACCATAGAGGATACGAGCTACGGCATGGTCCGCACCGAGGTGAATTGCAGCCGCTGCGGCAGCCATCTCGGCCACGTCTTTCCCGACGGCCCGCCGCCGACGCACCTGCGCTACTGCATCAACGGCGTGGCGATGAATTTCAAGGCGGATTGAGACGAGAGCACTGCCGTAGCTGTGATCGCCATCACGATTTGGTCGATCATGCCGCCGCGTGTCGAACGGCCTCGTGCGCACCAAGACCAACCATCGGGCTCAAGCGCATCAGGATAGCACGATGGCATCGCATCAGACGTCAGACCCGGCGGCACGAATCTTGGCGTGGGCGCTTCCCATCGCGGGGATCTCGTTCGCGGCCGGATTCTTCGGTCCAATCTTCCTTTCGACCTCCAACCTCGGGCCCCTGCTCGGCATCTTCGTCACCGGGCCGCTGGGCCTGCTCGCGGGGGTGTCGGTGGGCGCGCTGCGCGTGGCCCGGGATGCGCCCCGCCTCTCGGTCGCCCTCATGGTCTCGGTGTGGGTCGCAACCCTGCTGTACACGCTGTTCATGATCGGCATCGCCCCTCAAGCAGCCATTGTGGCAATCCCGGTCCAGTGCCTGGTCATCGCGTCCACCGCCTTCCTCCTCGCGGCAAGGTCGACGCGATCGCGGCTGCGCGACGATCAGAAGCGGCTCGGCCTCATCGCGGTAGCGACGCAGGTGATCGTTCTGGCGACGACGCTGTTTCCGCCGGTCATCAAGCCGTGGTGGATCCCTGCCGCGCAACAGGTCAGCGCCCCGATTCCGAGCTTCGCGTTCATACTCGATAGTCGGTTCGACGCCGGCATGCACTTCCCGTTGTTTGCCGTGAATCGAGCGAGCCTCACCCTGGCGTGGATGATCACGATTGTGGCCGCCGTCTGCCTGGGCCTGCTGACCCGTCGCGGCTGATACGACATCCCGGCAATCCGCACCGGCGTGGCGGTCATTCATCGAATGCGCAGACGGAAATTTTACGTCTGCTTGCTACGCTGCTGCCGCAGCAGCATCGGCGTGCTCGCGCCGGCGCGCGCGCGCCGCGCGGGTGGTCATCATGAACGGCAGTTTTTCCGGTCGGGACGCAAGCATTTCTGCGGCCGCCGGCGGCATGCCCCACCGCGAATTCGGCCGCAACGACGCCTCGCACACACCCGCGTCCGTCGGCTCCGCCGAGGTCGATGCGGTTCTCGCGCGCTTTCCCGGCCCGGTGACGCTGCATGTGAGCCGTCTCAAGTTCGTCGGCCTGCTCACCGCTTCGCTCGGCTTCGTGGTCGCGTTGCTGTACATCCTGCAGGACGACGCGCTGAGCCCGAGCGGCACCGCCAAGGCATGGCTCGGCATCGCATTCTTGAGCATCGGCGTGCTGGTCGCCGCCGTGATGCTGTTGCCCGGCGCCGGCAGTCTCACGCTCGGCCCCGAAGGTTTCGAGCGGGTATCCTTGTTCGTCCGATGGCGCCGGCCATGGCGGCAGGTCGGCAATTTCGCGGTTGGGCAATATTCGCCGCGCCGCGGCCGCACCATCCGCTTCATCGCCTACGACGATGCCGATGTCGCTCGCGACAATTTCACCCGCCGCAGCACCGGGCGCAACGCCGCCCTGCCCGACAGCTACGGGCTCGCGCACGAGGAACTGGCGGCCCTGATGAACCATTGGCGCGCCCAGGCGCTTAGAGCATGATCCCGAAAAAGCCTGCCCCGGACCTGATCCGGGGTGGATACCGGTTTTCGGAAAAGATCATGCTCAAACAATGAGCTAAAGCGTGATGACGATTCGAAGATAAGTCATCACGCTTTAGGCAGCCGCGCTGAGCGGCTACCTTCTCTCGCCATCGCCCGTGAACATATCGTCGACCTCCTTGCGCCGGTCGAGCACGCGCAGGATCTCCGTCCCCTGCTCGCGCGTCACCCGATAGAACACGACGAGCGGCCCGGCCGCGATCGCGCGCAGTCCGGGGCGCACGTCATCGCGCGCGCGGCCCGCGAACGGGCGCGCCGCGAGCGTGCGGCAGGCGGCGCCGACGTCACGCACGGTCTTGTCGGCAGTGAGCCGGCCGGCGATCCTCGCGTAGTGCTGCCAAACCTCGGCGAGATCGGCGAGGGCGAGCGGCGACCACACCGGCGGCCGGTCAGCGGCCGCCATGGCGCTCGTTCTGCCGGTGGAGAAAATCCTCGACGTCGAGCGTATCGCCCGCGGCCGCTTCGAGCGCGTGGCTGCCCTTGTCGATCTCGCCGCGCAGCGCCAGCAGCTTCTCGATATGGGACAGCAATTGCCGGCCCATGCGCTCCTGATCGCTCTCGGGCAGGCGCGCGAGCGCTTCGAGGGCGCGTTCGACGGATTTGGCCATTTTTGATCGATCCACCCGGGCGTGTTTCTAGCCGGTCGGCGCGCCGGCGCAAAATTTTTCCCGCGACGGAACCATCCGGACAAATTTTCCGTTGGCCACACGGGCCGGGCGCGGTCGTGCGCCTGGACATCCCGGGAACAAGCCGTGCAGGCGAGCCGGAATCGTGGCGCGAACCCATGTGCGCTGCCGGCAAGCAAAATGGAGAACGCGATGGCGCAAAAAACTGTCGCCCGGTCGGCGGAAAGATTTCCTGCGCCGGCGAAGATCGCGATCACGCTCGTCGTCAACGGCGTCGCGCACAAGCTCGAGCTCGCGCCGTGGACCACGCTGCTCGACGCGCTGCGCGATCGTCTCGATCTCACCGGCACCAAGAAAGGCTGCGACCATGGCCAGTGCGGCGCCTGCACGGTGCTGGTCGACGGTCGCCGGATCAATTCGTGCCTCGCGCTCGCCGTGATGAAGGACGGCGCCGCGATCACCACCATCGAGGGCCTGGCGCAGGGGCCGACGCTGCACGCGCTGCAGCAGGCCTTCATCGAGCACGACGCCTTCCAGTGCGGCTACTGCACGTCCGGCCAGATCTGCTCCGCCGCCGGCCTGATCGCGGAAGGCCGCGCCAGAAGCGCGGACGAGATTCGCGAGCTGATGAGCGGCAACATCTGCCGCTGCGGCGCCTATCCGAACATCCTGGCGGCGATCGAATCGGTGCTCGCGCGCGGCGGCGAGGCGGGACAATGATCAACTTTGCCTATTCGCGCGCAAACGACGTCGGCGATGCGGTGCGCCAGATCGCGGCCGAGCCGGGCGCCCGCTTCATCGCCGGCGGCACCAACCTGGTCGACCTCATGAAGGAGGAGGTCGCACGGCCGACGCGGCTGATCGACATCTCGCGCCTGCCGCTCAAGGCGGTCGAGCCGACGAGCGACGGCGGCCTGCGCATCGGCGCGCTCGTCCCCAACTCCGATCTCGCGTACCACCCCGAAGTGGAGAAACGCTACCCGCTGCTCGCCAGCGCGGTCCTCGCCGGCGCCTCGGCACAGCTGCGCAACATGGCGTCGACCGGCGGCAACCTGATGCAGCGCACGCGCTGCTACTACTTCTACGACGTGGCGACGCCGTGCAACAAGCGCGAGCCCGGCTCCGGCTGCGCCGCCATCTCCGGCCTCAACCGCATCCACGCGATCCTCGGCACGAGCGAGCATTGCATCGCGACGCATCCGTCCGACATGTGCGTCGCGCTCGCGGCGCTCGACGCGCGCGTGCGCGCGGTCGGCGGCGCCGGTGAGCGCACGATCCCGTTCGGCTCCTTCCACCGGCTGCCCGGCGACGCGCCCGAGCGCGACACCAACCTGCACCCCGACGAGATCATCACGGCGGTCGAGCTGCCGGCGAAGGGATTCGCCGCGAACTACAGCTACCTCAAGATTCGCGACCGCCTCTCCTATGCGTTCGCCCTGGTCTCGGTCGCGGCCGCGCTCGAGCTCGCCGGCGATACCGTCAAGGAGGCGCGGCTCGCGCTCGGCGGCGTCGCCCACAAGCCGTGGCGCGACCGCGAGGCCGAAGGCCAGCTCAAGGGCAGGCCGGCGACGTCGGAGAATTTCGCCCGTGCCGCAGACACCCTGCTCCGCGGCGCGCGCGGCTTCGGCCACAACGACTTCAAGATCGAGCTGGCGCGGCGGGCGATCGGTCGTGCGCTCGGCCAGGCGGCGCGCGGGACGCCGCAGTCGCAATCCGACAAGCGCATCGCGTGACGGCGCGGCAAGGATCAGCACCATGACCAGCCCGTTGAAGAGCATGACCACCGCCGCGTCCACGACCTATATCGGCGTGCCGACC
>DATBZM010000244.1:0-5479 GCA_036513175.1 Xanthobacteraceae bacterium | reverse complement strand
CTAGTACCCACTTTTCTTTGCAGGTGAGTCATGATTCAAGATCAGGATGATTCCCGAAGCAAGAGAAGTTCGGCTCAAGCCGAAGGTACGCAAGGTGCTTGAGGCGCGCTGCCGAGCCGCGAGTACGCCGCAAGGCGAGATGAAGCGGGCGCGGATTGTGCTGCTGGCAGCTGATGGGCGCAGCACGCGTTCGATCGCAAAGGAAGTAGGCGTTCAGCCGCGCATCGTGAGCAAATGGCGGCATCGCTTTGCCGATCACGGGCTTGCCGGACTGACCGATCGCCCGCGCGCCGCCAAGCAGCCGATCTACGGCCCGGCGACGAACAAGCGCATTCTGGCGCTTTTGGATAAGTCGCCGCCCGCAGGCTATGCTCGCTGGACGGGTCCGCTGCTGGCAAAGGCGCTGGAAGATGTTGATGTTCAATATGTTTGGCGGTTCCTGAGAGAGCACAAGATCGATCTGGCGGCGCGCAAGTCCTGGTGCGAGAGCAACGATCCTGAGTTTGTGGCCAAAGCCGCCGATGTGGTCGGCCTCTACATTGACCCGCCCGCCAAGGCAATTGTCCTCTGTGTCGACGAAAAGCCTTCGATCCAGGCGTTGGAGCGAGCGCAAGGCTATTTGAGGCTGCCGAATGGACGCGCCTTGACCGGGCAGAGCCACGACTACAAGCGGCACGGCACCACAACTTTGTTTGCAGCGCTCGAAGTCGCCACCGGAAGGATCATTGCCGAACACTCGAAGCGGCGGCGCCGTGTCGAGTTCCTCGGCTTCATGAAGAGCGTCGTGGCTGCCTTCCCGGATCGGGAGCTGCATGTCATCCTCGACAATCTCAACACTCATAAAAAGTGTGACCACTGGCTCAAGAAACACCCGAAGGTGCACTTTCATTTCACGCCGACACGCTCGTCGTGGCTCAATCAGATCGAGACTTGGTTTTCCATCCTCCAAGGCCAATCGCTCACGGGCGCATCGTTCACCTCGGTCGAGCAGTTGCAGGAGCACATCGATGCGTTCATCGCAGCCTATAATGAGATGGCTATGCCGTTCGCCTGGACCAAGAAGAAGGTCCGCCAACGGCGATTCAAAAACCGCCGTATCACCCAGCTGTGATTCCGGGTACTAGGGCGGGCAAAGGCGCGCAGCTCCGATACCACCGCTGCGCGTTGCGAATGGCGAATAGCGAGTTGCGAATAGCGGGTAGAATTTGATCTACTCGCCATTCGCTGTTCGCAATTCGCAAAGAGTGTCGCGATGCCAAAGATAAGAGTGGGCCTGATCGGCAGCGGTTTCGTCGCCGAGTTGCACATGTATGCTTACCGCCGCGTGCACGGCGTCGACGTCGAGGTCACGGCGGTCGTCTCGCGCGGCGACCATGTCGAGAGCTTCGCGAAAAAACATCGTATCGCGCAGACCCATCGCGACTACCGCGCCCTGCTCACCGATCCCGCAATCGACGTCGTCGACATCTGCACGCCCCCTGCCCTGCACGCCGAGATGATCGTCGCCGCCGCCCGCGCCGGCAAGCACGTGATCTGCGAAAAGCCGTTCGCCGGCTATTTCGGCCGGCCGGGCGACCCCGAGCCGATCGGCCGGCGCGTGGCGAAATCGACGATGTACGAGCGCGTGCTCGCCGAGATGGAGGAGACCCGCGCCGCCATCGCGGCGAGCGGCAAGCTCTTCATGTACGCGGAGGACTGGGTCTACGCGCCGGCGCTGCAGAAGACCGTCGAGATCCTCAACGCGACGAAGGACAAGATCTTGTTCATGAAGGCGGAGGAGAGCCACAGCGGATCGCACGCCGCGCACGCGGCGCAATGGGCGATGACGGGCGGCGGCTCGCTCATCCGCATGGGCTGCCACCCGCTCTCCGCGATCCTTCATCTCAAGCGAGTCGAGGCCCGCGCGCGCGGCGAGACGATCACGGTCGCCGACGTGACCGCCGACGTCGGCAACGTTGCGGCCGGGCTCGCGCCGGAAGAACGCAAATTCATCTATTCCAAGCCGGTCGACGTCGAGGACTGGGGCACGCTGACGGTGACGTTCTCGGACGGCACCAAGGGCACGATCTTCTCCGGCGACATGATCATGGGCGGCGTGCGCAACCTGATCGAGACCTATACGAGCGGCGGCGCGCTGTTTGCCAACATCACGCCGAACAACCACCTCGTGACCTACATGACGGACGAGCAGAAGCTCGCTGGCGTCTATGTGACCGAGAAGGTCGACCGCAAGACCGGCTGGCAGTTCGTCTGCCTCGAGGAGGAATGGACGCGCGGCTACCTGCAGGAAATCCAGGACTTCATGGAATGCGTCGCGACCGGCCGCCAACCGATCGCTGATCTCGACCTCGCCTGCGAGACCACGCGCGTGCAATACGCGGGCTATTGGTCGGCCGAGGAAGGAAGACGGATCAAGCTGTGACGCATGCGCGGTGCCTGCGCTCCCTCTCCCCCTGCTTAGGGGGAGAGGGTCGGGGTGAGGGGCGCCACTTGCTCGGAGCTCGCGGATAGACCCCTCGCCCCGACCCTCTCCCCGCAAACGCGGGGAGAGGGAGCGCGCAGTCACCCTATCGCTGCGCTGCCGCCTGCAGGATAGGCGTCAGGCGTGCGACCTCGCTCTTGACCAGCGCGGCGAGCGGCGCCGGGCCGCGCCGGCTCTTGTCGGGGACCTCGGCGCCGAGGTCGAGGAGCCGTTCACGTACCCCGGGATCGTCGAGCGCCGCGTCGAGCGCGGCGGCGAGCTTGTCGACAATCGGCTGCGGCGTGCCCTTGGGCGCGAACAGCGCGAAGAACGGCGCGGCGTTGAACTGCGGCAGGCCCTCCTCGGCCGCCGTCGGCACGTTCGGCAGCATCGGCTGGCGCCGGACGCTCGCGACCGCGAGTGCATGCAGCGAGCCCGCGCGGATATGCGCGATCTGGCCGAGGATCGGATCGCAGAAATAGTCGACCTGCCCGCCGAGCAGCGCCTGCGTCGCCGGCGTGCTGCCGGTGAACGGCACGAGCGTCGGATGCACGCCGATCGCGGTGTTGAGCAGCAGGCAGCCCACATAGGAGACCGAGCCGACGCCGGCATGCGCCATGTTGAGCTTCGCCTCGTTCGCCTTGGCGTAGGCGATGAAGCCCTTGAAGTCGGCGACCGGCAGGTCCTTGCGCACCACCAGCACCTCGGGCAGCTCGGCGACGAGGCCGATCGCGGCGAAATCCTGCCGTGGGTCGTAAGGCAGATTGGGATAGAGCGCGACCGAGGCGGCGTGCGTGCCCATGTGGCCGAGCACCAGCGTATAGCCGTCGGACGCGGCGCGCGCCGCGCGCGCGGCGCCGATCGTGCCGCCGGCACCGTTGACGTTCTCGATCACGAACTGCCCGCCCAGGCGCTTGCCGAACTGGTCGGCGATGATGCGGGCGGTGACGTCGGAGGGGCCGCCGGCCGCGAACGGCACGATGATGGTGACGGTGTGCGCCGGATAGGTCTCGGCTGCGGCAGCGGCGGCACCGAGCAGCAAGGCCGCGAGCCAAGGGATGAGCCGCTTCAACATGGAGCCTCCTGCCGGCATCCGGCGCGCCGGGTCACGACGCCGCGCGCCGCCGGATCGTGCCAAGCAGCCCGCGCGGGAAGAACAGCACGACCATCATGAAGATCAGGCCGATGAACGACATCCAGTTCACCGTCATCGACGAGATATAGTCCTGCAGAAAGACGAAGACGGCGGCGCCGATTAGCGGGCCCCAGAAGGCGCGCATGCCGCCGATCACGGTCATCACCACGAAGTAACCGGAATATGAATAGTGCAGGCTCTGCGGATCGGCGAAATTGTTGAGCAACGCATAGAGCGTGCCGGCGAGCGCGGTGAAGAAGCACGAGATCGAGAATGACATCCAGATGTGGCGCTCGACCGGAATGCCGAGAAAGCGCGCGCGGCGCTCGTTCTCGCGGATCGCGAGCAGGGTGCGGCCGAACGGGGAGCGCAGCACGAGTCCCATCAATGCCACCGCGACCGCGAAGACGGCGAGGAGGAAGTAGTAGAAGCGCGTCTCGCCCTCGCCGATGTCGAGCGTCAGCGGGCCCATGCCGATCGGCTCGCGATGGAAGTCGCGCAAGCCGTCGAAGCCGCCCGTGAAGTCGTTCCAGCTGTAGGCGAGGTAGTACCAGAGCTGCCCGAACGCGATCGTGCACATCGCGAAGTAGACGCCGCGCCGGCGCACGATCAGGAGGCCGAACAGGGTGCCGGCCACGCCGCCGAGCAGCGTGCCGAGCAGCATGGCGAGCGGCGTCGAATGGACGAGATAGCGCAGCGTCAGCCCTGCCCCGTAGGCGCCGAGCCCGAAATAGGCGGCGTGGCCGAAGCTCAGCACGCCGGTGAAGCCGAGGAGCAGATTGAGCGCCATGGCCGCAAGCCCGAATACGAGCACGTGGCTGGCAAGCGCCGTGTAGCCGCCGAGCAGCCGCATCCAGAACGGCGCGGTGAGGAGCACCACCCAGATCGCGGCGAGCTTGAGATGCTTGATCCCGAGCGCGCGCCGTTCGTCGGATTCCGCCAGGAAGGTCGCGCTCACGACATCATCCCTTCCTCGCCCATGAGACCGCGCGGCCGCAGCAGCAGCACGGCCATCAGGATCGCGTAGATCACCGCCTCGCTCGCCGACGGATAGATCGCGGTGGTCAGCGCCGCCGCCATGCCGATGAGGAGGCCGCCGCACAGGGTGCCGATCAGGCTGCCGACGCCGCCGACGATGATGGCGATGAAGCTCGGCATCAGCAGGTCGTCACCCATGTTGGGATTGAGCCCGATCTGCCCGGCGGCGAGCACGCCGGAAAGGCCGGCGAGCAGGCAGCCGAGGCCGAAATTGAACGTGCGCAGATGGCGCACGTTCACGCCGAGGATCGCAACCGTCTCGAGGTCGAGCGTGCCGGCACGGATGCGCAGGCCGATGCGCGAGCGGCGCAGGAACGTAAAGAGGCCGATCACCGTCAGGATGACGATCGTCATCATGAACACGCGATACCAGGTGATGAAGAAAAGGTCCGGCGTGATCGGCTGCGACAGGAGATCGGGCAGGCCGAGCGGCAGGCCGTTCGGCCCCCAGATGTAGCGGGCCGCGTCCTGCATCACGAAGGCGAGGCCGAAGGTGAACAGCAGGCTGTAGACCGGATCGCGGCCGTAGATGCGGCGGATCATCAGCCGCTCGATCGCGATGCCGATCAGCGCCGTGAGCAATGGCGAGACCAGCAGCGCCCCCCAGTAGCCGAGCGCCGGCGCGAGCGTGAAGGCGAGATAGCCGCCGAGCGCGAGGAAATTGCCGTGCGCGAAGTTGATGACGTTGCTGAGGTTGAGGATCAGCGACAGGCCGAGCGCCATCAGCACGTAGAAGGTGCCGATGATGAGGCCGTTGGTGACGTTGTAGAGGATGACTTGAGCCATGTGCCCGCTTCCCTTCCCTCTCCCCGGAGGGGAGAGGGTGACGCGCGAAGCGCGTCGGG
>DATBZM010000243.1:0-29762 GCA_036513175.1 Xanthobacteraceae bacterium | reverse complement strand
GCCGGGCGGCATCGACGGGCGTCAGCTGGCGGACCAGGCGCTGCGCCGCCGGCCCGGCCTCAGGATCCTGTTCACCTCCGGCTATACCGAGACGGCGATCGTGCATCACGGTCGCCTCGACCCCGGGGTGCTGCTTCTCGCCAAACCTTATCGCAAGATCGATTTGGCGCGGATGGTGCGCAAGGCACTCGACGCCGCGCCCGCGGCCGAAGCGGTCGATCGGGTCGCCTAGCTCCGTTCATTGCAACTCGATCTTTTCGATGTCGCGCAGATCGACCATCGCCTCGTATTCAATCGCGTCGAAATGAAAACGATCGCGCATGCGCATGCGATTTCCTCCCAGGCGTAATGCAGATTTGTGCGGCCGAATGTCCGCGGGCGAAATGCGTGCATTCACCGCGCGATGGGGCATGGCCCCAGGCTGCCGGCGTGGGCCGTGTCCCGCCGCGCCGCGCAACGTCCACTTGAACCCGCGTGCCGATGTGCGAAGCTGATACCGCCAGCGGAGCGAACCAACAGCTCCGCGCTATCGGGAGGTTTCGTCATGCGCAGGCAATTCATGGTGGCGCTGTCGACCGCAGCGCTGCTCACCACCACCGCGGCGTTTGCCCAGGCGCCGATGACCAATCTGGACAAGCTCGGCGCGTTCAAGACGACGGGCGCGTCGCCCAACATTCCGACCATTCCGCAGACCGGCCCCAAGGCCGATGCGATCAAGAAGAACCTGCAGAGCATCAAGCTGCCGCCCGGATTCCACATCGGGCTCTATGCGCTGGTGCCGGACGCGCGCCACATGGCGGTGGGCCCGCAGGGCATCGTCACCTTCGTCGGCACCCGCAAGGCCCAGGTCTATGCGGTCACCGATCGCGGCAAGACCGGGGTCGCCAACGAGGTCAAGCCGTTCGCCTCGACCATCGATCTCGTCCTTCCCAACGGCCCGTGCTTCTCCAAGGACGGCTTCCTCTTCATCGTCGAGCAGAACCGGGTGCTGATGTATCCGGCCGCCGAGTTCTTCTATGAGAGCCCGGACGTCGTCGCCGTGCCGATCGTCCCGCAGGGCGAGCTCATCCCGAAGGAGGATGAAAGCTACAATCACACGGCGCGCGTCTGCCGCGTCGGCTCCGACAACAAGCTCTACATCACGCTCGGCCAGCCGTTCAACGTGCCGGCCGCCGACAAGCTCGACGGCTTCAAGAAATGGGGCATCGGCGGCATCATCCGCATGGATCGCGACGGCAAGAACCGCGAGGTCTACGCGACCGGCATCCGCAACTCGGTCGGCCTGGATTTCAATCCCAAGGACAAGACCCTGTGGTTCACCGACAACCAGGTCGACGGCATGGGCGACGACATTCCGCCGGGCGAGCTCAATCGCGCCGTCAAGGCGGGGCAGAATTTCGGCTTCCCATGGTACGGCGGCGGGCACACCCGCACCGACGAGTACAAGGCCGATCAGCCGCCGGCCGACGTGGTCTTCCCGCAGATCGAGATGGTCGCGCATGCGGCCGATCTCGGCATGACCTTCTACAGCGGGCACATGTTCCCGAAGAAGTATCAGGGCGCGATATTCTCGGCCCAGCACGGCTCTTGGAACCGGACCGTGCCGATCGGCGCGCGCGTGATGGTGACCTATCTCAAGGAGGACGGAACGGCCGCCAAGTCCGAGCCGTTCGCCGAAGGCTGGCTCGACCCGAACGGCGAATATCTCGGCCGCCCGGTCGACGTCGCCCAGCTCAGGGACGGCTCGCTGCTGGTGTCGGACGATCTCGCCGGCGCCCTTTATCGCATCTGGTACGACGGCAAATAACCGGCTCGTTCGCTTGCCTGCCGAGACGGCGCTGCGCCTTGCTGGGCGCAGCGCCACCCTGCGGAGTGTGGAAGACATGCGCAGATTTCGTATCGCGGCTTCGATCGTCTGTGCCTGCATGGCCGCCGCCATCGGCGCCCAACCGGCGGATGCGGCGGGTGACGCAAAGGCCGGTCGGCAGAAGGCGTTGAAGTGCCAGGCCTGTCATGGCCTCGACGGGCAGGCAAAATTGCCGGATGCGCCGAATCTTGCCGGACAGAACGTCATCTATCTCGCCAAGGCGCTGCAAGATTATCGCAGCGGCGCGCGGCACAACGAGATCATGTCGGTCGTCGCGCATCCTCTCGCCGACCAGGATATCGCCGACCTTGCGGCCTATTATTCGGCGATCCCGGTGACGGTCGGTCCGCCACCGAAATGACGCCGTCATCATTAAGATGTAAGACACGGTGCGGCGGAGCACGCACCGACATCGTGTCCCGGACAAGCGAAGGCGAAGCCGAAGCGCAGATCCGGGACCCAGAAGCCGAGGACCTGTCAGGCGATCGTTCGTATTGCGCTTCGCACATCTTGCGCTGGGTCCCGGGTCTCCTTCTGCGAGGGCAAGGGCCCTCGCTCCAGTCGCCCGGGACACGAGGTTTCAAGCTGCGTACAGGAGGACACTCATGACATTCTTGTCGAGGCCGGCCATCGTGCTGCTCGCCACCGCTTTCGCCGCGCCGATGTGCCTTGCCCAGGCGCTGCAGACCCATCGCATCCCGGCGGCGCTCGCGGCCGAGGCGGCAAGCGAGGCGGTCGCGGCCTGCGCCAAGCAGGGCTATCGCGAGACCGCCGTGGTGATCGACGCCGACGGCGCCACCATCGCGGCCTTGCGCGGCGACGGCGCCGGCGTTCACACGATCGACAGCGCGCACGACAAGGCCTACACGGCTGCCTCGTTCAAGCGCGACACGCTCGCCTTGGCGGAACGCAAGGCCGAGATCGCCGACCTGATGAAGCTCCCGCACGTGCTGTTCTTCGGCGGCGGCGTCACGATCAAGATCGGCGACGAGGTGATCGGCGCGATCGGTGCGAGCGGCGCACCCGGCGCCAAGCTCGATGACGCCTGTGCGCATGCGGGACTGGCGAAGATCGAGGATCGGCTGAAATAGGCCCTGCTGCGGCGCGGGCGGCGGCTCCCAGCAGCATTCAGGCCGCGGCCGAAACCGAGCTGGTGTCGCCGCCGAGATAGTCGGCGATCACGCGCTCGGCGGCGCCGATGAGCTCGACGATTTCGCTGCCCGAGGGTGCGCCGGCGGCCGGCCAGAGACCGGCAAGCGTCGTGGCCGTCCGCCCCGGAAGCGCGCCGCGATCGACCAGATCGCGCAACTGCTGTGGTGTCGCCGTGGTGGCGCCCGGCGGCAGCTCGCCGAGCGTCGCGAGCTTTGCGGCGCCGAGGCAGCCGAGCGTCTTGGCGATGAGCACGGGCGCTTCCTCGGCGAAGCCGCCGCCGGCCAGCAGCTTGGCCATGCGCAACGACCGCTCGGCCTCGCGTTGCAGGTCGGCTGCGCGTGCGGCCTGATCCGACGCGCCGGCATCGCCGGCAAGCTCGGCGGAGCGATGCAATATGCGGATCGAGCCTTCGGCGAGCTTGAGCATGCCGGTCGTCTCGAGCCGGCGCATCGCCAGCCAGGTGGCGCGGTCGATGACCTCGACCGCCGGCGCCGACGCGTCGTTGCGCTCCGCCGCGCGTCTTGCCTCCGCGGCGAGGCCGTCCGCGTCGAGATCGAGCACCGCTAGCACGCGCAGCCGTCCATCGGCGCCGCGACGTGCCTCGATCAGCAGCGCGCGCTCGCCATGCCGCTTGCGCAGCTCCTCGGCGATCGCCTCGTCCGCCGTGACGATTCGCGGCGCGGCCTGCCCGGCCGCCTGCATCATCGCCTGCATGCGCTCGATCATGGCGGCACGGCCGGACGGCAGCTTGAGCTTGGTGATATCTCCCTGCCCGTCGAGGATGCCCTCGGCCAGCGCCTGCTTCTGCCCGAGCAGGTGCAGGATGCCATGCTCGATCGAGCCCTCGCAGACCAGGTTGACCACCGTGACGGAGCGCGTCTGGTTCTTGCGCCAGGCGCGGGCGATGCGCTGCTCCAGCCGCGCCGGATTCCACGGCAGGTCGACGTTCACCACCGCGCTCGCGACCTGCAGGTTGAGGCCGACGCTGCCGCTGTCGGTCGACAGGAAGATCCGGCAGGCCGGATCGTTCTTGAAGCGCTGGATCTCGGCGCGGCGGCGCTGCTGCGGCACCGACCCGGTGTGCCACGCCGTCTCGATCCCCATCTCGGCCGCGAGCTCGCGCACCAGCGCGAGCATGCGCTCCCATTCGGAGAAGACGATGACCTTGCGGTCCGGCTCCTCGAACAGGTCGCCGAGGATGCCTTCCAGCTCCTCGAGCTTCGGGCTCACCCGGCAGGCCGGGTCGAGGATGGCCGGCGTGTCGCACAGCATGCGCATGCAGTTGAGCAGCATCATCAGCCGGTCGAACTCGGCCTGCTTGAGCGGCCGCCGCTGCGACTGATGGATCAGGCGCGCCGCCGGGACGCGGTAATCCTCGTAGCGCTTGGCCTGCTCGTCGGCCATCGGCACGAAGTAGGTCTTCACGGTGCGGCCGGGCAGCTCCTTCTCCACGTCCGCCTTGCGCCGGCGCAGCATGATGGCGCCGACGCGCCGCCGCAGCTCTTCCAGGTTGCGGTAGTCGGTTGCGCGGCCGCGCTCGTCGAGCTGATAGAAATCGCGATTGAAGCGGAAAAGCGGCCCCATCAGCTCGGGGTCGAGGTACTGCACGATCGAATAGAGCTCGTCGATGCGGTTCTCGATCGGCGTGCCGGTGAGCACGAAGGCGTAGGGCGAGCGCAGCGATTTGACGCGCCGCGCCGTCTTGGTCTGCCAATTCTTGATGCGCTGGGCCTCGTCGAGGATGATGATGTCGGGGGTGAGAATGCCGTTGATATCCTCGGCATCGACGAGAATTTGCTCGTAATTGACGATCGTGAAGAAGACCGGATCCTTGTAGGCGGCGAGCCGCTGCTGGCGCGGGCCGAACACCGATCGCGCCGGGCGCTCGACGAAGCGCGCGATCTGCTCCTCCCACTCGGCCTTGAGCGAGGCCGGGCACACCACGAGCACGCGGTCGACGTTCTTGCGGCGCGCGAGCAGCTCGCAGGCCGCGATCGCCTGCACGGTCTTGCCGAGGCCCATCTCGTCGGCGAGCAGCGCCCGCTCGCCGAAGGCAAGGTGGAGCATGCCGTCGCGCTGATACGGCAGCAGCTTGTGGCGCAGCAGGTCGAGGCTGGCGTGACCGGCATCGACCTCGGCGACGAACGCGGCGCGCGCTTCCACGCGCGCGTGCTGCCGCCGGAGCCGGTCGAGCCAGGCCTCGATGTGGCGCGACACCCGCACGGCCTGCCGGATACCCTTGGGGGCCGATTGCCACGCCGCCAGCAGCGCCTCGGCTGCCGCCGCGGCTTGTCCGAGCGTCCCGTCTGCGTCGAGGAACGGATCGAGCCAGGCGCGGACGGCCTGCGCATGCGCGCGGCGCGCCGCCGGCCACGTGACGGCGAGGCGTGCCGTATCGCGGCGATCGATGAAGATTTCCACGCGCGGGCTGCCGCTCGCCCCCGCCGCGCGGATGACCTTGGCATGGGTGCGTCGCAAGGCCGCGAGCACGCCCTCGACATGCTTGCAGGTGCCGAGCCCGTTGACCCGGTGGTCGATGCAGCCGCACGAATTGGCGAAGCCGTCGAGACTGCGGATTTCCACCTCGTACGCGCCGCCGGTCTCCGAGCGGGTGCGGAAGGTGCCGAAGATCGGGTGCTCGGCTTCGACCGCCTCGATGGCGACGATGTCGGTCGTGCCGCGCCAGCGGCGCAGCGCGATCTCGTCATCGTCCGTGGTCCGCCAGCCTTGCGGTCCCGGCGGCCGGTCGAGCACCGCGCGGGCGCGCCCGCGCTTGGCGGGCGGTTTCGATGGTGACGATTGCGGGCGCTCGGCGCCCCGCGGCTTCGAATCGCGCGGCATGACGGGACGCTAGCATTGCGTCGCACAGCGTCAATGAACGCGGCGTCGCGCGCGCCACCGGATCGCGACCAAACGGTGGATAACTGGCGCCCACTCGATTGGAAATTTCGCGCGGATCGATACGATCCCCGGATTGAAGGCGAGCCACGCATGGCGAAGCGCAAGGCTTTCATTCCCAACGAGCTGCGGCCGTGGATCGAGGCGCGGCAGCGCTTTCATCTGTCGCATGCGCACGTCCAGATGGCGTGCGCGCTCGGGATGAACCCGGCGAAGCTCGGTAAGCTCGCCAATCACCGCCAGGAGCCCTGGAAGGCTCCATTGCCGACGTTCATCGCCGACTGCTATTTCCGGCGCTTCGGAAAGTCGATGCCGGACCATGTCAGAAGCATCGAGGAGATCGCCGCCGGCGAAATGGCGAAGCGGCGTGCCAGGAGGGCTGCGCGAGAGGCGCGCCGGGTCGCCGCTGGCACCGCTGCCGCCGCCGCGGCGGATGCGCCCGGCATCGAGGAAAGTCCGCCGACGCCGTAGTGCCATCGCACAGCCGCTTGCGCCATGAGCCTCTCCGTTGAATCTCTTTGGAAAATGTCGGATGTCGAATTGCTCGCGGCGTACCACGACGCGCGGCGGCGGTTCGCCGAGGGCAAGTTTGCCCGCGATACCGAGCGGGCGCGGCTCGAATGGCTGCGCGCCAAGGCCTTCGCGGCGACCTCCGGCAACGTGACGGAACGCAGGAACATCGTCGAGACGTCGGAGGATATTGCCCGCAAGGCGCAGCAGCTGCGCGAGATGACGCGCGACCTCGACCTCTTGAAAGTCGACATTGACGTGGCCGCGATGGTCGTGCGGCTGCGCGGCGCCTTCGCGCCGGCTGACGCTGCCGAGGACACGGCGGACGGAGAGGACAAGGCCGAGTAAGCTTGGCGGCCGCGGGTGGCGGCGCTACGCCGTTCGTGGCATTCTCCCCGCATCCGAGACAAGCGAGGCACCATGGACAACAGCGAGCAGATTTGGCGACTGGTCGATGCCAAGAAGGATCCGTTCGAGGCGCTGAGCGACCGCATCTGGGGCATGCCCGAGCTGCAATATGCGGAGCATCGCTCGGTCGCCGAGCACCTCAAGGAGATGGAGCGCGAAGGGTTCCGCATCACCCAGAACGTCGCCGACATCCCGACCGCGGTGATCGGCGAAGCCGGCGAGGGCGGCCCGGTGATCGCGATCCTCGGCGAGTACGACGCGCTGCCCGGCCTGAGCCAGGAGGCCGGCGTCGCCGAGCCGCGCCCGGTGGTGCCGAACGGCAATGGCCACGGCTGCGGCCACAACCTGCTCGGCTCGGCCGCGCTGCTGGCGGCGAGCGCCGTCAAGGACTGGCTCGCGGACAACAAGATCAAAGGCCGCGTGCGCTACTACGGCTGCCCGGCCGAGGAGGGCGGCGCCGCCAAGGCCTTCATGGTGCGCGCCGGCGCCTTCGACGACGTCGACATCGCCATCACCTGGCATCCCTCGGCGTTCTGCGAGGTCGCCGATCCGGTCTCGCTCGCCAACACCCGCATCGACTTCACCTTCACGGGCCGCGCCTCGCATGCGGCCGCCGCGCCGCATCTCGGCCGCAGCGCGCTCGACGCGGTCGAGCTGATGAACGTCGGCGTCAACTACATGCGCGAGCACATGCCGAGCGACGCGCGCATCCACTACGCGCTGATCGATGCCGGCGGCATCGCGCCCAATGTCGTGCAAGCGCACGCGAAGGTGCGCTACCTCATCCGCGCGCGCGAGCTTGCCGATCTCACCAGCCTGATCGCGCGGGTGAAGAAGGTCGCCGAAGGCGCCGCGCTGATGACCGAGACCAAGGTGTCCGCGAAAGTGATCAGCGGGGTCGCCAACCTGCTCGGCAACACGCCGCTCGAGGCGGCGATGCACGGCTGCTGGGAGCGGCTCGGCCTGCCGCCGTTCGACGACATGGATCGCGCCTTCGCGCGCAAGATCCAGGGCACGCTCACGCCTGAGGACATCTCGACCGCCTATCGCCGCGTCGGCGTGAAGCGCGGCGACGCATCATTGTGCGACCAGATCGTGCCGCTCGATTCCAAGCGCAACCCGATGGTCGGCTCGACCGACGTCGGCGACGTGAGCTGGGTGGTGCCGACCGTGCAGGCCCACTGCGCGACCTACGCGATCGGCACGCCCGGCCATTCCTGGCAGCTTACCGCCCAGGGCAAGACGCCGGCCGCCAAGAAGGGCATGGTGCACGTCGCCAAGGTGATGGCGGCGACCGCCGTCGAGGCGCTCGAGGACCCGTCGCTGATCGCGCGTGCCAAGGCCGATCTCGCGGCGCGCACCAAGGAGCAGCCCTACGTGTCGCCGATCCCGGCGGATGCGCAGCCGCCGCTCGACATGGCGGCGGATGCCGCATAGGTCCGGCGATGCCGAAGGCCGGTCCCGATCGTCGGCATTTTCTGGCGGCGCTGGGTGCGGGGCTCGCCGTTCAAGGCCGCGCCGTCGCGCAACCAGCGTTGCCGGACATCGATGCGCGCCTCGCGCAAGCCGAGCAGGCCGGCACAGTGAGCGGCCTGCATGCGCTGCTGGTCAGTCAGCGCGGCAAGCTCGTGTTCGCGCATTACGGGCGCGGAGCGGATGAATCCTGGGGCCGGCCGCCCGGCCCGGTCGCCTTCGCGCCCGATGTCCTGCACGATCTGCGCTCGGTGTCGAAGAGCCTGGTCGGCCTCGTCTACGGCATCGCGCTCGCGGCCAAAAAGGTGCCGCCGCCCGAGGCGAAGCTGTACGACCAGTTCCCGGAATATCCGGATCTTGCCAAGCAGCCCGGCCGCGATCGCCTCACCATCCATCACGCTCTCAGCATGACGCTCGGTCTCGCCTGGGACGAGCTGACGATCCCGTACGGCGATCCGCGCAACAGCGAGAACGCCATGGAGCTCGCGCCCGACCGCTATCGCTACATCCTCGAGCGGCCGATCGTGGGCGAGCCCGGCGTCAAGTGGACCTATTGCGGCGGCGCGACCGCGCTGATCGGCCGCCTGATCGCCAAGGGCACCGGGCAAGCGCTGCACGACTACAGCCGCCGCGCCCTGTTCGACCCGCTCGGCTTCGGCCCGTCCGAATGGGCGACGGGCAACGACGGCGAGCCGCACGCGGCCTCGGGCCTGCGCCTGCTGCCGCGCGACATGCTCAAGGTGGGCGAGCTCGTGCTCGCCGGCGGCGCCTGGAACGGCCGGCAAATCGTGCCGTCCGAGTGGGTGAAGCGTGCGACGACGCCCGTGGTCGAGAACGTCTTCGGCGGCAGCTACGGCTACCAGTGGTACATGGGCGACTTCATCGCCGGTACGCCGACGCGCTCGGTTCACAGGGTGAGCGGCATCGGCTGGGGCGGCCAGCGCCTGACGGTCTTCCCGGCGCTCGACCTCGTCGTGGCGACGAACTGCGGCAACTATCGCAAGCCCCTCGCGGAGCAGAGCCGCATCGCCCGCGCCGTCCTCGCGGAGGTCGTGCTGCCGAGCTTCGTGTAGCTCGACCTGTCCGCCAAGCGGTGGATAGCGGATCGCCCCGGGATTCCTCGAATCACCTGATTGGATTAAGCAGGCCGTGCGGGCTGTCGGCCCCGCATCTCAGGCTGGAGAATTTCAATGGCTTCCGCCGTTGCCCGCCGCGAAGAAAGCGCGATTGAGAACCATGGCCCGCTGGCGAAGCGCGAGGAGGTGCTCGCCCGCTATCATCGACTGCGCCAGATCGGCAAGCAGCATCATCATGAGCTCCTGAAGCTCGTATCAGGCAACGCCATGCTCCATCAGGCCCGCCGGCTGGGCTTGGCGCGCGGCAAGACATTGATCCTCGATGACATGGACGAGATGACTTATGTCTATGACCTTCTCATCCACACGGCCCCACCCGGGCGCTCGCGGCCGATCGATCGCTACGCGAGGTCGGCGGCGATCGTCCCGGGCTCCGACGAGGCGCTCGTGCTGGACGCGATGCGCGCCGCGCGGTTCTCGATTCTCGCGGTGGAGCGGCGCCATGAGGCGGCGGGACTGGTCGCCACGGACCTGCTTCGCCGCACCGAAGTCTGGCTGGTCGATATCGGGCTGGAAAGCTCTCTGCCGGCCGGAGCGGTGATCGCCACGAGAATTTATGCGCCTGAACGATTCTCCATGACGGCCGGCGTCAATGTGCCTTTCGATGTCGAAATGGTCGAGGACCTCCATTCCGCGTTGCCCCGACACCTCGCCGAGCTCGAGCTCGTCAATCTGATCGACGATCGGCGCTTCGCGGAACTCATTTATCGCGTCGCTTTGTCGGGTGGATTGATGGACCGCGTTTCCTACCAGGACCCGGCCGAGCTTCCCTGATCGAGGCTGGCGAGGGACGCACTCGTCAGGCAACCCTCTGCGGAGAAGATGGCGGACAGGCTTGATGACGACGAGGCGGCCGACCAGCGCGAGATCGGCGCTCCAGCAGCGGGCGGGTCACCTGCTTGACCTGTGCGACGGTGGTCATGTGCCTTGACTCATACCGCGCTGCGCGCCGCGCTCGCTACGCCGGCCCGTGCGAGCGCGTCTGCAAGATGACATATTGCTTGCGCCACTCTAGACCAGCCTGCGGCCAGGTGTCGGCATAGCTCACCAGCGCGCGCTTGCCGACCTCCCAATCCTGTCCATTGACCCGGCAATCCGCCTGTGACGCGCCGCGGTCGTTGTGCGCCGCGAACAAGCGGATGCCGTAGAAGGCGTCAGCCTCCAGCAGCGGGCGGAAGGCCTCGAAATTCTTGGTCAGGAAACAGCATGCGCAGAATGGATGCTCTTCGCCGCTGATCGCCTCGATAGCCATGTGACCGACAGGACCGAGCAAGGCGCGACGATTCAGCCCAGCCCCATCCGGCTGCGGAAACGTGATGTCGAACGCCTGGCATTGCTCCGGGGTATCCCGCAACGCGTCGAGGAAGACGACGAAGTCGACCTGCAGCCATTGGTCGATTCCTTCGCGGATCGCGTCGTCGAGCGTCGCGCCGAACGTATGCTGATATTCGAACACGCCGTCCGGGATCAGGTCCGGGTGGCTGATGGTGATCGCGGTATTCGAGCGGATGAGGGTCGTCGACGGCGGCGAGTCGAAGAAGACAGGCTTGATGATGAAACCGCTGTCGCGATGCTCGAGGCACGTGTCATGGCGCGTCACCGAATAGCCCCGCTTCTCCATCGCGAGTGCCGTCAGATCCATGATGCTGGTCATTCGCTGGTCCCCCCCAGTCGCGGTTGATCATCGGGATCGACGCCGCATGACCGGAAGAGTTTACAACCTGATGAATGTATTCGCCACGGCCGCAATCGCGGTGCAGGCCTGGGTGACGTGAGCACGAGCTGCAGCTAATCGATCGCAGCCGGCTGCGCCTCGTAGCCGAACTCCGCGGCCATTTCGCCGAGCGAATCCCACAGGCTCGCCGCATAGCTGCGCGGCACGAGGATCTCGAAGTCGTCGGCGCCGGTGCGGGTGAGATGCGCCGGGATGTGGCCGATCAGGGTCGGCGCTGCCTCGTCGACGCGAAAGCTTTCAGGATTGAGGTCGACCGCGGTTCCCTTGGCGAGCGTCGCACGGACGCTGCCGCCCGTCATGCCGATCGCCACCTGCCCGTCGCTCTGATCGAGCACCGAGGCGCTACCGCCGAGCGCTTGTCGCACATCGCCGAGCAGCGCGGCCGGATCGCTCGCGATCGCCACAATGAGCCACCGGCCGGGCCCGGCCTGGCGCAACGAGAGCCCGTGCTGCGACGCGAGCGACGTCAATTGCGCGCCTGCCTCGTCGCGCGCCTTCGAGGCGGCAAGCACCAGCAGGATCGCGCGGGGATCAAGCACCGCGATGCGCACGCCCGGCGCCTCGGCACCTTTCGCGGCAGGCTCAGGCATGGAGCCTCGCACTGTCGGGATCGACGAAGGTGGGAGGGCAGACGATCACGTCGGCCTCTTCTCCCCGCAGGCCGTCCCAGACCTTGATCTCTTCGCCGTGCCGCCGCCGTCCGCCCTTGAGCAGCGCAAGGGCGATATGGTGGCCGAGGCTCGGCGAATAGCACGCCGACGTGACATGCCCCTGGTCGTTGGCGGTCGCGGGCTGGGCGCCGCGGGCGAGCAGATGCGCGCCGGCGCGCATGCGGCGGTCGGTGCCCGCGGGTTTCAGCCCGACGAGCTGCAGACGGTCATCGGCCACGAGCGCCTCGCGTTGCAGCATGGCGCGGCCGACGAAATCCTTCGTCGCCGACACCATCCGGCCGAAGCCGACATCGTCAGGCGTCACGGTTCCGTTGAGCTCGGCATGCGTCACGTGGCCTTTCTCGATGCGCATCACCGCCATCGCCTCGGTCCCATAGGCGCAGATGCCGTGCCTTTCCCCGGCCCGCATGATCGCGTCGGCCACGGCATTGCCGTGGCGCGCCGGTACGGCGAGCTCGTAGGCGAGCTCGCCGGAAAACGAGATGCGAAACAGCCGGCCGCTGATCGAGCCGAGCACCGTGACGGGCGCAGCGCCGAGGTAGGGGAAGGCCTGGCTGGAAATGTCCTCCGTGATAACCTCCTGCAGGATCGCCCGGGATTTCGGCCCGGCCACCGCCATCTGCGCCCATTGGTCGGAGGCCGAGGCGAAGCGCACGTCGAGCTGCGGCCACAGCACCTGGGCGCAGAACTCGAGATGCGCCATCACGGCGCCCGCCTGCGCGGTGGTGGTGGTCATCAGAAAATGGTCGGGTCCGAGCCGGCTCGTCGTGCCGTCGTCGAAGATGAAGCCATCCTCGCGCAGCATGAGGCCATAGCGCGCCTTGCCGACCGGCAGCTTGGCAAAGCCGTTGCAATAGACCTTGTTGAGGAACTCGGCGGCGTCGGGCCCGAAGATCTCGATCTTGCCGAGGGTCGAGACGTCGCAGATGCCGGCGTTGCGGCGGACACAGAGCACCTCGCGATCGACGCTGTCGCGCCACGCGGTCTCGCCCGGACGGGGAAAGTAGGCCGAGCGATGCCACAGCCCGGCTTCGACCATCTCGGCGCCGTTCTTCTGCGCCCAGCCATGCAGCGGCGAGCGGCGCACCGGCTGGAAATGCTTTCCGCTGTGCGCGCCCGCGAGCGCGCCAAACGACACCGGCGTGTAGAACGGCCGGAATGTGGTGGTGCCGATGTCGGCCGGCGACTTGCCCGTCATCCCGGCGAGGCGGCCGATCGCATTGATGTTGCCGAGCTTGCCCTGGTCGGTCGCCATCCCGGTCGTCGTGTAGCGCTTGGCGAGCTCGACGTGGCCATAACCCTCGCGCACCGCGAGGGTGAGATCTGCGGCTGTCACGTCGTTCTGGAAATCGACGAAGGCCTTGCCGGGCACCTGGACGCCGCGCCATGACGGTGACGACTGCGTGTCGTGGCGCATCGCGACGGCGGGCAGGGGCATGTCCGCGGGCGTCTTGCCGATGTCGCGCAGCGCCGCCGCCGCCTTGGCGGCGCCGTCGCGCAGGCAATCGCGCAGCTCGTAGATGCCGGCGGCGCTGCCGGCGATATGGAGGCCTGCCTGGACGTCGGGAGCGAGAAACGCGTTCAGCTCTTCGTTCCAGGCCGGCTTGGCGCCGCGCTGGCAAGCGAGATGGATGATCGGGCTGTAGCCGCCCGACATTGCGAGCGCATCGACCGCGAGGCGCTCGCGCTTGCGGGCCGCCACCACCTCGATGGCGCGCAGGCGCTTCCGCCCGAACGTCGCGACGACCTCGCCCGCGATGACGCGCGTGCCGCCGGCGTCGCGCGGCGTCGCATTACGGACATCGATGATCGCCGCGACCTCGGTGCCGCGGGCGACGAGATCCTGCGCCGTGCGATAGCCCGCATCGCTGCTGGTCGCGACCGCGACGCGCGATCCCGGCGCGACCGAAAACCGGTTGAGATAGGCGCGCATGGCGCCGCCCATCATCACGCCCGGGCGGTCGTTGCCGGCAAACACGAGCGGGCGCTCTTCGGCGCCGGTCGCGAGAACGGCGCGCCGCGCCGTGATGCGCCACAGCCGCTCGACCGGCCGCTCGGGCGACGGCTCGGCCACGTGCTTCTGCACGCGCTCGACCGCGCCGAACACGTTGGAATCATACCAGCCGAACACGGTCGTGCGCGGAAGGACAGTGGCGTTGGGCAGCGACGCAAGCTCGGCGGCGATGGCATCGGCCCACGCGCTGCCGACCGTGTCGCCGATGACGTCGCGCTCGTTCAGGAGGGAGCCGCCGAGTCGCACCTGCTCGTCCGCGATGATGACGCGCGCGCCGCATCTCGCCGCGGTCAGCGCCGCCATCAACCCGGTCGGGCCGGCGCCGATCACCAGCAGATCGCAGTGCGCCCAGCATTTCTCGTAGCGGTCGGGATCGCGCGCGTAGCCGGCCCGGCCGAGGCCGGCGGCGCGGCGGATCAAGGGCTCGTAGATTTTCTCCCAGAACCGCGCCGGCCACATGAAGGTCTTGTAGTAGAAGCCGGACGCCAGCACGGGCGAGAGTAGTCCGTTGAGCGCGCCGATGTCGAAGCCGAGTGACGGCCAGCGGTTCTGGCTCTCGGCGACAAGCCCGTCGAACATCTCGAGCATGGTGGCGCGCGTGTTGGGCTCGCGCCGCCCGCCCGTTCCGACGGTGGCGAGCGCGTTCGGCTCGGCGGCGCCGGCCGTGACGATGCCGCGCGGCCGGTGATACTTGAAGCTGCGCCCGACCAGCATCTGCCCGTTCGCCAGCAGCGCCGAGGCGAGCGTGTCGCCGGCAAAAGCCGACATCGCGCGCCCGTCGAACGTGAAGCGCAGCGGCGAGCCGCGATCGATCAGCCCGCCCTCGCTCAGGCGAAACGACGTCATGGCGCGCTTCCCCGCAGTGCGAAATCCTGCGCATCGACGACGGAAAAGACCGTGTGGTCGGCAGTGTCGCGCTCGACGATCAGCCAGCGCCGGCAGCCCGCCGCATGGTGCCAGAATTCGCGGTGCCGTCCCTTCGGATTGTTACGCAGATGGACGTAGGCGTCCCACGCGCCGGCGCTCGCCGGGACGTCCGCGGCCGGCCGCGTCGGCGCGGCATCGCCGCGGATCGAAAACTCCTCCTTCGGCCGGACGCCGCAATGCGGACAATCGATCAGGCTCGCCATCGTTCGACCTGCGCAAATCTATCACCGTCATCCTGAGGTGCTCGCGCCTCTTGGCGCGAGCCTCGAAGGACGACGGCCCGTGCGGCGCCGCTTGCTCGCTTGTGGCACCACATCGACCGATCATCCTTCGAGACGCGTCGCTGCGCGACGCTCCTCAGGATGACGGGTTTGGCTTTGATCATTTCAGGCCGGCCTCTTCAGTGCAGGTTGGGCTGCGCCCCCGCCCCGTTCTCGTCGATCAGGTGGCCGCGGGCGAAGCGGTCGAGCCGCATGGCCGCGTTGAGCTCATGCGGTGCGTCGCGCGCGATCGTGTGCGCGAAGCACCAGCCCGAGGCCGGCGTCGCCTTGAAGCCGCCGTAGCACCAGCCGGCGTTGAGATAGAGGTTCTTGATCGGCGTCCTGTCGATGATCGGCGAGCCGTCCATCGACATGTCCATCACGCCGCCCCACGCGCGCAGGACGCGCAGGCGCGAGAGCGCCGGGATCATCGCGACCGCGGCCTCCATGACGTGCTCGACGGTCGCGAGATTGCCGCGCTGCGCATAGGAATTGTAGCCGTCGATGTCGCCGCCGAACACGAGCCCGCCCTTGTCGGATTGGGAGACGTAGAAGTGGCTCGCCCCGAAGGTGACGACGGTGTCGATGAACGGCTTCAGCCCTTCCGAGACGAAAGCCTGCAGCACGTGCGTCTCGATCGGCAGGCGCAGGCCCGCCATGGCGGCGACCTCCGAGGAGTGTCCCGCCGCCGCGAGCCCGAGCTTGCCGCAGGCGATGAAGCCGCGCGTGGTCTCGACGCCGCGCACCGTGCCGTTCTCGACGCGAATTCCGGTGACGGCGCAGTTCTGCAAGATGTCGACGCCGCGCGCGTCGGCGGCGCGGGCGAAACCCCAGGCGACCGCGTCGTGGCGCACCGTGCCGCCGCGCCGCTGCAGCAGCCCGCCGCGGATCGGAAAACGCGCATTGTCGAAATCGAGGAAGGGGACCATCTGCCGCACGGCGTCGCCGTCGAGCAGCTCGGCATCGACGCCATGCATGCGCATCGCGTTGCCGCGCCGCGCGAAGGCGTCGCGCTGGCCGTCGGAGTGGAAGAGGTTGATCACCCCGCGCTGCGACACCATGGCGTTGAAGTTGAGATCCTGCTCCAGCCCTTCCCACAGCCGCAATGAGTGCTCATAGAACGGCTCGTTGCCGGGCAAGAGATAGTTCGAGCGGATGATCGTGGTGTTGCGCCCGACATTGCCGGAGCCGAGCCAGCCTTTTTCCACCACCGCGACGTCGCGGATGCCGTGGTTCTTGGCGAGGTAGTAGGCGGTGGCCAGCCCGTGGCCGCCGCCGCCGACGATGACGACGTCGTAGCTGCCCTTCGGTGCCGGCTCGCGCCACGCCGGCTGCCAGCCGCGATTGCCGGTCAGCGCTTGGCGGACGATCTGGAAGGCGGAGTAGCGCACGCAGGGTCCTCGGCGGCAGAGCTGCCAGTATGGGCGCAATCGGCGCGAATTCTTGTCCAGAGGGGACATATTCGGCTAGAAAAGGGACATGTCGCGCGACCTTTGCAGAGATCCGCCGCCCGGCGTCCAGCATATCGGCTTCGTCCTGCTGCCCGGCTTCGCGCTGATGTCCTTTGCGGCGGCAGTCGAGCCGCTGCGCGCCGCCAACATCGTCGCCGGCCGCGAGGTCTATCGCTGGACGAGCTTCAGCCCGTCGGGGACCGACGCGATGTCGTCATCGGGCGCCTATGTGCCGTGCGCGCCGTTGCCGAGCCGGCACGCCCCGCTGCACACGCTGTTCGTGATCGCCGGCGGCAATCCGGCCGATTGGAAGCTGCCGGGGGTGAACGGCTGCCTGCGCGCGCTCGCGCGCCTCGGCGTCCGCCTCGGCGGGATTTCCGGCGGGCCCTACGTTCTCGCCGCCGCGGGCCTCTTGTCGAACCGCCGCTTCACGCTGCACTGGGAGCACGCGCCCGCCTTGATGGAAGCCTTCTCAGGCCTGCAGCCCGAGCCGGCGCGCTTCATCATCGATCGCGACCGCCTGACCTGCGGCGGCGGGGTGGCGCCGCTCGACATGATGCACGCGCTGATCGCCGAACGCTTCGGCGACGCCTTTGCGCGCGCCGTCAGCGACTGGTTCCTGCACACCCATGTCGGGCTGCCGTCCGAGCCGCAGCGCGCCTCGCTCGCTGAGCGCTACGGCGTGCACCACGCGGCCCTGATCGCCGCGCTGGAGAAGATGGAGAACACCATTGCGACGCCGCTCGCGCGCGCCGCCATCGCGGCGTCGGCCGGGATCACGCCGCGCCACCTCGACCGCCTGTTCGCTGCCCATCTTGGTACGACCTTCTCGGCGCACTACCGCCGCCTGCGCCTCGACCACGCGCGCAACCTGCTGCGGCAGAGCGCGCTGTCGGCGACCGAGATCGCGGTGGCGTGCGGCTTTTCCGGCGGCGCGCATTTTGCCCGGCGGTATCGCGCCGAGTTCGGCGTCACGCCGAGGGCGGATCGCTTGCGCAAGCGGGCAATGACGCCATAAGCGAACGCGCGGCACCAACTCGGGCCATGGGCTCAGCACTACGCCAAAGTCGCCGTCATGCCGCCACTCGTTTGGCCAAACGCCGAATCGGCGCCTTTTTAGGCGGTGGCAGCAGCAGGTCGGCCGGCACGCGAAAGCGGGCACGCAGCCTCTGCACCATCGCCATGCTCAGCCCCTTCTTGCCGCGGAGGATTTCACTGACGCGGCTCGGGGTGCCGAGGAGCGGCGCCATGTCGGCTCGCGTGAGACCGTGCTGGTCCATCAGGTGACGGATCAGCTCCGCGATGCTCGTTGGCCGGCGGGGCCATTTCAGCTCCTCGTAGGCAGCAATCAGGCGCGCCTGCGCCTCCAATCGCGCCACATCCGTTGGATCATTCGATTCCCAGAGCCGGTCGACGAGCGCGCGGGCGCGCGTGAGCTCCGCATCGCTGTCGATCAAGATCATGGTTGCATCCATTAGACCGTCTCCGCATCTATCTCGTCGTATTCGGCGTGCGTCCCGAAGAACCGGATCGCCAAGACGCCCGCCGGATACTGCACGCGAGCAACCAATCGATAATCGTTGCCCTTGATGTTGAACACGACTCGGCCGGCCTTCAGAATGCTTGCCTTAGGATAGGATGCCTTGACGTCCTCCGGGGTGCCCCACCTGGCTCGCGTGACAATGTCCAGCCAAGCATCGTATTGCGAACGTGCGGCTTTGATCCCTTTGTGGCCGGCATGGTCGGCGAAATAATTTTCGACCACGTCCGTGCCGATGACGATCATTGACAAAGCATAGCACGGAATTCCAAAAATTGGAAGCGACTCGCCGAGCACTTCGCTGACGCCTCCGCGCGCGGCGTCAGCGACTGATTCCTGCACACCCATGTCGGGCTGCCGTCCGAGCCGCAGCGCGCCTCGCTCGCCGAGCGCTACGGCGTGCACCACGCGGCCCTGATCGCCGCGCTGGAGAAGATGGAGAACACCATTGCGACGCCGCTCGCGCGCGCGGCCGTCGCGTCAGCGGCGGGCATCACGCCGCGCCACCTCGACTGCCTGTTCGCCGTCCATCTCGGCACGACCTTCTCGGCGCACTACCGCCGCCTGCGCCTCGACCACGCGCGCAACCTGCTGCGGCAGAGCGCGCTGTCGGCGACCGAGATCGCGATGGCGTGCGGCTTCTCCGGCGGCGCGCATTTCGCCAGGCGCTACAGGGCGGAGTTCGGCGTCACGCCGAAGGCGGAGCGGGTGCGCAAGCGGGCAATGACGCCATAAGCGAACACGCGGCACCAACTCGGGCCATGCCGGTTGGGGTCCGATCAAAATCGGTTGGGCGTTACCAGGCGAGCGAAAGGGCCGCCGAATCTGATCCGGATTCGGCTCTTCCGTTTATCTCAAAAATGAGATATACGCGGGTATGCCTTGGCGCGTCGAGATCCTGAACGAGATCACATGACAATCCCATTCGAAAAGCTCAAGGCTCGCCTGCTCGCCAACCCAAAGGTCAGGGCCGAATACGACGCGCTCGCTCCCGAGTTCGAAATTGCCGCCGAGTTGCTCAGGGCTCGCCTGCGGGCGGGATTGTCCCAGGCCGACCTGGCTGTCCGCATGGGTACCAGCCAATCCACCATTGCCCGACTGGAGAGCGGCCAGACCCTGCCGAGCACCAAGACGCTTTTGCGATACGCCCAAGCGACGGGCAGCAAGTTCCACGTACGGCTTTCGGCGGCTTGATTCGACGTTCGCCAACGACAGACAAGCAGCCGGACGCCATGACCGCATCGCGTGCTGTGACGAGCGCGACGACCTCGACGCTGACACACCCGATTCCGGGCCGGGCGTCGCCTACGGCCGGGCGCTCGTCGCTCGCCTGCGGGAGCAGGGCGTGAGCGGAGCCGGAATCCTGCGCCCGCTCATCGACGACTTGAACGCGCGAACCGCGCTCTCGCCTGTCGACAAGGCCACCGCCGCACGCGTCGCCTGCAACACGCAGGACACGCCGGATTGGGGCGCGGGGCCGGTGGTTGCCATGCCGAACGGCGATCTCATCGTCGCGTCGCGCATGGTCGACAAGGAGGGGCCGGTGCTCATCGTCAAGCCGGACGGCGCCGTCCGGCGCGGCACCGCCAGCATCGACATGCTCGATGCGACGACGTACGTCGTCTCGAACGTCACCGAAGGCCGATGGCCGGCGAGGCGCGTGTGGATCTCGAGCCCGGCCGCTTGAGCGCCCAGGCGGGGAATGGCGTGGTGAGACGCGCCTGGTGAGGCGCGTTACAGCGCAAACAACGGAATCCGCAGCGCCCGCGCGGCGGCGAGCATTCGCTCGTCGTAACTTGCCAACGCGATCGTCAGACCGTGCCCGCGCATAAATTCGAGCGACGCCACATGGAGGGCGTCGAGCGTGCGCAGCGGAACTGGAAACGGCTCCAAGGCGCGCGCGAGAACCGGGGGAGCCATCTCGATCAACGCCACACGACCGATCAGCGCTCGCGCCTCCTCGCCGTGCGAGCGGGAGAGGCCGTGCGCGTTCATCCGATTCCACAGCTCGTATTCGAGGAGGCGGCTCGCGATCAGCGGCTCCCGCCACAAGGCCTCGGGTGGCGAGCGATCCTCCGCCAGCAGGTGGGCAAGTGCGACCGACGTATCGAGGTAGATCATCGGTCGTCTCGGTCGCGCTGCAACTCCTCCATGAGGTCGCGGAAGGCCAACACCGGCTTGCGCGGCGGCGCGCCGGCGTCGACCAGGGCGGGCGGCGTCACCCACCCCCGACGCATGGCTTCAGCCAGCATCGCGTCCGCAAGCAGCTCGCTTCGCCCTGCGCGCGGCGGTGTCAGCTCGGCCACGACCCGGTCGCGGTCGGTCACCAGCACGGTCTCGCCGTTGGCGACCAGGCGCACGTATTCGCTCAGCTTGTTCTTGAGCGTTTTCAGGCCGACGGCACGCATGCAGATAAAGTAGCTTCTGGAGGCCACCTTGTCAAAGATCTCATTGCGGCAGCGCCTGCGCGATCGCGAACAGAACGGCCTTGCGGCCCACGGGGTCGCTCGCCTGCGCGGCCATCTCGACCGCCGCGGCAAGCTTGCCGGCCTTGACCATGGCGACGGCGACGTTGCGAACCGCGATGGCCCGGGTCTTCGGATCCATCTTTTCGCTGAACAAGGCCATCACGGCGCGTGCATCGTCGATCCGCCCATTCGCGGCATTCTCGGTATTGATCATGAGAAGCGCCTGGTCCCTGGCGGAAGCGGGCGAGGACCTGGCAACCTCGAGCGCGAGCGGAAACTGCTTGGTCTTGAGCAGTGCGGCGACGACCTGTTGATAGCCTTGATTGCGCAAATTGGCAGCCGAGCGATCGATCGATTCGGGCGGCAGCTCCTGCAGCGCGGTCCTGACCGCCGCGGCGTCACCGCGGAGCGCCGACCGGGAAATGAACTCCCATCGAATCGCCTCCGCGTTGATGCCAATTGCATATTGCTGGGCTTTTTCCAGCATCGGCCCGATCCGATCGAGGATCTGCCGTGTCCGCACGGTGTCGCCACGACTCGCGTAGGCTTGCGCCACCATCATCAGCATCTCGGGCACGTCGACATCCAACAGAGAGCCGCTCTGGGCGAGCACGATGACGAGGAGCGCGTCGTCGATCCTGCCGGCCTCCGCCAGCAACCTCACGGATTCGATGACGCGGACGTGGCCGAAAAGGCCGCGCGCGCTCGCATCGAGCGTCGGCGCCAGTCGATCGAGAAGCGCAGCCGCCGTATCGAGATCGCCGGCCTTGGCCAGGGCGCGCGTGAGCTGGACGAAGGCGTAGTATTGGCTCGCGCGCGCGGGCAACGAAGCAACCAGGTCGACCGCTTGCTGCTTGCGGTTAGCGGCGACGAGCCCGCGGATCGCGAGATTTAGATAGTTGAACCCCGATTGGCTGACCTTGCCCTGTTGCACCGCCTCGTCGATGTCGGCCGCGGTCGCATACTCGGGATGGCCCGCGGCGTCGGCCAGGATGAGAACGTCCAGCCGGTCCTTGCCCGCAAGCGGTGCGCCGTCGCCGCGCAGCGCCTCCTCCAGCAAACAGGCCCGCGTGGGCTTGCGCTGGCACGCGGCCCAGTCGGCGTGTGCCGTTGTTCCCCAACCGGCCAGGCAGAAGACGGCCGCGAGCACTGCCAGGCGGCGGCAGGTGAGCGTCGTCATTTGTTTCCTCCCTCCAGCGACTCCGGCATGAGCGCAGCTTGCTCTTGCGAGGGCAGGGTAGCAGGCGCGGCGCGCAGGCTCATTCCAGTTGTTTGAATGTGAATGAAGTCGAAGCTCCTGAACATACAACTTCGACTTGTCGATACGACGGCCTGGGGCAGCCGAACCGATCGACCGGGTCAGGGCGAGTGCTGTCGATCTGGCAGACAGATCCGCGCCATGCCAGGATCGAGCGGCCAGGAGATTTCGCAGGAGAGGCGCGTGCGGGCAGGATGCATGACCTGGTTTGCCGGCATCGTTGCCATCCTGGCGGCCGCCGCGGCGCGTGCGCAAGACGCCGATCAGCTCTATGCGCGAGCGAAGGACGAGAAGACCCTGGTGGTCTACAGCGGCGGGCCGGCCGCGCCTTATGAGCGCATGGCGAAGGAATTCGAGCGCCGTTATCCCGGCATCACGGTCTCGGTCACAGGCGGGTTCTCCAACGTCCTCGACCGCAAGATCGACGACCAGCTGGCGGCGCAAAAGCTCGAAGTCGACATGGCCTTTCTCCAGACCGCGCAGGATTTCGTCCGCTGGAAAGGCGCGGGCCGGCTGTTGCGGTTCAAGCCGAATGGCTACGAGCGGATCGACCCGCGCTTTCGCGACGAGGATGGCGCCTTCACGACGACGAGCGTCGTGTTGCTGACCTATGCCTACAACACCAAGCTTGTTGCGCCGGCCGAGGTGCCGACGTCGGCGCTTGATTTCCTCAAGCCGCAATTTTTCGGCAAGCTGATGACCGCATATCCGGCGGACGACGATGCGACGCTTTACGTGTTCGACACGATCGTCAAGCGATACGGCTGGGACTACATGACGAAGTACATGGCGCAACGCCCGAGCTTCGTTCAGGGCCATCTCGAGGTCCTGCGCAGCATTGCGGCCGGCACCAACCTCGTGACCTTCGATGCGACCAGCTCGACGACCGGCGCCCTGAAGAGATCCGGGCAGCCGATCGAGCTCGCGTTCCCGACCGGCGACGCCATGCCGACCTTTTTCGTGACGGCCGGCATCTTCAAGGACGCGCCGCATCCGAACGCCGCCAGGCTCTTTCTCGATTGGTACATGGCGAAAGAGCAGCAGAGCCGGCTCGGGACCTACTCGGCGCGCACCGACGTCGCGCCGCCCGATGGCCTCGAGCCGCTGTCGGCCTACAACATCGAGGCGGGCTACCTGCAACTCGTGAGCGACCGGACAAGACTAAATGAATTGCGACAGAGATTTGAAAGTTACACCGGGCCGGTCGTCAACAAGGGTGGGGTGCGCTGAGCATCGCGCGCCCGGCTGTTGCGGGCGTCGGCGACGAGCACCAGCCGGTTCTGCCGTGATTGTTCATCCAGGCCGGAGCGCATAGCGGGGATAGACGCGGCTCTCGGTTGCCAATTTTGCCTATACGCGCGATGATATCGCGACACGAGGACGGAGCTTCAAGGATCGCTCGGCAACTGATCCGCCGCGGCCCAAGTGCTTGCAACACGATGCGACTCGAGGTGGTTTGCCGGAGGCAGAACGGCAGAACAAAGCCATTCGGCGAAAACATAGCAAATGCAATGCGGCCGCCGCGCGGGTGCACAAGCCCCCATCGGCCGCGTCATTTTTGGCAGAACATCCCAACTGGGATAACAGCAATGATTTCAATGAGCCCGTCTGATGGGGCCTTGGAACGCGGGAGCGGGTGCATTCGTGCGGCGGGGGGCACCGGGCCGGCGAGCAAAACAAAGCTAGAAAATGCAGTGATTTCAGAGTGGCCTGTGTGGCGGCGGGAAAAGGCAGGCTTCGCGCAAACGACTTGAGGCGTTTTGGCAGTGGCAGAATGGCAGAATGGCAGAATGGCAGAACGAACCCAGGCGGAAAAAGCCAATGATATCAGTCGTGCCGCGGTGGGCGCCCATGCGGCGTGGGTCGCGACCGGAGCGGCGCGACGGCCTCGCGCGCAATGCGCAGAGCGCGGCTCGACCCAATGTGTTCGGGCTTTTCGATTTCGGCCCGATCGAACCCATCGGCTCGATTTCCTGTTGCCTGTCTCCCGGCGGTCATAACCGGACGTGAGCACTCGTCCGGATTCGCACTGTTTCGATTGCTCCGCGCATTGTTTTTTCATTGCTCGCCATTGTTCCTGCACTCGCGGCTTTTTCCTCGCGCTTTCAAGGCCCTGCATTGTAATTGGCGTCGCATTTGCCATTGCAGATCGATTGTATTTTGTTTGCAGCCCTCTCCCGTCGGCGTGATGACGTTGCTGACGGCCTCGCGCGTGCCGTCGCCCGGCCCCGCCGGCGCAAAACAAAGCTGGAAAATGCGGTGATTTCGGCGTGTGCGGCTGTCGCCCCTAGTAGAACTTCTTCGCAAAGCTGATGATGAATAATTTCGCCACGACGCCGTTCTCGGAAAAAAGGGTCGTGTTCGCCTTGAAACGGATCGCCGCGTCGTGCTCGGCCATGTCGTAATTGATGACGCCGCCGAGCGCCATGTATTCGAGCCGCCGTCCGTCGGGCGCAAGGATGGCGCCATCCTGGCGGTCCAGACCCGTCTGAAAAATGTAGAAGCCGGCCGGCCCGAGCTGGAAGCGTCCGATATGCTCGGTGACGGCGAAATCGACGTCGAGCAGCGGGCTCGCATGATACTGCGTGGCGGGATTGGTGAAGTAATTGTCCCAGTAGAGCTTGGCGCTGAACTCGGTGCCGTCGCGGAACAACGGCGTCGTCGTGTAGGTCACCGCCACGCTCGGCGCGATGTCGAGCGTGTTGTTGCCCGGCGACACGCCATTCATCGCCTGGGTCTGCTGATTGTAGGTGCCGATCGGCAGGACTGCGCCGATGCCGAGGTTGAGCACCAGGCCCTGAATGATCGGATAGGCCCCGGCGACGCTCGGCGGCCGGACCTGCCCGAACGAGCGTGACCAGTCGAGCTCGAGGTAGGGATCGCCGATGCCGGCGGCGCAGCGCCGCGCCACGGCAGAGACGAGCTGGCCGCAGTTTTGTCCGCCCGCAGCGTAGCCGGCGAGACCGATCCGGCCGTCGAACAGCTTGACATCCGGCACGTAGAGAAAAAACGCGCCGACGTCGTAGTTCTTGAGGCCGACGGCATCGAGGCCGGGCGCCGGATGACCCGTGCCGTCATTGTATCCCGTGACGCTGTTGTAGAGACCGACCACGCCGCCATAGAGGCCGGGCGGCGGAAGGATGGCCGAGCGGATGTCGCTGCCGCCGATCGGCCCGGCCGCGGTCGCGCCCTCGACGGCCCATGCCGGCGCGCCGAAAAGTGCCGGCGCGCCGCAAAGTCCGGCACAGACCACGATCGCAAGCCGAGCCCGCCATGTCGCGAGCCGGCGAAAGCTCGTCGATGAACCCATGAGTCCCCCGTCCCGGAGGTTGAGTTAAGACCCTTGCGCCGCGCGCGGCAAGGGGAAGCGAGGTGAGCGCTGACGTTGCCCAGGTCGCCGCCGACGGGGCCGACACCGGTTGACCGACGATTCCCCGGGACGTACGAAGGCAGCGCCGTGCACCGCAATTTCCGCAATTGCGGTCTTGCTTCCCTCCTTCGACGGAATCCCACGATGAAGCTCGTTTGTTTCGACGACTATCGACTCGGTGTCCTCAAGGATCCGACCGCGCTGGTGGACATCACGCCCGTCGTGCGCGACGCCGGGCAGGGCGATCCGCGGCTTTTGATCAACGGGCTGATCGAGAGCTTCGCGCACTACCGCGGCAGGATCGAGCAGGCCCTCGCGGACGGCAAGGTCATCCCGCTCGAGTCCGTGAAGCTGCGCTCGCCTCTTTCCCGCCCCGGCAATATCGACTGCATGGCGGTGAATTACGCCGAGGAAATGATCCCCACGCCGCCGCCGATCAACGGCTTCCACAAATCGCCGAACGCCATCATCGGCCCCGGCGAGACGATGATTCTTCCCGATGTCCCGGCGTCGATCTTCGAAGGCGAGGCCGAGCTCGCGGTCGTGATCGGCAAGCGCGCCGACAAGGTCAGCGCCGCCGATGCGATGAGCTACGTGTTCGGCTACGTCAATTTCATCGATGGATCCGCCCGCGAGCTGCCGCCGCCGGGCAACACCTTCTATCAAGTAAAGTCCCGCGAGACCTTCGCGCCGATCGGCCCGTGTCTGGTGACCGCGGACGAGATTGCCGATCCGCACAAGCTGCAGGTCAGGTTGTGGGTGAACGGCATCCTCAAGCAGGATTTTTCGACCGCCGACATGGCCAACAAGATTGCGCGGTGCATCGAGTGGGTCTCCTCGATCCACCACCTCGATCCCGGCGACATCATCGCCACCGGCACCAACCACGGCGGGCTCAATCCGTTCATGGATGGCGATGTGGTGGAGCTGGAAATCCAGGGCCTCGGACGGCTCAAGATCACCGTGCGCGACGATCTCAAGCGGACCTGGGCGCGCGAGACGCGGCTGGACCGTCACCGCAAGAAGCTGCCGCCGATAACGCCGCAATTGAGCGGCAAATACGCGCCCGCCGGGAGATCAGGATAGGCACGGGAAAGCGGCTACAGCGGCGGCCCCGATCCATGTCCGTCGATTGATCATAGTCTCGTTTGAAATACTGCCCATCTTGCGGTGCTCCGCCCCAAACGCGAAGCGACGAAGGCAGGGCAGTTCTGCTTACTGCTGAACGGTTTCGTTGCTTACGGGCGCGTCAAGGTCCCTGGAGCGTTCTTTCAGGCGCTGGAATGGCGATGCCGATAACCTGCGCTCCGCCTACCGCGTGCCGCGTCAGGCCTCAGCCTTGGCCGCAACGGCCGAACTCCAAAGCGAACCAGGATTGGCCCGGTCGGGATAAAGCGCCAGCATCTTGTCATAGAGCTCGCGCGCGGTTGTCGTCGCGTCATTCAACCGGATGAAGTCACGGATATACTGGCGCGTTTCGCTCACATTTCGCGGACTGTCGTCGTTGCCGGGAATCTTATGCCCCGCAACGACTGCCGACGGCTTCAGGGCGTCGATCTTGTCGAGCGCGGCAATCCATTCCAACCGGGTTTGCCGGTTCGACTCGTTGAGAAACGGATGAATGCCGTTGTAGACTGCATCGCCGGCGGCGACCAATCCGATGGACGGGACGTGAAGGCAGGTCGTCTCGTCAGTGTCCGTATGACCGACTTGGACAACGACCAGCTTGTTTCCTTCCAGGTCGATCTCATCGCCTTGCAACGGAGCGGCGATCGAAATGACATCCGGAATTTGATTTGGGAAAAGCTTGCGCCATCGGCCATTCAATTTTTCCGGCGTGATCTGCAGCTTCATTCCGGCGACGACCGCGGGTGTGGCCAGTGCTTTCGCGTTCGGAAATCGATCCTGCAGGATCTTTATCCCGAAGAAATGGTCGCCGTGAGCATGCGTGATGTAGATCGCCTTCAGTGTCTTTCCGCTCGCAGCAATGGCGTCTGCCAAACGGTTGGACTGCTCCATGGTGAGGAAGGTATCCACCAGGACCGCGTCCTGCTCGCCATAGATCAGGGTCGCCGAATTGGCGACCCACTGCAGGGACTCCTTGCCGGGCGGCACATCGCGGCTGAGGCCAGGACGAGTGACGGTGAATACCTTATACCTCAACGGAGCCCTCTTATCGTCCGAACCAGCCATTGCTACGCTCGGCATCATAGGGAGCATCACCAGAGACATCAGTTTCATCATGTCGCGACGTTTCATACGAACCTCCTGCGGCGAACGCTTTGGCCGAATCCGCCGATGCCGGCTCCTCAGCGGCGGCCTTTACGGCCGCAGTGACCGTCGGGCGCTCCGAGGGCCACCTGTGGCCATCGGCGACGCCGGCAGCTATCGCACCGGCACGATCGTCGGCCTTTAGCGGGTAGGTGGGCTTGCATCCGCCTGTCTCAAATGTCATATAGACGGCGTTTTGAGACATCGCGCGAGGATGCCCATGCGGCGCATCGGTTTCATCGTCTTTCCCGACTTTCAGGTCATGAGCTGCGCCGTGATGGCGGTATTCGAATTTGCGAACAAGGAGATGGGCGAGCCCGTCTATGACGTGCGCCTTTTGTCGGAGAACGGCGGGCCCGTCCGCAGCTCGATCGGCTTTAGCGTCGAGACCGAGCCGCTCGACGGCAGATCGCTGGACACGGTGATCGTCGGCGGCAACCGCTCGGGAGCGTTGACGCTACGCGTGATGAAGTTTCTGCGGCGCGGCTTGAAGCGATATCGGCGGGTCGCCGCGACTTGCGTCGGCGCGTTCGTGTTGGCTAAAGCAGGCCTGCTCGACGGTCGTCGCGCGACCACCCACTGGGACCGTGCCCGTGAATTGCAGTCACGATTCCCAAAAGTGAAGGTGGAGGACGACCGCATCTTCATCATCGATGGGCCGGTGTGGACCTCCGCCGGAATGACTGCAGGAATCGACCTCGCGCTCGCGATGGTCGAACAGGATCTCGGAGCGGACGTGGCCCGGGCCGTTGCCAAGAGGTTGGTCGTGTATCACCGCCGTGCCGGCGGCCAGAAGCAGTTTTCGGCTCTGCTGGAGCTTGAGCCAAAATCCGACCGCATTCAAAATGCATTGGCGTACGCGAAGCGCAATCTCGAGACTCCGCTGACGGTCAAACAACTCGCCGAAGCGGCGCATTTAAGTCCGCGCCAGTTCAGCCGTGCGTTCCGCGCCGAGACCGGCCAATCGCCGGCCAAGGCGGTCGAGAATCTCCGCGTCGAGGCCGCCCGGCTGATGATGGAGCAGAGCCGCCATCCGATCGACGTGATCGCCCAGCAAACGGGTTTTGCTGATCGCGACCGCATGCGCCGAGCCTTCCTGCGCGCGTTCGGGCAGCCGCCGCAGGTGATCCGGCGAAACGCTCGTGCCGAAGTAGCCGCCTGACTTGCGGATGATACAAAGGGGCGCCGCAGTTCAGCTCTTCGGCGGTTTCGTGCCGTGCGACACGTCAGGCGTGCCGCGGAAGAGCGACATATGCGTATGCGACGCGACCCAGGGATCGCCAACCTTCGCACGGGTGAAGGACACGGTGGCGCGCCCCTTGCGGTCGAAGGGCTTGCCGTCGGGATGGTAGCCGGTCGAATCCCACACGGCGAGCCCGACCGCGAACAGCCGATCGGGCGAGACGAGCGCTTTCGCATCGTCGAGCCGCCACACGAAACTGTCGATGGTCGGCCAGACATTGCGCCACTGATTGTTTTCCGCGAGGTCCCGTCCGATCATGAAATCGGTGAAGGTGCCGAAGGCGACGAAATCCGCGGCGAAGAGGTGGCGTGCCGCCGCGAAGTCAACGGCCCGCACATGCTCGGCGAGCTCGCGAAACCACGCTTTGACTGCATCGAGATCCTCTGGAATGCCTTCTGGCGTGTTTAGGCTCATTGCGCGGCCCTCTGGAAAGGTTCCACCAAAGTGTTGTGAAACGCCTCCGCCGGTCAACGGCTGATTCGTTACCCGTGTCTTCGCGGCAGGTGAAGATTGAATGGCGCGCCCGGAAAGATTCGAACTTCCGACCCCCAGATTCGTAGGCAGGAAAATTGATGCGCCACCGTGCTCCATGGTGACCGTAAGTCATTGATTTTGGAAACTATTTTCGTTTTGGCTGGTGTATACTTCATCGCAGTACACCACCTCTATCCAAGCTCTTTCTGAGCCAAAACGGAGCCAAAAAAATGTCGACGCTGCACATGACAGATGTTGTCGTGTCGCGGCTTCAGCAGCCGGGCACGTATTGGGACGAGACGACGCCGGGCTTTGGCGTGCGTGTCGGCAAGAACCGTAAGACGTGGATCGTGATGCGCGGCCAGATCAGGCAGCGCGTTCGCATCGGTCACTACCCGCGCATGAGCCTCGCAGACGCCCGCAAGGAAGCGAAGAAGCTTCTGCTTGAGGAGCCGAAGCACAAGGTCGCGATCACCTTCAAGACGGCGTACGACGGGTACAAGGCCGATGTCATCGACCACAAGAAGCCGAAAACGCAGGTCGAGTACAAACGTCTCCTTACGAAATATTTCACCCCGAAGATCGGTCGCAAGCGTCTCGCCGAGCTCACCTACGATGAGATCATAGAGTGCGTGC
>DATBZM010000242.1:0-29484 GCA_036513175.1 Xanthobacteraceae bacterium | reverse complement strand
TCGGTGTGATGTACATGATCCTCGCGCTCGTGATGCTGGTTCGCGGATTCGCGGATGCCATGATGATGCGGACCCAACTCGCGCTGGCCGCGGGACACGCCGCCGGGTATCTGCCGCCAGAGCACTACGACCAGGTCTTCTCCGCGCACGGCACCATCATGATTTTTTTCGTCGCGATGCCGTTCATGATTGGCCTGATGAACTTCGTCGTGCCGCTGCAGCTCGGCATCCGTGACGTCGCGTTCCCGACCTTGAACTCGGTCAGCCTGTGGCTGACCGCATCGGGCATCCTTCTGACCAACATCTCGCTGGTGGTCGGCGAGTTCGCGAAAACCGGCTGGGTCGCGTATCCGCCGCTCAGCGAGCTGCAATACTCGCCCGGGGTCGGCGTCGACTATTACCTGTGGGCCCTGCAAATCTCCGGCATCGGCACGCTGCTGACGGGCATCAATTTCGTCACGACCATTCTCAAGATGCGCGCACCCGGGATGAGCTACATGCGCATGCCGGTTTTCTGCTGGACGGCGCTCGCCACCAACCTGCTGATCGTCGCGGCATTTCCGGTGCTGACCGCCACGTTCGCGATGCTGCTGCTCGACCGCTATCTCGGCTTTCACTTCTTCAGCTTCGAAGGCCAGGGCAACCAGATGATGTATGTCAACCTGTTCTGGGTCTGGGGTCACCCCGAGGTCTATATCCTGGTGCTGCCGGCGTTCGGCGTCTTCTCCGAGGTCATCTCGACCTTCTCGGGCAAGCCTTTGTTCGGTTATCGCTCGATGGTCGCCGCCACCATGGCGATCTGCGTGCTGTCCTTCCTGGTCTGGCTGCATCACTTCTTCACCATGGGCGCCGGCGCGGACGTGAACGGCTTCTTCGGCATCATGACCATGATCATCGCGGTGCCGACGGGGGTGAAGATCTTCAACTGGCTGTTCACCATGTGGGGCGGCCGTGTCCGCTTCACGGTTCCGGTCCTGTGGTCGCTCGGCTTCATGGTGACGTTCGTCATCGGCGGCATGACGGGCGTGCTGATGGCGGTGCCGCCCGCCGATTTCCAGGTCCACAACAGCCTGTTCTTGGTGGCGCATTTCCATAACGTGATCATCGGCGGCACCGTGTTCGGCGCGATGGCGGGCTACAATTACTGGTTTCCGAAAGCCTTCGGCTTCACGCTCGACGAACGTTGGGGCAAGGCGTCGTTCTGGTGCTGGCTCGTCGGTTTCTATCTCGCCTTCATGCCGCTCTATGTGCTCGGCCTGATGGGGATGACGCGGCGCATGCAGCATTACGACGATGCGAGCTGGCAGCCGTGGCTGATCGCGGCGGCGGTCGGCGCCGTCGTCATCCTGCTCGGAATCGCCTGCCAGATCGTGCAGCTCGTCGTGTCGATCCGCACCCGCGAGGCGCGTCGCGATGTGACGGGAGATCCCTGGAACGGTCGCACGCTCGAATGGGCCACGCCATCGCCGCCACCGGCCTGGAACTTCGCGGTTCTGCCGCACGTCGGCGACAAGGACGCCTATTGGCTACGCAAGCAGGCCGCACGCATGTCGCAAGGCCAGGTCGCGCCGGCCGGCGATTACGCGCCGATCGAGATGCCGAAAAACAGCGCAACCGGCTTCGTCACCGCATTCTTCGCCGTCGTCACCGGATTCGCGCTGATCTGGCACGTCTGGTGGATGGCGGCACTCGGCGCCTTCGGCGCATTCGTGACGTTTCTCGTCTTCGCATTTCGCGAGCATGACGAGGTCGAGATACCGGCGAGCGTCATTGCGCAATTCGCGCGCGCTCATCCCGCGGAGGCGGTGCCATGAACGTTGCGCTCGCGGCCCATGAAATCCATTCCGACGTCCTGACCGGCGCGGGCGAAGCCGGCCCCGCCCCGAAGCGGGTCGTGGTCGCCTATGGGTTCTGGATCTTCCTGCTGAGCGACATCGTGATGTTCTCGGCGCTGTTCGCCGCCTATGCGGTGCTGGTGAATGCGACCGCCGGGGGGCCGACCGGCGCCCAGTTGTTCAGGCAAGGTACCGTCGCGATCGAAACCGGTTGCCTTCTCGCCTCGAGCTACACCTGCGGCCTGATGTTGTTGGCCGTCGACTCACGACGCCATTTCGCAACCTATTTCGGCGCCGCGATCACCTTTGCGCTCGGCGCCGCCTTCCTTGCGCTCGAGTTCCGCGAGTTCGCCAACATGGTCGCCCACGGCGCGGGCCCGCAGCGCAGCGCGTTTCTGTCCGCTTTCTTCGCCCTGGTCGGCTGTCATGGGCTGCACGTCACGGCTGGACTGATCTGGCTTGCGGTCATGATGGCGCAAGTGGCGGTCAAGGGGTTCGCCGCCGCCGTGCAGCGCCGCCTGCTCTGTTTCGCGCTGTTCTGGCACGCGCTCGACATCATCTGGGTCGGGTTGTTCACGGTCGTCTATCTGATGGGAGTCGCACCATGACGGAAGCACGCTACGATCGCGCACCCGGAGACAGCGGCCGGGCGCTGACCGCGCCTCGATCCGAGGTGCTCTTCTACACGGTCGGGCTGGCCCTGGCCGTCATCCTCACGGCAATCTCCTTCTGGGTCGCCAACACGTCGCTGCTCTGGGGACCGGGCGTGGCTCTCGGCCTAGCGGTCCTCGCCATCGCCCAGATGGGCGTGCATCTCGTCTTCTTCCTGCACATCACCACCGGGCCGGACAACACCAACAACGTGCTGGCGCTTGCGTTCGGCGTGCTCATCGTCTTGCTGGTGATTGCCGGCTCGGTGTGGATCATGGCCAATCTGAACACGAACATGATGCCGTCGGGCGACCTGATGAATCTGCACATGCAGCACTGATTCCGCGAAATGTATCCGCGATCGGTCACGCGGGCTGGAAACCTGGTCCGTCTTTCGGAAAGCGCCGCACGACCGCAGGATCGATGTTGAAATGCTGGGCCACGAGCTCGGGCGGCGTATGAGCGAGCCAGTCCGAGAGCGAGACCTCCTGGTATTCCGAGGTCTTGAAAACGGCGAGGACCTGCGCGTCGGTTTCGCCGGTGTTCTGGATGTAGTGGCCGAAGTTGCGCTTCACCACGCCGATATCGCCAGCGCGGAAGTCCATCGTCTGCACGTTCGGGCCGGTGTTGAACACTTGCACCCGCCCCTGGCCCTTGATCCAGTATTGCCATTCGTCAGCGTTCGGATGCCAGTGCATCTCGCGCAGGCCGCCGGGCTTGATCGTCTCGATGGCGGCCGCGATCGTGTTCGAGATCTTGAAGGTGGTGCTGTCGGCAACGCGCACGTTGCCGCTCGCATTGCTGTGCAATGGCGTGGTGTCCATGAGCGAGAAGGTGACGGGAAGCGGCGGCACCTCGGCGGAACGCGCCGCGGCCTGGTCGGCGGCGAGCGAACCAGGCTCCTTTCCCTGGAAAATCCACAGATCGCTGAGCGGAATCGATTTGAACGTGTCGGCCGGGACGCCGAAGTTGAGCGCCAGAACCTCGGGCGGGGTGTGCGCGATCCAGTCGGTCACCAGCAGCGTGTTGAATTCGGACGCATGGCCGTCGTCGAACACGATGATGAACTCGCAGCCGTCGCGTCCGATGCCCTGCAAGGAGTGCGGCTGGCCGGCGGGGAAGAACCAGAGGTCGCCCTCCTTGACGTCTTGCACTGATGCTCGGCCCTTCTCATCCAGCACGGTGACCCGGCACTGGCCGTAGGTCATGTAGGCCCACTCGGCCGCCTGGTGCCAATGCAGCTCCCTGATTCCGCCCGGGCCCAACCGCATGTTGACGCCCGACACGGCCGTCGAGGCCGGAAAATCGGCCTGCGTGATCTGACGGGCCCATCCGCCGCCCTGGATGCGCTTGTGGGCATTGTTGAAGGAGGCCCAGAACTGCGGCAGGTCGCCGACGTCGGTCGCCGGCGGGTTGTTTGCATTCGGAAATTGCGACGCCAGCGCCGGGTTCTGCGGTCCCGGATCGCGCAGGGCGGCTGGATTGGCGTTGATCGCGCCTTCCGCCGGTGCGTCCGGATTGCCGAAGGACGCGGCGTGCGCGGCCGAAGCCGCCGTGACGGTCATGCCGGCTGCAAGCAGCTTGCGGCGAGACAGCGGAGGTAGAGGGCGCATGATGGTGCTCCGTCGCGTGTTATTGCGTCGCGTTCATCGGGCGTCGAAGATCTGCTTTGCCTCGTCGAGGGCCTGCATGCAGGCGCCGTCGTTCCGCGCATCCAGCCGCTTGGCGCGCGCCAGAACGGCATCGAAGCGCGCCTGGGCGCGGGTGTCGGCGCGCCTGACGGATGCCGGGGTCGGCTGCCGGCCGAGCTGCGCCCCGATCGTTTGCGGCGCGGTTGGAACGACGTCCTCGGTCGCGGTGGAACGATGCATCGCGGTTTCAAGCTGGCCGATCGCTCCGGTGCAAGGTCCCGCAAGCGCCGATGGGCCGCCGACAAGGCAAGCAGCGAAAGCCAAAGTTCCGACAAGGACGTATCGTGGCATGACCGCCTCCAACTACACCGAGAGCCCTTGAGCGATTGAGTCGGCCGAGCACGTATTCGCTGCTGTGGAGATGGTTTCATCAGGATTGTCACGATCGCGCGGAAACGCAGCAATTTCGAGCATATGGTCGCGTTCTCCAGGGCGCGGAAGTCGGCCCCGAGCGCCCGATTAAATACGGGCGGGAGGTGGAGAGGCCGCGCGGCCAAGATGGCTTCGGCGCAATGCACTGCGACGTCCGCATGCGGCGTCATGCGCGTTTCCGCCGGGCGCCTATCCGGCTAGACTGCGTCCTACCGACCAAGGATCAGGCGCAGGCCACGCGGGGGCATCGTGGACGCGATCCAACATCCGGACTTGCCGGCGCTGCTCACCGCCGTGATCGCGGCGGCGGAGGACGCGGGGCGTCGCCTCGCGGCCGAGTTCGCGCGGCCGCAAGGTCCGCGCGGCGCGGGCGGACACGCCGATGTCGATGACGCGATCGAGGCCGAGCTGCGCGACCGGCTGCTCGCGCTTCTGCCGGCGCGCTGGCGCGGCGAGGAGAGTGGGGTCCTGGCCGGTCCTGGCGGACCGTACTGCTGGCTCGTCGATCCGCACGATGGAACGAGCACGTTCCTCGCCGGCGGGCTTGGCTCGTCCGTCTCCATCGCGCTGCTGCGCGACGGCGTGCCGGTGCTGGGCGTCGTGCATGCGCCGATGTCGCCCGATCGCGGCGCCGACACGATCGCATGGGCTGAGGGCCTCGGTCACCTGTTGCGCAATGGCGCGCCGATCGCGCCGACGCCGCGCGACAAGACCTTGTCGGTGGGCGACGTGGTCTTTCTGAGCCATGGCGCGGCGGAATGGCCGGTGGGCAACGCGCGCGCCGTGGCGCCGGCGCGCTTCGTCGCGCTTCCGTCCATCGCGTACCGGCTGGCGCGGGCGGCGGCCGGCGATGGCGTCGCAACGGTGTCGCTCAACGGTCCGTGCGGCTGGGATTATGCGGCGGGCCATGCGCTGATCCGCGGCGCGGGCGGGGTCCTGCTCGACGAGGGCGGCGCCGAGGTCGTCTACACGGTCGATGGCGAGAGCCGCACACGCGACTGTTTCGGCGGCGCGCCGCAGGCGGCGCGCGATCTGCTGGCGCGCGACTGGCGCAAAGTCCGGGACGGCCAACGCCTGGCGGCGCGCACGCCGCTCGCCTGGCCGCGCGCGTCGGGTGCGGCGCTCGATCGCGCGGTGGGCTGCCTCATCGGCCAGATCGCCGGCGACTCGCTCGGCTCGCTGGTCGAATTCCAGACACCCGGCGAGATCGCCGGGCGCTACCCGGACGGCGTGCGCGACCTCGCCGACGGCGGCACCTGGGACACCATTGCGGGCCAGCCGACCGACGACAGCGAGCTTGCGCTGGCGCTCGCGCGCACGCTCGTCGCTCGCGACGCGTGGCCCGCCGAGGCGGTCGCCGCCGCCTATGGCGACTGGTACGCGTCGCGCCCGTTCGACGTTGGCGGCACCACCGGGCTGGCCTTCTCGGTGGCGGCCGCGGCCGTTAGCGACAAGGCCATGGAAGCGCGGCGGGTCGCCAATCGGGAGAGCCAGTCGAACGGCGCGCTGATGCGCTGCGCGGCGATCGGGATCTGGGCGCGCAACGCGGATGAAGCCGCGGCGGCGGCGCGCGAAGACGCCTTGCTGAGCCACCCGCATCCGCTGTGCCAGGCGGGATCGGCGGCCTTTGTGGCGGCGATCTGCGTTGCGATCCGGGGCGGCGATCGGGCCGCCATGTTCGCGGCAGCCGAAATCGCCGCCGCGGCGCCCGAGGGGGAGGCGCTACGCGAAGCTCTCGCGCGCGCCAAGGGCGGCGAGGGGCCGGCTGACTTCATGCATCAGCAGGGATCGGTCATGATCGCGTTCCAGAACGCGTTCCGCCATCTCGCGGGCGGCACGCCGTTGGAGGATGCGCTGATCGAGACAGTGGGCGAAGGCGGCGACACCGACACCAACGCGGCGATTTGCGGCGCGCTGCTCGGCGCCGCGCAGGGGCGCGCCGCGATCCCGCCGCGCTGGAGCACGGCGATCCTCGCGTGCCGTACGCTCGCGGAGAGCGGCGTGCCGCATCCGCGCCATCCGCGCTACTGGCCGGACGACGTGGCGGCAATCGCCGAGGCGTTGTTGCAGCGGTCGAGCAAGCTTAGGGCGCAATAACCAGGCGCATTGCACCGCGAGATTAGCGGATTACGCTGCGCTGATCTGCTCTACGTGGCCAGCCGCGGCGGTGCCGCGCTCACTCATCCCACGGCGCCTTCCGTCGCAACCTTGCAAGGACCTCGGCGGACGGCAGGGGCGGCGAATCGAGCAGAGCGATGAAACGCGCATGGGCTTTCGCGTCGACGAAGAAGGCGCGTTGATCGAGAACCGTTTTCTCGGCCTCGCGCCGCGCGCATTCCAGTATGAATTCCGAAAGCTTCTGCCCGCGCAAGGCTGCGGCCCGGTTGAGAATGGCCTTGGTTTCCCCGGAAGCGCGGATCTGAATGACGTCGTCCTTGCGTTGGGCAGGCGCGGGCATGGCTCGCTTCTCCGGTCGAGTAACCAATTAGGTCAGTGTCCTGACCTTGTCGATACAAAGGCCGGCTCCCGCGATCGGCCGCGAGCCAATGGGCAAGTCCGGCCGATCGCTTGCACCGCTGCGGCCGCTCACTTGAGCCCGAGATCCGCCTTCACGCCGGTCAGGAACTCCGTCATCGCGATCTGGAACAGGAACGGCGCGCCCTGGATCATGATGAAGCCCATGCCGGCGTCGTGCAGGCGTTTCACGCGCTGGCGCATCTCGGCCATGGTGTAGGCGTAGCTCGTGTTGGCGCCGACCACGATGCCTTTTTCCTTGCCCTTCTTCACCGCGTGGTCGACGAAGCGCCAGAGCTGCGGGCTGTCCCAGTCGGGCTTCTTCGAGTTGGCCAGCACCTTGCTCAGGTCCGTCATGCCGAAGAAGAACATCTTGAGGCCGGGCAGGTCCATGGTCTCGTCGAGCTTGTCGACCGAGCCGAGGCTCTCGGCGTGCGGGATGATGTAGGCGCCGTCCGCCATCTCGTCGATGCGCTGGTCCCATTCGGCGCGGTTGCGGAAGGGATGCACCCACAGCGCGCGGCGGTGCCAGTCCTTGGCGACCTCGAGCGCCTCCTCGATCTCCTTGATACCGGAGTGCGACACGAGAATGTACTGCGCGCCGATGCCCTGCAGGCGCGACAGGTCGACCGCGATGCGGTGGTCGTAGCCCATCCACGGGTCGCTCTGGGCGCGCACCACCGGCGTGATGCCGGCCGCCTCGCAGGTGCGGATCATGTTCTGCACGTTGTTGAAGTCCATGCCGGTGAACATCATGTCGATCATGATCCAGTCGAGGCCGAGGAAGGCGCACAGCTCGACGGTCTCGGGATCGTTCGCCCATACGCCGAGCGCGGTGCGCCCGGACTTCATGCATTCTTTCATCGGATCGCGCGGTGCCATGGTGTCGTTCCTTCTCGGTTGCGGTTGGCGGTTCAGACGGCCCTTTGGCCAAAGACGGATTTGAGCGCGACGGCGAGCGCGAGGCCGATCGAGGTCTGCAGCAGCGACAGCGCCGCGAGGCGGGAGAAATCGCCGACGTTCCACACCTCGAACGAGAGGACGGAGAACATGCGGCTCTGCTCCGAATAGAGCAGGATCACCATCGAGAGCTCGGTCATGAAGAAGCTGAACAGCAGGATCCAGCTCGCGAGCACGCTCGGCAGGATGAGCGGAAAGGTGATGCGCGCAAAAGTGCGCAGCGGCCCGTAGCCGAACACGCGCGCGCTTTCTTCGAGCTCGGGGTGGAGTTGCACGAGGCTCGCCGATATCGAGCGCACCGCGTAAGACGTGAAACGGCCGATGAAGGCGAACAGGATGATCAGCGCGGTGCCGTAGACGGCGACCGGCAGGTCGATCCATGCGAACATGACGCCGACGCCGAACGCGATGCCGGGCACCGAGATCGGCAGCAGCACCAGATATTCCAGCGCCTGGCGGCCGGGCAGCCGGGTGCGCGACGTGACCCACGCGATGGCGAGGCCGAGCGCGACCGCGAGCGTCGCGGCGGCGGCGGACAGGATGACGCTGGTCTGCATGGTCGACCACACGTCGTCGGAGCCGAGCGCGGCCGTGAGGTTGGCGAGGCTGTAGTGGCCGGACCAAGTGTAGGCGGACAGCGCGGCCGCCACGAGCACGACGAGCGGCGCCGCGATGGCGAGGATCACGTAGACGAGCGAGAGCGCAAACGTCAGCACGGCCCACGGTCCGAGCTCGACCGGGCGCGGGCGAAATCCCTTGCCGGTGACCGTGATGTAGCTCTTGCCGGCGAGCGCGTAGCGCTGCGCGGCGGTCGCGGCGAGCGAGAGCACGATCAGCCAGACCGAGAGGGCCGCCATGGTGCCGTAGTCGGGCGGGGTCGCCTGGGAGCCGATCCAGATGCGCGAGGTCAGCAAGAGGATCTGGCGCGACCAGCCGAGCACGACCGGCGTGCCGAACAGGCCGACCGCGATCGTGAAGGCGAGCACAGCGCCGGAGAGGATCGCGGGCGCGATGAGCGGCGCCGTGATGCGCAGGGCGGTCTGCAGCTTGCCGAGGCCGAAAACCTGCGCGGCCTCCTCGAGGCTCGGATCGATGCTGCGCAGGGCCGCCGCGACGATCATCATGACGTAGGGCGCGAGATAGATGCCCATCACCCAGGCCATGCCGCCGTGGGTATAGACGTCGATCTCGAGCGGAATGCCGATCATGGCGAGGATTCGATTGATGGCGCCGACGCGCGGCGCGAGCAGCAGCGCCCAGGCGACGGCGCCGACGAAGGGCGGGATGAAGATCGGCATCTGCGCGATCTGCTCGAGCACGGCGCGGCCGACCGTGGTGGTGCGCACGAAGATCCAGGCGAGCGCGGTGCCGAGCGCGGTCGCGAGCGCCGCCGCGACGGCCGCCACCAGGATCGTGCTGGCGAGTGCCTGCCAATAGATCGCGCCGGTGAGCACGGCGACGATGTGTCGCGCCGTCGGAGCCCAGGCGCCGGCCTCGCTGTCGAACACGGCGCGCAGCAGGATCATCACCAGCGGCACCAGCACCAGCACCACGACGATCGCGACCAGCAGCGCGAGGCCGATGGCGGCCGGCAGGCGGGCAGGCAGGCGCAGCGCCGCGATCGTGCGCATCACTGCACCCATTTCACGTCGCGCGGCGCGACGGTGAGGCTGACGCGGTCGCCCGCGCGGCGATCCGCTTCGCTCATCTCGACCACGCTGATGCGGCCTACGGCTGTGTCGGCGATGAATTCGAGCCGGTCGCCGACATAGCGTGTCTCGACGATGCGGCCCGCGAGCGTGCCGGGCGCATCGGGCGCGCCGGCGCGCCATTTCTCTGGGCGGATGCACAGGCTCGCGCCGGCGGGCAGGCCGGCTGGCGCGGGCAGCATCAGGTCGCCCAAGCGAATGCGGGGCGCATCCTCGTGGGTCTCGCGGGCGAACTGATCGATGAGATTGGCGCGGCCGAGGAATTCCGCGGCGTAACGCGTCCGCGGGTTCTCGTAAAACTCGCGCGGGGCGCCTTTTTGCAGCACCTCGCCGTCGCGCAGCAGATAGAGCGTGTCGGCGATCGACATCGCCTCTTCCTGGTCGTGGGTGACGAACACGATCATCTGCCCGAGCCGGCGCTGCAGGTTGCGGATCTCGGTGCGCATGGCGATGCGCAGGTTGGCGTCGAGATTGCTCAGCGGCTCGTCCATCAGGATCACGGGCGAGCCCGACACGATGCAGCGGGCAAGGGCGACGCGCTGCTGCTGGCCGCCGGAGAGCTGGGTCGCGCTGCGCGCCGCAAGCTCGCCCAAGCCGACGAGGTCGAGCGCCGCGCCGACCCGCTGCACGATGGCGCGCCGCTCGGCGCCGGCGGCGCGCAGCGGCAGGCTGACGTTCTGGAACACCGTCATGTGCGGCCAGATCGCGTAGGACTGGAACACCATGGCGATGCGGCGCCGCTCGGCCGGCACGAACACGGCCGGCTGGTCGCGATAGACGGTGCGGCCGTCGATCGCGATCGCGCCGGCGCTCGGCCGCTCGAGGCCGGCGATGCAGCGCAAGGTCGTGGTCTTGCCGCAGCCGCTGGCGCCGAGCAGCACGGAAATCTTGCCGTCGGCAAAGACCTCGCTGATGGCGCGCAGCACCGCGACCTGGCCGAAGACCTTGCTCAGGTTCGCAACCTCGATCGGCATCGCGCCCCGCCGCCCGGCTATTTTACGCCTGTGGCCTGTTGCCACCAGGCGATGAGCTTGTGTTGGTCGGCGAGCGCGCGATCGATGTCGTAGGGCATGAGCTTGAGCTCGTTGAACGCCGGCATGCCCTGCGGCGCCTTGATGTCGGTGCGCAGCGAATATTCGTTGTTCTTCTGGATCATCTGCTGCGCGTCGCTCATCATGAAGTCGACGAAGAGCTTGGCGGCGTTGGGGTGCGGCGCGCCCGCCGTGGTGGCGATGCCGAAGTTGAGCGCCGGCGTGCCGGAGGTGGCGATATGGAAGTCGACCGGCGCGCCCTTCGAGACGACGCCGCTGTAGTGGTTGTTCATCACGTAGAACATGATCGGCTGCTCGCCCGACAGGAGCTTCGACAGCCCCGCCGGCGTCGTCGCGGCGAGCGCAGCATTTATCTTGATCAGGCCCTTGTAGATCGCGGCGGTCTTTTCCTCGCCGAGATTCTGGTAGAGCGCGGCAAGCAGCGAGAACGCCGCCGACGACGTGCGCGGATCGTAGTAGCTCACGCGATCCTGCCAGGCGGCGGGCGGGTCGGCATAGTCGAGCCAGTCCTTGGGCAGCGGCATGCCCTTGGTGAAGTCGCGATTCGACGCCATGCCGTAGATCAGCGTCTTGACGATCAGATAGTCCTTGCCGGCGGGCGCGGCCGCGGGCGCGAAATGGGCGAGCTCGGGGCTGCGGTAGGGCGAAAACAGATGCTCGGCGCTCATCTTCGTCATCACGTCCTCGGTGGCGAAGAAGACGTCGGCCGCCTGGCGCTTGGCGGCGCGCTCCGTGACGTGCCGGTTGTAGATCTGCCAGCACCCCGCGACATAGGTGCTGACCTGGATCTTGGGATAGAGCTGCTTGAAGCGCGCGACATAGAGCGGCGTCTGCGGCGGGTCGCAGCCGTAGAGCGTGAGGCTGCCTTCCTGTTCGGCGGCGGCGACAACGGTCGCGTCGCTCGCGAAGCCCGAGGCGCAACCGAGGCCGAGCGCCACCACAACAAAAAGGAGCCGCAGGTTGCGCACGTTTCTCTCCCGCATGTTCTCGTTCTTATTTTCGCGCGAAAGCGCTGCGGCGAATTCGATACAAGATCGAAACGCTTGTCCATACGCCGCGTCGCCGCGCATTGCGATCCGGCAGGAGTCGCATGGCTCGCCGGCCTGCAAAATTTGTCGCGCATCGGCGCCGGCTCATTTTCGGGCAACCATTAACCACAACTCTCGGCTGTGCGCGCTGCCTTGCTGCCGCTTGGAACTTTGGTTCCACGCAAGGAGTTCCAAGGCCGAACGCGCACTTGGCCGTGCGCGGTAGCGCCGGTTTGCGCTGCTGTCGCGGGCAATCCACGGCGCACGGCCCGACGGAATTTTGCTGGAGAGCGATCGCTTCCCGCACGGGAACTGTATGCAATTCACCCGTTGCATGCGGAGCCATTCGCTCGGATGTCCCGATTAAGAATTCCTTTTGCTTCCGCGGTCAAAATTGGGATTCGCGGAGAACGGGTAGCGGCGACGAGAGGGACGATGCAGCTCCATCGGCAGAACCGAACCGGCGATCCGCAATCCCGCCTTGCCTACGTCCTCGACGATGATCCCGACGTCGGGCTCCTCGCGTGCGAGATGGTCGCGGACGTCGGGCTGACGGCGCAGCACTTCCAGGATGAGATCGCCTTCCTGGCGGCGGTCAAGTGCGCGCCGCCGGACGTGATACTTCTCGACCTCGCGCTCGGTGATACCGACGCGATCGAGGTGCTGCATCGGCTGGAGACGATCAAATACGCCGGGTCGGTGTCCCTGATCAGCGGCCGGGACCCGCAGACGCTCGCCGAGGTCCGCGCGATCGGCCTCGCGCGCAACCTCGCGATGCTGCCGACGCTGCACAAGCCGTTCCTCCGCGAGGATCTGGCGCAGGTCTTCGCCGCACAGCCGGTACGCGCCGTGGCCAAGCGGCGCGACACCAGCAACCAGCTCTCCGTCGACCTTGGCGAGGCGATGGAGCAAGGCTGGCTCGAGCTGTGGTACCAGGCCAAGATCAGTCTCAAGACGCTGTCGGTCTGCGGCGCCGAAGCGTTGGCGCGCGTGCGCCATCCGCACAAGGGTATCGTGCCTCCGAGTCAATTCCTGCCGCGCGCCGACCATCCGTTGCACACGCCGCTCCTGCGCTTCGTCATGCGGCAGGCGACGCGCGACTGGGTCGCGATGGCGGCGCAGGGGCTTCCGCTCAAGCTGTCGATCAACGCGCCGGCATCCGTCCTGCACGAGCTCGTTCCGTACGCGCGTCAGATGATCCCGGCGGTCGCGAATTTTCCCGGGCTCATTGTCGAGGTGACCGAGGATGACGTCGTGCACGATCCGCAGTTCGCCCGCGAGATCGCGGTCCAGCTCGGCCTCTACGGCGTCGAGCTTTCGATCGACGATTTCGGCGCCGGCGTCGCCTCGCTGAGCCGGCTGCGCGACCTGCCGTTCCACGAGCTCAAGCTCGACCGCGCCTTCGTGACAAACTGCGCCACCGATGCGCGCAATCGCGCGATCAGCGAGGCCGCGGTCAAGCTCGGTCATCAGTTCGGAGCCAGCGTCTGCGCCGAAGGCATCGCCAACGCCGACGACCTCAAGGTGCTGCGTGCGCTCGGATTCGACAGCGGCCAGGGCTACCTGTTCGGCGCGCCGGCGCCGCTCGCGAGCTTCATGCAGTTTCTGCTGGCGCAGCGGCCGACCGCGCCGAGCGGGACGGCACGCCCGGCCGTCGGACAGGCCAGGGCGGGCTGACGCGTCCGGCCGGACTTGCCCGACAGATAGCCCGCCGCGGCGGCGAACCGCGCCGGATCGCCTTCCGACACGACAGACGGACGACCCTGGCATACGCCAACTTGCGTATTCGCCGGACCGTTGCGGCGCGCCTAGCCTTGCGACGAAAGTCCGATCAATCGTGCAAGGGAGCAGACCATGGCCGAGCAATCGATCGCGATGGCCGCAAAGGCCGAGCTCAAGAGCTTCGGGACGCCGGACGACGTGCGGGAATTCCCGCGCGGCCGCCTGGAGCTGATCAACATCGGCGGCGCCACGATCGGTCGCGCCGTCTTCGAGCCGGGCTGGCGCTGGGCGACGTCCGTGCAGCCGATCGCCAAGACGTCGAGCTGCGAAGCACCGCATTTCCAGTATCACGTCGCCGGCGTCCTTCGCATCCGCATGGACGACGGCGCGGAATTCGACTGCCGGCCCGGCGACGTCTCGCTGCTGCCGAGCGGCCACGATGCCTGGGTGGTCGGCGACGAGGCCGCCGTCGTCGTCGACTTTCAGGGCATGCTCGACTATGCGGTCGCGCACAAGCACGCCGCCTGAGCCGATGGCGCCGACGCGGCACGCAGTCGCGACTATGCGGAAGCCAAAGCGTGATGACTTCGAAGTGAATCTGCGCGTGTCCGCCGTCGCCCTTCGTCGGCCACGCCCGGCCGCGCACCGAGGCAGGAGGATACCGGCACGCCTGGTCCGGTCACCTGCCGGCGCCTGCCATTTGCGTGGCAATCGGCCGTCGGATTCGATATTCTTTCCGCGCGCACAAGACCGTCCAAAGATCGGTTGGATCGTCGCATGGCCGCGGTGCTTGCCAGGCTTTCCGAGCGCGAGTTGCGTGTTGCGCTGAGCACGCTGCGGTCGCTTGCCGACCAGAGCGCGGGCAGCGCATCTTTCGTCGACGCCGCGCTCGACACGCTGACTGCCATCGTCCCGTCCGATCTGACGACGCTGAGCATCTGCGATCTCGCGCAGGGCAGCCGTCGGGTGGTCGGACGCAAGGGGGAGTCGCTGTCGCAAGCCGATCGCGCGGCATTCGATCGGCATTTTCGCGCGCATCCACTGGTGCGCTTTCACAGCTCGCACCCGGGCGGGCCGACGCAGCGCATTTCCGATTGCATGAGCGTGCAGGTCTTCCGTCATTCGGCGTTGCATGCGGACTACTTCCGGCGCATCGGCATCAACCACGTGATGGCGCTGCCGCTGCGCATCGACGACGCCAACGTCATCAGCGTGGTGTTCAACCGCAGCCATCGCGATTTCGCGGACCGCGAACGCGCCGTGCTGGACGCCATCCGCCACCCGCTCGCCGCGATCTACCGCAACCTGGTCGTATGCGAGAACGCGGGCGTCGGGCTGACGTGCATCAGCCAGCTTGCCGCCGACGGTGGCTGGCACATGATGCGGGTGACGCTGGCGGGGCAGATCGTCGACGCCTCGCCGGCGGCGCTTCGTCTGCTGGGCCGGTTCTTTCCCGATCACGCTTCCGCCCGCACGCTTCCGGCGATGCTGCTCGCGTGGTTTGCCCGCAGCCGCAATTGGGGTCTCGAGCGGGCAGCGATCGACCATGGGCAGCCGTTCGCCCTGTCGCATCTCGGCATGGGTCTGACGGTGCATTTCGTTCCCGACCGCGAACGCGCGTCCGCCGGCTATCTCCTCATGCGGTGTCACCGGGTGGATGTCGGCCCCGATCATCTCGCCGGGCTGCCCGTGACCGGCCGCGAGCGCGAGATCCTCGCGCTGGTGGCGGCCGGCAAGACCAACCGCGAGATCGCCGCGGTGCTGGCGATCAGCGCGCGCACGGTGCAGAAGCATCTGGAGCATGTTTTCCAGAAGCTCGGCGTCGAGACGCGCACGGCCGCGGCCATCCGCGCGCTCGCTGCGGCGGACGAGCACCTCGCGACGGTCGCGTGATCGCGAACGTCCGGTCGCCGTGCGAACGGACAGGAGACGTACGCCGATATGCGTATTCGCTCCGGCCGGATGTCTCCCTAGCAAGGAAGGCACATGCCGCGGCTCGCACCGGCGCGGACCGTACCGGCGAGCGCGGCGACCCAATCGAGGAGACACGCCATGACGATGTCCGCCGTTTCGCTTGCAGAACTCAAGCGCGCCATCGAGGGCCGCGACGCCAAGACGCTGGCGGCGTTCTACGCCGACGATGCGCTGTTGCGGATCATCGACAGCGACAATCCGCCGAGCAGGCCGCGCGAGCTCAAGGGCAAGCCGGCGATCGCGGCCTACTACGACGATGTCTGCGGCCGCGCGATGTCGCATCGCGTCGAGTCCGGAATCGCCAACGGCGAGGCGCTCGCCTTCACGCAGGCCTGCACCTATCCGAACGGAAACAAGGTCTTCTGCTCCGCCATGCTCCACATCGCGGACGGCAAGATCGTCCGCCAGACGGCGGTGCAGGCCTGGGACGCCTGAAGCGTGACGACTTTTCTTCGAATCATCATCACGCTTTAGCCTTCCTGCGTCGACCCCGGGACGGTTCCGCCACTGCGCCGTTTCTGGCAAGATCGCGTTGCGTCCGGAGGAAGCGATGACAGGCCGCACCGCGCGTTCCCTCGCGAGTGCCGCGGTGCTCTGCCTTGCGGCTTGGCCCCCGGCGGCCGCCGCCGACAAGCTTGCGACAGTCGCGAGCTGCTCCGGGCAGGGGGCCTTGCCGGTCGCTTTTGCGATCGATTGCGTGAACGTCGCCGATGCGAAATTGGAGCGCTGCCGACGCTTCATCGAGAACGAGGCGTGCCGGGTCTTTCCCGCCTACCGCCGCATCACCGGCATCAGCCTCGAGGCGCGCTGTCCGAAGATCAAGTTCACGATCTACGACCGCGAGCGATGGCCGGCGGGAGGCGAGGCGGGCGGCCGCGCGCTCAAATGCGCCATCGAGTACCTCGCCGACTACTCGATCGACGTCAAATCGCCGCCCGCGCTCGGGCCCTACGACACTCACGAGATCCTGCACGAATACCAGGAGGAGCTCGGCGCGCTGCCATATGCGCACATCTTGTTCGCGCCGAGCCAGGCGCAAGCGATGCGCGAGATCGGCGACATGGACGGCTACAATCGCGCGATCTCGCAAATGAGGGAGGCGCTTGCGACCTTCGAGAGCCGCTTTGCCAAGTTCTCGCCCGGCATTGTGGCCGATAAATGCGTGCTCGCGGAGTTGCAGACCGAGGGGACGCTGTATCTCGAAAACGACAGGAACGTCGAGCAGTTCTACCGCAAGCTCGTGCGCGGCAGCGCCAGGGACCAGGCCGATCGCGAAGCGCGCTTCAATCGTATGTACGACGCGGTCTCGGGAGGACGCAGTCGGCCGTTCCTGCTCGCGCATGGCTGCGCGCCGTTCTGAGGCCCGACGCCGCCGTCGGCCCGGTGAATGATTGAGGACACCGTCGCCCGCCCGCAGCTGGCGTCAGTTTGCCCTATCGGAAGCCTCCGTTGCCGCCGATGCGCTCGACCTCGGGGCCTCGCCGGCCTGCGGAGAGCGCTTGCGCGGAAGCCGCACCTTGAATTCCGGCGGCATGCAGTGGGTGAGCACCGGCCTGAGCTTGTTCCCGGCATTCGCCGCCTGGACGGCGCCGCAGGCCATTGCGTGCGGCGATGTCGCAGCCGGGATGGCGACGGCGACCGTCAATGCGATGGTCACGACGCGCAGCACGGTCATTCTCCACGAAAGGGGGCTTCGTAGCTCTTGGTCACCACGGGGGGTGATCAGGTTCGACTCACGACGGAAGCTGTCCCTACAGATACCCCGTGCCCGCCTCGGCCGCGAAGCGCGCCGGATCGCCTTCCCAGACGATGCGGGCGTGCTCGAGCACGTAGACGCGGTCGGCGTGCGGCAGCGCGAAGGTGACGTTCTGCTCGCCGAGCAGCACGGTGATGGGCGTGGTCTGGCGCAGGCGCTCGAGCGCCTTCGAGATCTGCTCGAGGATGACCGGCGCGAGGCCCAGCGTGGGCTCGTCGAGGATCAAGAGGGCTGGCTTCATCATCAGCGCGCGCGCAATCGTCAGCATCTGCTGCTCGCCGCCCGAGAGCGTGCCGGCGTTCTGCTTCTGCCGCTCGCGCAGGATGGGAAAGAGGTCGAACAGCCAGGCGATCTGCGCTTGCGCCTCGGCGGTCGGCAGGTGCTGGCCGCCGAGATCGAGATTCTCGCGCACCGTCATGTCGACGAAGAGCTCGCGGCCCTCCGGGCACTGCACGATGCCGCCGCGCGCGATCGCGGCGGCGCTCTTCCCGCGCAGCGGCGCGCCCTCGCGGCGGATCTCGCCCGCATAGGGCACGAGGCCCGAGATGGCATTGAACAGCGTGGTCTTGCCGGCGCCGTTGAGGCCGACGACCGAGACGAACTCGCCCGCGTGCACGTGGAGCGAGACGTTCTCCAGCGCCTGCGCCTTGCCGTAATGGACGCTGAGGTTCTCGACCGCGAGGAACGGCGTCGCGGCGTCGCGGAACGCGGATTCGGGGCGCGCGGCCGTGGTCATGGCGCCGCCGAGATAGACGCGGCGCACGGTCTCGTCGCGCATCACCTCCTCGGCGGTGCCCTCGGCGATGCGCTCGCCCACGTACATCGCGACCACGCGGTCGACCAGGCGGGCGACGCTCTTGACGTTGTGGTCGACCAGGAGCACGGCGCGGCCGTCGCGGCGCAATTCGCCGATCAGGTCCGAGAAGGCGGCGGTCTCGGCGCTGGTGAGGCCCGCGAAGGGCTCGTCGATCAGCACCACGCGCGGGTCGCGGGCGATCGCCTTGGCGATCTCCATCTTGCGCAGGTCGGCGAAGGGGAGCGTCGCGGGGCGGCGGTCGAGCACGGCGGCGAGGCCGACGCGCTCCGCGATGGCGCGCACGTTGGCGTCGAGCTTGGGGTCGGCAAAGAGGCGGGTGAGCTTGTCGGGCAAGAGCGCGAGCTTGATGTTCTCCGCCACGGTCTGGCGGTGCAGCGGGCGCGAATGCTGAAACACGATGCCGGCGCCCATGCGGGCGACGCGGTGCGCGGGCTGGCCCGCAACCTCGAGGCCGTTGATGCGCACCGAGCCGGCGTCGGGCCGCTCGATGCCCATGATCAGCTTCATCACGGTCGACTTGCCGGAGCCGTTCGGGCCGATCAGGCCGAGGATCTCGCCGGCGCGCACGTGCAGGCTCATGTCCTTGACGGCGGTGAGGCCGCCGTAGCGCTTGGTCAGGCCGCGCACGTCGAGCAGCGGCGCGTCGCTCACGGGTTCTCTCGCGTGCGGGTGAGGAGGCCGAAGAAGCCGCCGGGGAAGATCAGCACGACGACGAGCGCGATCGCGAAGACGATGAAGTTGGAGAGATCGCCGAGCGGGCGCAGCGCCTCGCTCGCGGCGATGAGGAAGACCGCGCCGAGCACGGCGCCGAGGATGGTCCGGCGGCCGCCGAGCACGGCCGCGATGATGATCTGCACGCCGACCGTGACGTCGACGAAGGTGCCGACCGAGGCGGAGCCGAGATAGAACACCATGAGCGCGCCGGCGAGGCCGGAGAAGATCGCGCTGATGATGAAGGCGACGAGCTTGTGCTTGGTGACGTTGAAGCCGAGCGCGCCGGCCTGCACCGGATCCTGGCCGCTCGCCTGCAGGATGAGGCCGACCGGCGAGCGCGACAGCGAAAAGAGGATCGCGGCGCTCGCCGCCATGAACCACAGCGCGATCTCGTAGTTGACGGCGTCGCTCGCCGAGATCACGTCCGGGACCGTGAGGCCGATCTCGCCGCCCGTGAGGCTGGCATCGACCACGATGAAGTTCTGCAGCATCAGCACCGCGACGAGGGTCGTGAGCCCGAAATAGGGGCCGCGCACGCGCAGCGCCGGCAGCGCCAGCACCACGCCGCCCGTGACGGCGGCGAGCGTGCCGGCGAGGATGCACAGCCAGATCGGCGGCTGGTAGAGATTATCGAGAATGCCGGCCGTATAGGCGCCGACACCGATCAGGAAGGTCGGGCCGAAATTGACCTCGCCGGCAAAGCCGAACAGCAGGTCCCACGCCATGGCGAAGACGCCGAAGTAGCACGCGATGGTGAGCAGGCCGAGGATGTAGCCGGAGACGAAGAACGGCAGCAACGCCGCAAGCGCGATCAGGCCGAGCGTGACCAGGAGAACGCGCAGCGTCGCCGAGCGCAGCATCTAGCGGCGCCCCAGGAGGCCGCGCGGGCGCACGTACATCACGGCAATGAGCAGCAGCAGCGCCGGAATCGTGCGGTAGGCGGGCGAGATGAGATAGGCCGTGAGGGTCTCGAGATAGCCGACAACGTAGGCGGCGATCAACGCGCCCGAGACGCTGCCGAGGCCGCCGAGCACGACGATCGAGAAGGCGCTCGCCGTGAGCGGACCGACGCTGTAGGACGACACGCCGAGGAACATGCCGAGCAGCACGCCGGCGACGCCGACCAGCAGGCCGTAGATCGCCCACACCGCGACGTAGACCTGGGAGAGCTCGACGCCGAGCAGCGTCACGCCGCGCGGATTCATCGAGGCGGCGAGCACCGCCTTGCCGGCGCGGGTGCGGTTGACCAGGAGCCAGAGCACGCCGATCGCGAGCCAGCACACGACGGCGGTAAAGAGCTCGTTGCGCGGCGTGCGCACGCCGGCGATCGACATCACGCCCTCGACGATCGGCGCGACCGTCTTGGCGTTGTTGGTGTAGAGATACGCGATCAGCTCCTGGATCATGATGCCCCAGAGCAGCGTCGCGGTGAGGATGAAGATTTCCTTCTCCTCCTCGCGGATCTTGCGCGAGCGCTGCAGCGGACCGACGACGACGAAATAGGTGGCGAGCGTCGCCGCAAAGCCGACACCGATGCCGATCAGCGCGCCCGCGTAGGGCCCGACATGCAGGTCGTTGCCGGCCGCCCAGGCGGCGACGACGGCGGTGACCATCAGCGCGCCGTGCGAGAGGTTGAGCACGCCGGAGACGCCGAAGATCAGCGCGAAGCCGGTCGCGCCGAGGGCGTAGAGCGAGCTGATGGCGAAGCCGTCGATCAGGATTTGCCAGAAGAGCATCGGGCGGGCTCAGGGATGCACGGGCGTGGTGCTCGCGCTCCCTCTCCCCCTTAGGGGGAGAGGGTCGGGGTGAGGGGGGCTATCCACGAGTCGTGACGTCGGAATTTGTTGAGCCACCCCTCACCCCGACCCTCTCCCCGCAAGAGCGGGGAGAGGGGGCGCCAGCAGCGTGCTTCGGGGCGGGCGCGGCAACTCAATTCGCGGCGCCGACCTTGATGAACTTCGGGAACTTGAGCTTGGCAACGGCGAGCTTGGCGGGCCACAGGTTGACCTGCTTGCCGTTCTGCCACTGCAGCATCAGGCCGGTGATGAAGCCCTCGCCGATCTTGAGCGCGTGCGGGTTGGGGTCACCCTTGCCCTTGAACTGCACGGTGCCGATGGTGCCGACATAGTTCGTGGCTTCCATCGCGGTGACGAGCTTGTCGCTATCGTCCGAGCCGGCGCGCCGGATCGCGTCGGCGAGGATGTAGACGTCGTCATAGGCGGTGTAGCCCGCGTACGACGGGTTGTTGCCGAAGCGCTTGTTGAAGGCGGCGACGAAGGGCAGCGTCTTCGGCGTCACGGCGACGCCGGGGCCGGAGACCGCCTGGTAGAGCACGCCTTCGGTCGCACCGTTGGTGTCGTTCCAGAACGACGAGTTGGTCGCCTGCGACGAGATGCCGAACATCGGGATCGGCACTTCCTGCTGCTTCCATTGCACGGTCGGCTGCACGCCGACGTGCGAGATGCCGGTGATCATCACGTCGGGCTTCTCGCCCTCGATCTTGTTGAAGATCGGGGTGAAGTCGGTGGTGTCGGGCGAGAAGCGGATGTGGTCGAGCACCTTGAGCCCGATCTGCGGCAGGCATTTGAGGTAGCCGGCATCGAGCGGCGTCGTCCAGGCGGCGTCCTCGCTCATCACCACGGCGGTCTTCATGTGCAGCTGGTCGACCAGCAGGTCCTTCGCGGCGGCGCAGACCGACTCGGCGAGGGCCGTCGAGGTCAGGTAGCCGTGGAAAGTGTATTTCATCGTGTCGTAGTTCTTGGCGATGTTCTGCGTGATCACGTCGGAGGCGGCGCCCGGCGTGATCATCACGGTCTTGAGGCGCCCCGCCCACGGCTCGAGCGCCAGCACGACCTCGCTGATGTAGCTCGCGATCACCGCGTTGACGTGATCCTCGTTGGCGGCGCGCTGGAAGGCGCGCACCGATTCGGCCGCCGAGGAGTGGTTGTCGTAGGAGATGATCTCGATCTTGCGGCCGTCGACCCCGCCGGCGGCGTTGATCTCGTCGGCGGCGATCTGCGCGGCCTGCGGGATCGAGGAGCCGGCCACCGCCTGCGCCTCGGCGATGACGCCGATCTTGATCGGCGGCTTGGTCTGCGCGGCGGCGGGTGCGGCGAGCGCGAGCGCAAGCGCCGCGGCACCTCCGGTCAAGACGGTGAGAAACGGCGCGGCGGCGCCGTGCTTGGCGGGTCGGTGCATGCTGGAGGCTCCCTGGGATCTCCGCCGCGCAAGGGCGGGCGGCTGCTTCGCGCGCAGTCTAGCGAACGGCGCCTGTCCCACAAGCCCGCCCCAGGATACAGATCACGCAGGTTTGAGGCCCGATTGTCGCAGGATTAATGCGTACATTCGATGCGCGATCGCCGCTGCGCAATATGCCGCAGCGGCAAGTCGGGCCGGACGCGCACGGGCGCCGGCTCTTTATTTGGCGCATGTTCTTGTCGGCGAACCGGCGTCCACCCCGGATCAAGTCCGGGGCAGGCTTTCGCCGGAACATGCGTTAGGCCCGCAACACGGTGAGCCCGAGCACCACCAGGACCACGAAGATCACGACGAAGACGTAGAACAACACGCGCGCGACGTCCGCGCTCGCGGCCGACAGGCCGGTGAAGCCGAAGACGCCGGCGACGATCGAGATCAGCAGAAATATCAGCGCCCACTTGAGCAGCGTCATGGTCCAAATCCTTTCGCTCCGGACAACAGCGCGAGCGAACTTTTGTTCCGCGCGCGCTGATGCGGTCCGGCGGCGAGGCGTGCTACCATCATGCGAACGCGTGCCGACAGATAGGTGACCGATGGCCGAGTGCCTGCATTGCCAGATCAACGAGCTTGTCAAAGCGCACCTCGAGAACGACGACCCGGTCGATCTCGGCGAGCTGGTGGCGCGCATCGTCGAAAGCGCGGCCGAGCTGATCGCCGACGAGGCGCCCGAAGAGGAGCAGGCGGCGGTGCTCGCGGCGGCGATGAGCCACCTCGGCCACGCCTATCTGGAAAAGATCGGCGCCTTCGGCGAGGAGAGCCAAGGGGTGCATTAGGCTGGGCGGTTGCGAACGGGGCGAACTCGTTGCGCGGCAATGGCCGATGCTCGCTTGAACGACGAAGGGCGATCGATGTTTGCGAAACTCAAGTCCCTGTTGGGCAGTTTCGGCGCCGGGTCCGGCGGCGATGACGCCGGCCCGCCGGCCGAGACGGTCGAATACAAGGGCTATCGCATCAAGCCGGCGCCCTACCGCAACAACGGCATCTTCCAGACCGCCGGCACGATCGAGAAGGACGGCCCGGATGGCGTGCGCGAGCACCGCTTCGTGCGCGCCGACACGCATCCGAGCCGCGAGGACGCGATCGCGTTCTCGGTGTCGAAGGCCAAGCAGATGATCGATCTGCAGGGCGATCGGATTTTCGCGTCATGAGTGGTGATGGAGGTGGGTTGATGCGGATGGTGAGCCGAGCATGTCTCGCGATCGTCGCGGGCGCGATCGCGGTTACGGCGGCCGACGCGGCGGAGCCGGGCGTCGGGGTCGTGGTCGGCGACAGCCTGGGCGTGGGTGTCACGATGGCGTCCGGGCTCAAGGGGCTCGCCCGCATCAGCGTGTTCATCCGCGGCGGCAAGGCGGTGCAGCAGATCAACCAGGCGCCGGCGGGCGCGACCGCCTTCGTGGTGCTCGGCAGCAATGATGCGGAAGGCAGCATCAAGGGGCTCGACAGCAGCATCGACGCCATCCTGCAGGCAGCGTCGGCGCGCAACCTCAATCTCGTATGGATCGGTCCGCCTTGCGTGCGCAGGCCATGGAACGCGCGCGTGCACGAGCTCGACCAGATGCTGGCGCAGCGGTTCGCCAACAGCTCGGTGAAATACGTGAGCATGTGGGACGAGAAGATCTGCTCCGGCTCGTTCAATGCGGGCGACGGCGTCCACATGACCATGAAGGGCTATTCGTACATGTGGGAAAAGGCGCGCGTCGCCGCCGGCTTCCCGGCGAACGCGGCGCGCGTGACGGATCAAGCCGCGACCGAGCCTGCGCCGAAAGCCGGACACAAGGCGCGCGCCCCGGCCGCGCAGGAGCGGCCGCGCAAGATCGCGGCGCGCAACGCGAGCCCGCCGCGCTCGGCGCCTCCTACGGCCGCCCGGCCGATGGACCCGCATCAGGGCGGGTGATACCGCGACGTCGCGGCTTGCGCGCGCAGGGTCACCACTTACGTATCGAGGGACACGAGGAAAGAATGCCATGGGCGTATTGATCGACGGCATCTGGCGCGACGAGGAGCTGCCGCAGGAGACCGGGCGGGCGGGCGAGTTCAAGCGCGTCGACAGCCGCTTCCGCGACCGCATCACGGCGGACGGCTCGTCCGGCTTCAAGGCGGAAGCCGACCGTTATCATCTCTACGTCGCGCATGCCTGCCCGTGGGCGCATCGCACGCTGATCTTCCGCGCGCTCAAGAAGCTCGATGGTGCTATCTCGGTCGCGTATGCGATCCCGGGAATGAAGGACGAGGGCTGGATGTTCGAGAAGAACCCGGCATTTCCCGAATGCACGCCCGACACCGTCAACGGCTTCCGCTACCTGCACGAGGCCTATACGGCGAGCGAGCCGCACTATACCGGCAAGGTCACGGTGCCGACGCTGTGGGACAAGAAGACCGGGCGGGTCGTCAACAACGAGTCATCCGAGATCATCCGCATGCTCAACAGCGAATTCAAGGGCATCGCGGGCGACGACGCGGATTTCTATCCCGCCGCGCTGCGCGCCGAGATCGATCGCGTCAACGACCTGGTCTATCCGGGTATCAACAACGGGGTCTATCGCTGCGGCTTTGCGCGCTCGCAGGACGCCTATGAGGCGGCCTACGACGCCCTCTTTGCGGCCCTCGACGAGCTTGAGGCGCGGCTCGGGCGCCAGCGCTATCTGGTCGGCCACCAGCTCACCGAGGCAGACTGGCGGCTGTTTCCCACCCTCGTGCGCTTCGACGTCGCGTACTTCTCGCTGTTCAAGTGCAACCGCCAGCGCATCGCCGATTTTCCCAACCTGCTCAATTATATGCGCGAGCTCTATCAGGTGCCCGGCATCGCCGCGACGGTGAAGCCGCGCCACTACGTCATCAATTATTATTCGATCCGGCGGGTCAATCCGCTGGGCATCATTCCGAAAGGCACGCCGGTCGATTATGCGCAACCGCACAACCGGGCGCGCCTGGCGGCCTGAATTTCGGCTGATCACGCCGCCTACACGACCGCGTTACCACGCGTTATCGGCGTGCCCGCTGAGATGTGATGCGGTAACGATGCCGAGGCCGTGGTCTTTGCGGCTCTCGCCACGTATGGATTGACGGGCAAGAGCAGCCTCTGCGGGAACGCGCGTTTGCGTCACGCGTTGTCAAAAAAGTGCTGCGACCAACTGGGGCGAAAACCGGCATGATCGGCGCGCGCACGAACGATCGGTCGGCCGATGGGTCTTGCGGCATCGCCGTCATGGCCAAGGCCTCGATTCCCGGCAAGGCCAAAACCCGGCTGGTGCCGCCGCTCAGCTTAGAGGAGGCGGCCGCGTTCAACACCGCCTTCCTCAAGGACGTCGCCGCCAATATCGCGGCGGCCGGCGAGGGCGTAGCATGCTACATGGCCTACGGGCCTCCCGGTTCGCATGACTTCTTCACCGCGAATCTTCCCGCCGGCGTCGGCCTGATCGAATCCTGGCACGCGAATTTCGGCGACTGCCTGTTCGTCGCGATCGAGCAGGTGCTGGCGCGCGGACACGGCAGCGCCGTCGTGCTCAATTCCGACAGCCCGACCTTGCCGACCGCGCTGCTGGTCGAGACCGCGCGCCTCTTGGCGCAGCCGGGCGATCGCGCCGTGCTCGGGCCGTCGAGCGACGGCGGCTACTACCTGCTCGGCCTCAAGGCGCCGCACCGCCGGATGTTCGCCGACGTGGCGTGGAGCACCGAGCACGTGGCGCGGCAGACGCGCGAGCGCGCCGCTGAGATCGGCCTCGAGCTCCATGTGCTGCCCGAGTGGTACGACGTCGACGATCTGGCATCGCTGCAGATGCTGCATGATGAGCTTTTCGGCCGGCGCGCGTTCTCGCGGCGCCTCCCGTCGCACGCGGCCGCGCATTCGACCGCGCTGCTCGATGAGCTGCTGACGCGCAGCGACCTCGCGCGGCGGCTCGATCGGGGCGACGCGGCGGCAAGAAGGGCGATCGGATGAGCGAGATCGATCCGGAGGACACGATGACCGCGCCGCCCCGCCGGCAGGTCGACCCGCGCCGCTATTTCGAGGGCGCCGGCGAACGGCACGATGCGGCCGAGGCGCCGCCGGTGTGCCTCTATCTCGAGACTACCAACCGCTGCAATCTGCTGTGCACCACCTGCCCGCGCACCTACGAGGAGCTGGAACCGCCGGCCGACATGAGCTGGGAGCTGTTCACCCGCATCGTCGACCAGCTGCCGAACATCGAGCGCGCCGTCATGCATGGCGTCGGCGAGCCGATGATGGTGAAGCACCTCGCGAAGATGGTGCGCTACCTCAAGGACCGCGGCACCTACGTGCTGTTCAACACCAACGGCACGCTGCTCAACGAGAAGAACGGCCGTGCGCTGATCGACGCCGGGCTTGACGAGCTGCGCGTCTCGCTCGATGCCGCGAATGCCAAATCCTACAAGGCGATCCGCGGCAAGGATTTCTTCGCCCGCATCCTCAAGAACGTGCGCGCGTTTCGCGCCCTGCAGGAACGCGAGGGGCACGACAAGCCGCGCGTCTCGGCCTGGCTCACCGGCCTCAAGGAAACGCTGCCGGAGCTGCCCGCCTTCGTGCGGGTCTGTGCCGAGATCGGCGTGCGGGAAGTCTACCTGCAGCGGCTCGTCTTTTTCGAACAGGATTCGATCGGCCATGCGCGGCCCGACCAGGCGCTGTACGAGCGCACCTCGCGCGAGGAAGCGGGCTATCTCGACGAAGCGATGGCGCTTGCGCGCTCGCTTGGCATGACGTTTAGCGCCTCCGGCGCGGTGGCGGAGCCGGGCATGAGCCTCAAGCGCCACGACGACGGCTCGCCCTGGTCGATGTGCCGGCGGCCGTGGAACGTGATGTATTTCACGGCGAACGGCCGGGCGCTGCCGTGCTGCATCGCGCCGTTCTCGCAGCGCGGCTACGCGAACTATACGCTCGGCGATGCCACGCAGGAGAGCCTGCGCGACATCTGGAACGGCCCGGCCTACCGGACGTTCCGCGCCGGCCTCCTGTCCGACCATCCGCCCGCTGCCTGCGCGAGCTGCGGCCTGCGCTGGAGCCTCTAGCGCCATGCGCACCGCCGTGGTCATCCCGACGCTCGACGAGGAGGCATCGATCGCCGGCGTCGTGCGCGCGCTGCCGCGCCAATGGGTCGACCGCGTCATCGTTGCCGACGGCGGCAGCAGCGACGCGACGGCCGCGCGCGCGCGGGAAGCCGGCGCCGAGGTGATCGCGGCCGGTCGCGGCTATGGCCGCGCCTGCCTCGCCGGCGCACTGGCCGCGAGCGACGCCGACATCGTCGTGTTCATGGACGGCGACGGCGCCGACGATCCGGCGAGCATCGCGGCGCTGGTCGAGCCGGTCCGGACGGACGCGTTCGACTTCGTCATCGCGTCGCGCGCGCGGGGCGCGCGCGAGCCCGGCAGCATCGGCTGGCATCAGCTCCTGGCCGGCCGGCTCGCCGGCCTCGGCATGCGGCTGCTCTACGGCGTGCCCTTCACCGACATGTGCGCGTTCCGCGCCATCCGGCGCGAGCGCCTGCTCGCGCTCGGCATGCGCGAGATGACCTATGGCTGGAACATCGAGATGCAGATGCGCGCCGCCCGCGCGCGCCTGCGCATTTTGGAGATTCCGGTGCCGTATCGCCGCCGTGCGGGTGGCGAGTCGAAAGTGGCCGGGAGCCTCAGTGGGACGCTGCGCGCTTCTGCGCGGATCATCGCGACATTTATGAGAGTAGCCACACAAGCTGACGCCCGCGCTGCCTCTCCCCGCTCTTGCGGGGAGAGGGTTGGGGTGAGGGGCGCTGAGGCGCCGCGAAGAACTCCGCTAGTAATGACTCGCGGAGAGACCCCCTCACCCCGACCCTCTCCCCCTAAAGGGGGAGAGGCGGCGCGGATGCCGGTGCAAGTGATTCAGGAGCGCGACGCATGAACCGGATCGTCAAGCCGGAGACGGCGCGCGTGCCGCGCAAGGCCGTGTCGGTCGAAGGGGCGGCGCCGCTGATCGAGCGTGCCGACCACGTGGCGCCGTCGGTGTTTCTGCCCGAGAACCTGCTGCGCGAGGCGCGGCGGCAGAAGGGGCTCGCGCCCGGCAGCGTGCCGCCGATCTGCATGCTCGATCCGGACGGCGACATCGTCGCGCACGTGCAGCGCACATACGGCGCGACGACCTGTCCGCATTGGGCCTGCTATCACACGCAGATGTGGCGATGGCGCACGGGCGACGTCGCGTGCGGGATCGTCGGCCACGCGGTCGGCGGCTCGTTCGCGGTGCTGGTCGCCGAGCAGCTGTTTGCGTCCGGCTGCGAGCTTCTCGTCAACGTCACCTCGGCCGGCCAGATCACCGATGTCGGGCCGCCGCCCTACTACATCCTGATCGAGCGGGCGCTGCGCGACGAAGGCACGAGCTATCATTACCTGCCGGCCGCGAATTATGCTGAGGCCGAGCCCGGGTTGCTGGCGCTCGCGGCCGAGACGCTCGCCCAAGCCGGGCATCGGATCTACGTGGGCGACACCTGGACGACCGACGCGCCGTTTCGCGAAACCGAAGCGACGATCGCGCGCCGGCGGCACGAAGGCATTCTCGCGGTCGAGATGGAGGCGGCCTCGCTCTATGCGTTTGCGGCCGCGCGCGCGCGTCCGGTGATCTGCCTTGCCCATGTGTCGAACCAGCTCGGCTGCGTCGATGGCGATTTCGAAAAAGGTGATGCCAACGGGGCGGCCGGCTCGCTCGACCTCGTGATGGCGCTCGCCGCGGCCTGGCGGCGGCAGACCCGCAGCACCGAACGCGTGGCGACCTGACAGGGATTCGGATACACAGGCCGCATCGGGGCGCGCGGGGAGGGCGTTCGGCATTCCATGATTTCGCCGCTGAACGTCGTCGCCATCGCGCTCGGCGCGCTGGCGTTCTGGACCTGCATCGGCGTCGCCGTCACGCGCCAACTGCTTCCCCGTTCGCTTGCGCTGCCGATGGCGCCGACGGTCGGCTGGGCGGTGCACAGCGCGCTGGCCTATCCACTGTTCTGCGTGATCGGCTTTTCGCAGGTCGGCGTGCTCGTGGTCGCCGTGCTGGCGCTGGCCGCCGGCATCGCGGCGCGGCGCATTGAAATCGCGACGCCGGAACCCGACGGCCCGCGCGTGCCCGCCTGGGCCCTCGCAGCAGCTGCGCTGCTGGCGATCGCGCCCGCGATCGCACTGCTGCCGAAGAGCGTCGGCGACGGTGTGATCCTCGCGGGCCCGATCTACGACCACACCAAGATCGCCATGATCGACGAAATGGCGCGGCTCGGCGTGCCGCCCGGCAATCCCTTCGTCGGCGGCGACGCCGGAGCAGGGCGCCTCGTCTACTACTATCTCTTCCACTTCAGCGCCGCCGAGCTTGCGCTCGCCTTCGGCGTCAAGGGATGGGCGGCGGATGTCGCCATGACGTGGGTCGCGGCCTTCGCATCGCTCGCCACCATGATGGGGCTTGCGGGG
>DATBZM010000241.1:0-3806 GCA_036513175.1 Xanthobacteraceae bacterium | reverse complement strand
ATCTCTACGCCCAGGCGGGCTCGCTGCTGCCCAACATCGATGCCAACAGCTCGGCCACGCGCGAGCAGTTTTCCCCCGCGACCTTCGGCCAGCCGGGCGGCCCGAGCATCTTCAATCTCTATCAGGCGACCGTGAACGTCTCCTATGCGCCCGACGTGTTCGGCGGCAAACGGCGCGCGATCGAGGCGAGCGAGGCGCTGGCCGAATATCAACGCTTCGAGCTCGAGGCGACCTACCTCACGCTCACCGCCAACGTCGTGACCGCGGCCGTGCAGGTCGCATCCCTGCGCGGCCAGATCGAGGCGACGCAGGAGATCATCAAGGCCGAGACCGACCAGCTCGGCGTGGTGCAGAACCAGTTCACCCTCGGCGCCGCCGCCCGCGCCGACGTGCTCACCCAGCAGTCCGAGGTCGCGACCACGCGCGCAACCCTGCCGCCGCTGCAGAAGCAGCTCGCGCAGCAGGAGCATCTCCTGCTCGCCCTGATCGGCCATTTCCCCAACGAGTACCGCGGCGACCACCTGCGGCTTGCCGCGTTCCGGCTTCCCACGCATCTGCCGTTGAGCCTGCCCTCGCAGCTCGTCGAGCAGCGTCCCGATGTGCGCGCCGCCGAGCAGCAGCTGCACCAAGCGAGCGCCCAGATCGGCGTTGCCATCGCCAACCGGCTGCCGCAGATCACCCTCACGGCCGACTACGGCAGCGCGGCGCTCACCACCGCGACCCTGTTCACGCCGCAGACCGCCATCTGGAGCGTCGCGGCGAGCGGCACGCAGCCCCTGTTCCACGGATTCACGCTGCTGCACCAGGAGCGCGCCGCCAAGGCCGCCTACGAGGTCGCGGATGCGCAATACCGCAACACCGTGCTCGCCGCGTTCCAGAACGTCGCCGACGCGCTACGCGCGCTGCAGCTCGACGCCGCGACACTGCGCGCCCAGCAGGAAGCGGCGCGCGCCGCCTCCGAGACGCTCAATCTCACGCGCGACCAATACAAGCTCGGCGCCGTCACCTATGTGATCCTGTTGAATGCGCAGCGCTCGTATCAACAGGCGCTGCTCGCGCTTGTCCAGGCGCGGGCCGCCCGCTATGCGGACACCGCCGCCCTCTATCAGGCGCTCGGCGGCGGCTGGTGGAATCGCAATGACATCGTTCCCGACCCATATACGCCGCATCCTCTGCTGACGCAGAGCGCGAGCGGCGTGCCGGTCGTGTCGGATCCGCATCAATGATCAAGCGAATGGTGTTCATGCTCGGGGCGGTCGCCCTCGTGCTCGCCGTAATCTTCGGATTCCAGGCCTTCAAGGGCATGATGATCAAGAAGTTCATGGCCACGCTTGCCTCGCCGCCGCAGACCGTCTCGACCAGCAAGATCGGCACCAGCGAATGGCAGTCGAAGGTCGAGGCGGTCGGCAGCCTGCGCGCCGTGAAAGGCGCGGATCTGTCGCTCGAGGTCGCAGGCGTCGTCGGCACCATCTCGTTCAACTCGGGCGACGACGTGGCCGAAGGCGCGCCGCTGCTCAAGTTGCGCTCCGAGGACGATGTCGCCAAGCTCGAGTCGCTGCAGGCCACGGCTGCGCTGAACCAGATCACCTATGACCGCGACATGAAGCAGCTCAAGATCAACGCGGTCAGCCAGGCGACGCTGGACACCGACGCGGCCAATCTCAAGAACGCCAAGGCGCAGGTCGCCCAGCAGCAGGCGATCCTCGACAAGAAATTCCTGCGCGCCCCGTTTGCCGGCCACATCGGCATCCGCTCCGTCGACGTCGGGCAGTATCTCGGCCCCGGCACCATCATCGTGACGCTGCAAGCGCTCGATCCGATCTATCTCGATTTCTTCGTCCCGCAGCAGGACGTCGACCGGATGAAGCTGAACCAGGCCGTCACGATGCACGTCGATGCCTTCCCCAACCAGACCTTCACGGGCGAGATCTCGGCGGTCAATCCCAAGGTCGACGCCAATAGCCGCAACGTGCAGATCCGCGCGACGCTGCCGAACCCCGACCACCGGCTGCTGCCCGGCATGTATGCGACGGTCGACATCCCGACCGGCGCGCCGCAGAAGCTGATCACGCTGCCGCAGACCGCGATCACCTACAGCCCCTACGGCGACACGGTCTACGTCGTCGAGCAGAACGGCAAGGACGCCGACGGCAAGCCGAAGCTCACCGCGCGCCAGACCTTCGTGACCACCGGCGCGACCCGCGGCGACCAGGTCGCGGTCCTCAAGGGCGTCAAGGAAGGCGACACGATCGTCACGGCCGGCCAGCTCAAGCTGCACAACGGCTCGGTCGTGCTGATCGACAACTCGATCACGCCCACCGCCGACGCCGCGCCGACCGTGCCGCTCGACCGGTAGTGCGGAAGCTGATTATGGCGCGCAATCACACCTCGACGTCATGCCCGCGAATGCGGGCATCCACGTCTTGCTTTCTGCAGGGTGCAAGAAAGACGTGGATGCCCGCATTCGCGCGCATGACGATTGAGGGCGATAGCCCATGAGCTTCACCGACATCTTCATCCGCCGGCCGGTGCTCGCGAGCGTCGTCAGCCTGCTGATCCTGGTGCTGGGCGTGCGCGCGTATTTCGCGCTGCCGATCCTGCAATATCCGCGCACCGAGAACGCCATCGTCACGGTGACGACGATCTACTACGGCGCCGATCCAGACGTGGTGGCGGGCTTCATCACGACGCCACTCGAGAACGCGATCGCCCAGGCGAACGGCATCGACTACATGAGCTCGGTGAGCCAGAGCGGGCTCAGCACCATCACGATCTACCTGCGGCTCAACTACGACGCCGACAAGGCGCTGACCGAGATCAACACCAAGGTCGCGTCCGTGCTCAACCAGCTGCCGACCGGCACGCTGCAGCCGACGCTGACCGTCAAGGTCGGCCAGACCATCGACGCGATGTACATCGGCTTCAACAGCGACACGCTCGCGCCGAACCAGATCACCGACTATCTCACGCGCGTGGTGCAGCCCAAGTTGCAGGCGGTGACCGGCGTGCAGACCGCCGAGCTGCTCGGCCAGAAGGTCTTTGCGCTGCGCGCCTGGCTCGATCCGCAGAAGCTCGCCGCGTTCGGGCTCACCGCGACCGACGTCAGCGCGGCGCTCACCGCCAACGACTTCATCTCCGGCATCGGCAACACCAAGGGCCAGATGGTGCAGGTCAACCTCACCGCCTCGACCAGCCTGCATACCGCCGACGAATTCCGCAACCTCGTCATCAAGCAGACCGGCGGCGCGATCGTGCGGCTCAAGGACGTCGCCAACGTCACGCTCGGCTCCGAGGACTACGAGTCGGAGGTCGGCTTCGACGGCAAGCAGGCGGTCTATATCGGCATCCAGGTCGCGCCCTCGGCCAATCTGCTCGAGGTGATCAAGGGCGTGCGCGACGTATTCCCGCAGATCCAGGCGCTGCTGCCGCACGGGCTCAACGGCGAGATCATCTACGACTCGACCGAATTCGTGAACTCGGCCATCAACGAGGTGATCCGCAGCCTGCTCGAGGCGCTGGCGATCGTCACGGCAGTGGTCTTTCTTTTCCTCGGCTCGGTGCGCTCGGCGCTGATCCCGACCGTCGCGATTCCGCTCTCGCTGGTCGGCGTGCTGATCGTCCTGCTCGCGCTCGGCTATTCGATCAACCTGCTGACCCTGCTCGCCCTCGTCCTCGCCATCGGCCTCGTCGTCGACGACGCGATCATCGTGGTCGAGAACGTCAACCGCCACATCGAGGAAGGCGCCCGCCCGATCGACGCCGCGCTGCTGGCGGCGCGCGAGCTCGGCGGCCCGATCATCGCGATG
>DATBZM010000240.1:0-6936 GCA_036513175.1 Xanthobacteraceae bacterium | reverse complement strand
ATCTACGTGGAGCGCATGCTGGCGCCGAACGGCGTCAAGCCCGGCGAGTTCGACATGGTCTTTGCCGGCGCGACCTCGGCGCGGGCGCAGGCGCTGCTCGCCGGCGCGGTCGACGCCGCGATCATCCTGCCGCCGTTCAATTTCCAGGCGATGGCGCGCGGCTACAACGAGCTCGCGCTCAGCGTCGACTACTCGCCCGAGCTGCCCTTCTCGGGCTCGGTCGTGAACCTCGCCTGGGCCAAGGCGCATCCGGCCGAGCTGGCGCGGATGCTGGCGGCGCACAACAAGGCGATCGCCTGGTTCGAGGACGACCACAACCGCGCCGAGGCGGTGCAGATCATGGTCGCGGTGAGCGGGCTGAAACCGGACGAGGTCGAGAAGTCCTACGACTTCTTCCGCAAGGGCCACGTCTTCGAAACCACCGGGCGCGTGTCGCGCAAGCGGCTGGGCGCGCTGGTCGATGCGCTGGTCGGCCTGGGCGACATCCAGCATCTGGAGGTCGAGCGCCTGGTCCTGCCCGGAACCCAGCTCACCGAATGACCATGGCGGCGACCGGCATCGAGGAGAAGACAGCGCCGCGCCGCGGCGCGGAGGGTCGGGGCGGCATTGCGCCGCACTCATCTCGCCGGCCTCGTTTCCGTCGCCTGCGGCCTCGCGCTGTGGGAGGTCATCAGCCGCTTCGTCGTCGCCAATCCGCTGTTTCTCGCCGCGCCGTCGCAGATTTTCGCGGCAGTGGTGTCGCTCGCCGCGAGCGGCGAGCTGGGGCACCACATGGCGGTCAGCGGGCTCGAGTTCATCATCGGCTACGTGATCGCGAGCCTGATCGGCATCGCGCTCGGGCTCGCGATGGCGAGCAGCGTGCTCGCCAAGCAGGTCACGCAGCCGTGGGTGTCCGGGCTCTATGCGACGCCGACCATCGCGCTCGCGCCGCTGTTCATTCTCTGGTTCGGCATCGGCATCGCGTCGAAGGTGCTGGTGGTGATCACCCTCGTGCTGTTCCCGGTCACGATCAACACCGAGGCCGGCCTGCGCACCACGAGCCCGCGCCTCGTCGAGATGCTGCGCAGCTTCGGCGCGACGCCGCGCCAGATCTTCCTCAAGGTCTCGCTGCCTTCGGCGACGCCGTTCATCCTCGCCGGGCTCAAGCTCGGCATCGGCCGCGGCCTGATCGCGGTCGTCGTCGCCGAGCTGTTCGGCTCGCGCGCCGGGCTCGGACGCCTGATCAGCCAGTCGGCCGACGCGTTCAACATGCCCGAGCTGTTTGCCGGCGTGGTGGTGCTCGCCGCCGCCGGCATCGCCATGACGGCGGGTTTCGGCTGGCTGGAAAGCAGGCTCGTGCCATGGACGCGGGACTGAAAGCATGATCCCTAAAAAGCCTGCCCCGGGCTTGCCCCGGGGTGGGGACCGGTTTTCGGAAAAGATCATGCTCAAAAAAGACACCGCGAAGCTCGCCGTCACGGCGCTCGACAAGCGGTTCGATGCGCTCGAGGCGCTGCGCGGGATAGACCTCGCGGTCGCCCCGGGTGAGTTCATCTCGCTGGTCGGGCCGAGCGGCTGCGGCAAGACGACGTTTCTTCGCATCGTCGCCGGGCTCGAGCAGGCGACCTCGGGGCGCGTGCTGATCGACGGCCGCCTGGTGAGCAGGCCGGGCCACGACCGCGGCTTCGTTTTCCAGAACGACAGCCTGCTGCCGTGGCGCACGGTGCTGGGCAACGCCATGATCGGGCCCGAGGTCGCCGGAAGCGCCGGCCCCGCCGCGCGCCGGCGCACGCTCGAGCTGCTCAAGCTCGTCGGCCTCGCCGGCTTCGAGAGCTACTACCCGCGCCAGCTCTCGGGCGGCATGCGCCAGCGCGTCAACCTCGCGCGCGCGCTCGCGATCGATCCGGATATCCTGCTGATGGACGAGCCGTTCTCGGCGCTCGACGCGCAGACGCGCGAGATCATGCAGACGGAGCTGCTGCGCATCTGGGAGCAGGGCCGCAAGACCGTGCTGTTCGTCACCCACCAGATCGACGAGGCGGTGTTTCTGTCCGATCGCGTGCTGGTGTTCGCGCGCCGGCCCGGCCGCGTGCAGGACAGCGTGGACGTCACGCTGGCGCGGCCACGCGAGCTGGACATCAAACGCACGCCCGAATTCGTGCGCTACGTCGATCGCATCTGGCGCCTGATCGAGGATGACGTGCGCGCGAGCGTCATCGAAGAGCACGCCTAAAGCGTTGAGCGCGCCTTCGTCTCGGCAAGCCGTTCCAGGGTACGCACGGTCGAGAGGTCGGCGATGCCGTCGACGCGCGCGGGGCGGAAATGGCGCTGGAAGGCGGTGACGATCTCGTGCGTCGCCGCGTCGTAGTGGCCGCTCGCCGTGATGCCGTAGCCGTAGTCGACGAGCATGCGCTGCAGGCGCGCGACCGCCTCGCCATGGTCGCCTGGGCACAGCGCGCCGCCGCGCACGATCGGCTCGGGCTCGACGAAGGCGCCGACGCCCGCGGCGGCCAGAGCACGCCACGGAAACACCTCGCCCGGATCGCGCTTGCGGTTGGGGGCGATGTCCGAGTGCGCCAAAACCCGCCACGGCGCAATCGACCAGCGCGCGACGATGTCGCGGCACAGCGCAATCACGCGCTCGATCTGCGCGTCGGGAAAAGGCGGACAACCCCAGTCGTGGCCCTGGTTGCCGATTTCGATGCCGACCGAGCGCGAGTTGATGTCGGTCGACCCTTCCCAGTGCGACGCGCCCGCGTGGTAGGCGCGGCGCGCTTCCGGCACCAGCTGAAAGATGCGTCCATCCTCGAACACGAGATAATGCGAGGATACTTGCGGGCCCGGGTCGCACAGCCGCTCGAGCGCCGCTTGCGTCGTCGCCATCCCGGTGTAGTGCAGCAACAGAATATCCGGCCGTGCGACGCCCCGGCGCGGCTGGTGATTGGGGGAGGGTCGGATTTCATCGGCGAGCGGCGAATCGGGCGGGAAGCTCATGCGGGTAATTTAGCACGGCGCCTGCGCTCCCTCTCCCCGAAGGGGAGAGGGCCGGGGTGAGGGGCTCTCAGTGCCAGAATTTAAGCTCCGAGCGCCCCTCACCCGGCTCGCTTCGCTCGCCACCCTCTCCCCTTCGGGGAGAGGGAAGAGGGGCGCAAGAGCCGCAGCGCTTGATTTATGTGGCGTCCCCCTCGCGGGTGCGCACCACCGTGACGGTGCAGGGCGCCTCGGCCACGACCTTGGCGGAGACGCTGCCGAGCAGACGGCGCAGCGGCGAGGAGCCGCGCGCGCCGACGACGACATGGTCGATGCGGTTGTTGCGCGCATAGTCGACGAGGGCGTCGGCGATGTCGACCGACTCGATCACGTGATAGGTGATCTTCTCGACCGCGGGGGGCAGCGCGCGCGCCCAGTGCTTGAGCGCGACGAGACGCTGCAGGTGCAGATTGCGCCCCTGCGCGTCGACATCGGTATCGATCGCGATGCGCGAGACCTTGAGCACGTTGACGCAGGCGAGGCGGGCGTTGGGCTCGGTCGCGAGCACGCGCCGCACCGCGACCGCGAGCGCGCCACGCAGACCTTCGGCGTCGGGCGAAAGATCGATCGCCACCATGATGATGGGGGCGCGCGCGAGCAGCCCGGCGACCGAGCGGCGCGGCAGCGGCCCTTGCCGGCGCGCGCGCAGCCAGCGCAGCGCGACGGTGACCAGGCCATCGCGCTCGCGCGCCTCGGCGCGCGCCGTGAGCAGCACCTGATCGGGATGCTGCAGGTCGAACGCGAGCTGCGCCGCGGTCGCGTAGCGCTCGGCCGGATTGACCGCGAGGCAGCGCATGATGATTTCCTGCAGCCAGGGCGGAATCTTGGCGTTCACGCGGCGCGGCGGGTAGGGGTCGCGCCACAGCCGGCGGCGCCATTCGCCGGCGCGCTGCGGCTCGCCAAACGGGCGCAACCCGGTGGCGAGGAAATAGAGCATCACCCCGAGTGCAAAAATGTCGCTGCGCGGATCGCCGCGATCCCGCCGCACCTGCTCGGGCGCCACATAGGGCCCGGTGCCGACCGGGTCGTCGAACTCCTCGGCGACGAGGTCGGGCAACTGCTCGTGGCGCGACAGGCCGAAATCGATCAGCACCGCCTCGCCGTCGTCGCGCAGGATCACGTTGCTCGGCTTGAGGTCGAGATGGATGACGTGCTGGCGATGCAGGTCGTGCAGCGCGAACGCGATCTTGGCCCCGATCGCCGCAACCTCGTCGGCGGGCAGCGGCGTTTTCTCCAGCAAAGAGCGCACCGAACGGCCGGCGACGAGCTCCATCACGATGTAGGGCCGCTCGAAATCGCCGGCGGCGACGAATTTCGGCACGTGCGGGCCGGTGAGGCGGGCGAGAATCATCTGCTCGGCCTCGAAGCCGACGATGGTGAGCGGGTCCTCGCCGCGGCGCATGAGCGGGATCTTCATCACCATCGGCATGGTGCTGCCCGGCCGGCTCACCCGCCAGAAGCTCGCCATGCCGCCGGGATCGAGCGCCTGCTCGAGCACGAAGCCGTCGACGACCTGGCCGGCTTCCAGGTTCTGCGGGTCCATCGCGGGTCAAAACCCTTCGAACAGGCGCGCCGCCAGCATGACCGGCAGCCCGGCGGCGAGGATTTTGCGTGCCGCGCTTTCGACGTCGTAAGGCACCCGCACATAGGTGAGCACGGAGCGCGCGTCGTCGAGCACCGCGTAGCAGGCGGCGGGATCGCGGTCGCGCGGCTGGCCGACCGAGCCGATCACGGCGAGCCAGCGGCGCTGCGGGGTCAGCGGGATCTCGACCCGCTCGACCGGATCGAAGCTCGCGAACTTGCCGGTGAGCGACATGTGAAACAGCGCCGGCACGTGGGTGTGGCCGCAGAAGGTCAGATGCGCCTGCGTCGCCATCAGGCTCTTTGCGGCGCCGTACAGCTCGGTCACGTAGTGCCACTGGTCGGGCTCGTAAGCGCTGGCGTGGACGTAGAGGCGATCCGCTTCTTCGACGAACAGCGGCAGCCCGGCGATGAAGTTGCGCTGGCGGTCGTTGAGCTGGGCGCGCGTCCACTCGATCGCGTCGGCCGCGGCCTCGTTCATGCCGGCGCTGTCGGTGAGCGCGGCGGCGTCGTGGTTGCCGAGGATCGCGATCGCGCCGCGCTCGACCTGCGCCATCGCGGTGTCGATCACCCAGCCGGGATCGGCGCCGTAGCCAGCGAAATCCCCGAGGAAGACGTAGCGGTCGATGCCGTTCTGCGCCGCATGGTCGAGACAGGCGGCGAGCGCCTCCCGGTTGCCGTGGATGTCGGTCATGAGCGCGATCCGCATCGCGGGCTGCTCCAGCGTTCGTCGGCAACGCTTCCTTAAGGCTGACGGCTGTTAATCACATTGATCTACCGCAGCGATAGTTGGAAGGCGGCCTGGGTTCGTTCCATTGACGCCCAATTATTCCCATGGTATCCCATAAAAATCCAATCAGCTCAGTCGATTGGGCCGGCACGGCCTGTGTCATCGACTCGGATGCGGATTGCGTGTGGCGGGTGCCGCTCGGCGCCCGGTCGGCGTGGAGTGCGGGCGCGTATGGACCGCTTCGTGTCGAACACAGTTCTGCGGCTCGACGCCAAGGGGCGCGTCTCGATCCCGGCTTCGTTTCGTTCGGTGCTCGCCCGCGACGGTTTCGTCGGGCTTTTTGGCTATCCGGCGCTCGATCAGCCGGCGGTCGATGCGGGCGGCCATGCGCTGCTCGCCGAGATCGAGAGCCTGATCGCGCGCTTCCCGCCCTACTCAGGCCAGCGGGAGGAATTCCAGGTCGCGCTTTACGGCCGGAGCGAGACCTTGAACGTCGACGGCGAAGGCCGGGTGGTGCTGTCGGACGAGTTGAAGTCGCATGCCGGGATCACCGACGCGGCGGCGTTCGTCGGGCTCGGCCACAAGTTCCAGATCTGGGAGCCGCAGCGTTTCCGCGCGCATCTCGCGCAGGCCACCGCGACGGTGCGCACGCTGACGAAACGTCTCGGCTCCGAGCGTCCGGCCTCGGACGACGGGGCACGGGAATGATGACGGGCCGCGGCATCGGAACCCCCGAGATCGCTGGCGGACCGGCCCGCCACATTCCCGTGCTCGTCCGGCCGGTGGTCGAGCATCTCAACATCCGCGACCGCGGCCTCTACATCGACGGCACGTTTGGCGCCGGCGGCTATGCGCGCGCGATCCTCGCGGCCGCCGACTGCAAGGTGCTGGCGCTCGACCGCGACCAGAGCGCGGTCGCGCAGGCGGCCGGGCTGGTCGATGCGATGGGCGGCCGGCTCACGGTGGCGGAGAGCTGTTTCTCGGCGCTCGACGAGGTTGCGGCGAGCTTCGGCATCGCGGCGGCCGACGGCGTGGTGCTCGACCTCGGCGTCTCGTCGATGCAGCTCGACCAGGCCGAGCGCGGCTTTTCGTTCCGTCTCGACGGCCCGCTCGACATGCGCATGGAGGCGCAGGGTCCGAGCGCTGGCGACGTGGTGGCGGCGGCATCGGAGCGCACGCTCGCCGACATCATTTTCCTGCTCGGCGAGGAGCGCCACTCGCGCGCCGTCGCACGCGCGATCGTCCGCGCGCGCGATATTTCGCCGGTCCGCACCACCGGGCAGCTCGCCGAGATCGTTTCGCGCGTCGTGCGCTCGCGGCCGGGCGACATTCATCCGGCGACCCGCACGTTCCAGGCGCTGCGCCTGTTCGTCAACGACGAGCTCGGCGAGCTCGCGCGCGGGCTGATGGCGGCGGAGCGCATCCTCGCGCCGGGCGGCCGGCTGGTGGTGGTCTCGTTCCACTCGCTCGAGGACCGCATGGTGAAGACGTTTCTCGTGAGCCGCGCCGGCAGCCGCATGGGCTCGCGCCACCTGCCGCAGGTCGCGCCGCCGCCGGCGAGTTTTTCAATTCTGACCAAGCGTCCGGTCGGCCCCGACGAGGCCGAGGTCGCGGCC
>DATBZM010000239.1:0-29331 GCA_036513175.1 Xanthobacteraceae bacterium | reverse complement strand
AGGTCGCCGAAGCCCGAGCGCTTCCAGCCACCGAACGTATGATAAGCGAGTGGCACCGGTATGGCGAAATTGACGCCGACCATGCCGACATTGACCCGGCTGGTGAAGTCGCGCGCGGTGTCGCCGTCGCGGGTGAAGATCGCGACGCCGTTGCCGTACTCGTTCTCGGACGGCAGCCGCACCGCCTCGTCATAATCCTTGGCGCGCACCACCGAGAGCACGGGGCCGAAGATCTCCTCCTTGTAGATGCGCATCTGCGGCGTCACGTGGTCGAACAGGCAGCCGCCCATGAAGTTGCCGTTCTCGTAGCCCTGGAGCTTGAAGTTGCGCCCGTCGACCAGGAGCTCGGCGCCTTCCTGCACGCCGAGATCGACATATTTCTTGACCTTGTCGAGATGTGCCCTGGTGACCATCGGGCCGTAATCGGCCTGCTTGTCGGTCGAAGGGCCGATCTTGAGCGATTCCACGCGAGGAATGAGCTTCTCGACCAGGATGTCGGCGGTCTTCTGGCCGACCGGTACCGCGACCGACACCGCCATGCAGCGCTCGCCGGCCGAGCCGTAGCCGGCGCCGATCAGCGCATCGACCGCCTGATCGATGTCGGCGTCGGGCATCACGATCATGTGGTTCTTGGCCCCGCCGAAGCATTGCACGCGCTTTCCGTGCGCGCAGCCGGTCGCATAGATATATTCCGCGATGCTCGAGGAGCCGACGAACCCGATCGCCTGGATGCGCGGATCGGTGAGCAGCGTGTCGACCGCCTCCTTGTCGCCGTTGACCACATTGAGCACGCCGGGCGGCAGGCCCGCCTCGATGAAGAGTTCTGCGAGCCGCATCGGCACCGACGGGTCGCGCTCCGACGGCTTGAGGATGAAGGCGTTGCCGCAGGCGAGCGCCGGTGCTGCCTTCCACAGCGGGATCATGGCCGGGAAGTTGAACGGCGTTATGCCGGCGACGACGCCGAGCGGCTGGCGCATGGAAAAGAGGTCGATGCCGGGACCGGCGCCTTCGGAGAACTCGCCCTTGAGGAGATGCGGGATGCCGCACGCGAACTCGACCACTTCGAGCCCGCGCTGGATATCGCCGCGGGCGTCGGCGAACGTCTTGCCGTGCTCGGAGGAGAGCAGTGCCGCGAGGCTGTCATATTCCTTGTTCACCAGGTCGAGGAACTTGAACATCACCCGGGCGCGGCGCTGCGGATTGGTCGCCGCCCATTCGGGCTGCGCCGCCGCCGCATTGGCGATCGCCTGCTCGACCTCGGACTTCGCGGCCAGCGCGACGCGCGCCTGCACCTCGCCCGTATTCGGATTGAACACGTCGCCGGCCCGCCCGGATTTGCCCTTGACCTCCGCCCCGCCGATGAAATGGCCGATGTCGCGCATTCCGACCTCCCTGCAACCCGTTGCCGGCCCTGTCCTGTCGACCGTTTGGCGGCGGCCGCCCGCCCCGAGGCAAGCGCCCGGCATCAGATAGCCCAGGCGGGGGCGGACGGGAAGCCGCGACGCCGGCCGGTAGCGCATGTCCCGGCGAAGTGGACGTTCGCCGTCAAGGACATGCGCCAACAAGCGCATGTCCCGGCGAAGTGGACCCGGTTCGCCGTCAAGGACATGCGCCAACAAATGAATCCGGCGCACATCCCGAACGGGATGCGCTCCCCGGCGTTGGCGCATCGTCAACCTTTACGAACCTTTACGGCTCTTTAAGTGCGGCGGCGCTAGGGTTTCGTCCCGGGCGTGTCGCATGGGACGGCGCGCGCAGTGCGGCGTGGGTTGGAGTTCGTTCATGGATATCGCCACCGGCCTCGGCCTTGTTGCCGGCGCGGTCGTGGTCATCACCCTCATGTTGATGGGTGGCGATCTGAGAAGCTTCTTTAGCGACCACGCGGTGATCATCATCTTCGGCGGTTCGTTTTCCGCGACCCTCATCCGCTTTCCGCTGAGCTCGATCTTCTACGGGCTGCCGCTCGGCGCCAAGTTCGCCTTCACGCTGCGCCGCACCTCCCAGCGCGAGCTCGTCGACGAGATCGCGGGCCTTGCCGAGCTCGCCCGCAAGCAGGGGCCGATCGGGCTCGAGAAGGTCGAGATCGAGGACCCCTTCCTTGCCAAGGGCATCCGCTTCGTCGCCGACGGCTATGACACCGACTTCATCCGCGACAATCTCGAGCGCGACCGCGACATCTTCCTCACCCACCTCGACGAGGGGCAGAAGATCTATCGCGCGGTCGGCGACTGCGCGCCGGCCTTCGGCATGATCGGCACGCTGATCGGCATGGTGCAGATGTTCGCCAACATGACCGATCCCTCCAAGCTCGGCCCGTTCATGGCGACGGCGTTGCTCGCGACGCTCTACGGCGCGGTCGTCGCCAACCTGATGTGCCTGCCGATCGCCGACAAGCTGCACCTCAAGCTGGTCGACGAGGAGATCAATCGGACGCTCATGATCGACGGCATCCTGATGATCCGCGATTCCAAGAGCCCAACACTGGTGCGCGAGATGCTGCTCGCCTACCTGCCGGAAAAGCACCGGCACGACGCCGCCGAAGGGGAGCCGGTCCCGGCCTGACGGCCGCGCCCGGCAGACGGCATGGCGAAAAAAAATCGGGCAGCACACGGCGGCGGGCACGGCTGGTTCGTCACCTTCGCGGACCTGATGGGCCTCTTGGTCAGCTTCTTCGTCATGCTGGTCGCATTCTCCAGCCAGGACCAGGCGAAGCTGCAGATCGTCGCCGGCTCCATGCGCGACGCCTTCGGCGTGCAGCAGAACGTCCGCTATTCAGGCATCATCGAGATGCCCGGCCTGCCGACCCGGCCGAAGCTCAAGAACGCCGCCCACATTCCGCCCGAAGAAGCCTCGGCGACGCCGACGCCGGACGAGCACGACCGCAATCGCGCGGTCGGCGCGCGGCTCAAGGAAGACCGTGCCTTTGCGCTCGCCGCCGCCTCGCTGCGTCAGGCGCTGCAGGACATGCCGGAATTGACCGAGATCTCGAAGCACATCGTGATCGAGCAGAGCAAGGACGGGCTCAACATCGAGATCGTCGACCAGGATGGACGCTCGATGTTTCCCGAAGGCTCGAAGGAGCCCTACGAACGCACCCGCCTCGTGATCCAGAAGCTGAGCACGCCGCTCAAGAGCACCCCGTATCGGTTGCGCATCACCGGCCATACGGCGGCGACCAAGACGCCGCCGCGGCCAGGATATGGGCCGTGGGAACTTTCCGCCGACCGCGCTAATTCGGTACGCCGTATCCTCGAGGAGGAAGGGGTGCCAACGGTCCAGTTCATCGAGGTTGGCGGCAAGGCGGATACCCAGCCGCTGTTTCCTGACGATCCCTATATCGCGGCCAATCGCCGGGTGACGATCACGCTCATGCGCGAGGAGCCGCCGATCCCGCTGGATTTCCAGCCGTAAGCAGTTGCGAGGAAGAAAGTCCTCGCATAAGCTGGCGCCTATAACGCCTAAGGGAATTTTGATCTACGGCTTATGATGCGACTCGGTTACTACTGAAACTAGGCGTCAAGCATCCCGGCGAAGCCTTGCCGAAGCCTTGCCGTTCTCCTCTCCTCGACCGGCCGTATGTCATAATTTTTCCAGACAGGTTCGTCCGCACGTGCAGGCCAAGATGAACCCCCGCGGCGGAGACCCGCGCGACGCCGAAATCGGCAAGCGGGTGCGGACTTTGCGCCTCCAGCGCGGCCTGTCCCAGTCCGACCTGGGTGCGCTCATCAGCGTGACCTTCCAGCAGGTGCAGAAATACGAAAAGGGCACCAACCGCATTTCGGCCGGCCGCCTGCAGCGTATCGCCGAGGTGCTGAGCGTCCCGGTATCGTTCTTCTTCGACGGCCCGGACGATGGCCGCAAGCATTCGAAGAGCTCGGTCGACGTCGAATTCTCCTTCCTGCAGACCGAAGGCGCGCTGCGGCTTGCCCGCGCCTATGCGCGCATCAAGGAGCCAGGTGTCCGGCTGCAATTGTTACGCCTGACCGAGGCGATCGCGGGCGACTGAACCAGGCGCTGCCCCTAGGGAAGCATTGCGCCAGCGGCAAATCGGCCCCATATACGCGCGCCTCGCATGGCTGGATAGCTTGCGCGGATCGCCTTACAGCCTGGCGCGTTGGGCCCGCGGTGATATAAGCGCAAACCTCATACTATGCTGCAATGCAGCATAACGGTCGCCCAAAAAAGATGGCCAATAGCGTTCCGGCTTCTGTAAACACCGATCTTGCCGCCCACGGACCAACGGTCAGCCACGCCGGGCCGCGCCTGTGGGCGCTGGTCATCGGCAGCGTCGGGGTCGTCTACGGCGACATCGGCACCAGTCCGCTTTACGCTTTCCGGGTTGCCGTGACGACCGCGACCGGGGCGGGGGGCACGCCGACGCCGGCCGTCGTGTTCGGCATCCTGTCGCTGATCCTGTGGTCGCTGATCATCATCGTCACGCTCAAGTACGTCGTGATCCTGTTGCGCGCCGACAATAACGGCGAAGGCGGCACGCTCACCCTGATGGCGCTTGCCCAGCGCGCCATGGGACAGGCCGCGGTCTGGGTACCGCTGTTCGGCATCGTCGGCGCCGCGCTGTTCTACGGCGATGCACTGATCACGCCGGCCGTGTCGGTGCTGTCCGCGATCGAAGGCTTGAACGAGTACAACCCGGCCTTCGGCCCGTTCGTGGTGCCGCTCACCGCGCTGATCCTGGTCGTGCTGTTCGCCGTGCAGGCGCGCGGCACCGCGAGCGTTGCGACGTTCTTCGGCCCGGTGATGATGCTGTGGTTCATCGCCATCGCGTTGCCCGGGCTTTATTACATCGCGAAGAACCCCGGCATCCTGCTTGCCTTCAATCCGGCCTACGGGGTGACGTTCCTGCTGCAGCACGGGGTGGTCGGGCTCGCGACCCTCGGCGCGGTCTTCCTGGCCGTGACGGGCGCCGAGGCGCTCTATGCCGACCTCGGCCATTTCGGCAAGCAGCCGATCCAGCTCGCCTGGCTCGGCCTCGTGCTGCCCTCGCTCGCCATGAACTATCTCGGCCAGGGCGCCGCCGTGCTCGCCGACCCCAAGATTATGAAGAACCCGTTCTACCTGCTCTATCCCGAGTGGGCGCTGTTGCCGATGGTGCTGCTCGCGGCCGCCGCGACCGTGATCGCGAGCCAGGCGGTGATCACCGGCGCCTATTCGCTCACCCGCCAGGCGATCCAGCTCGGCTTGTTGCCGCGGCTCGAAATCCGCCACACCTCGGAAAGCCGCGAGGGGCAGATCTACATGCCGCGCGTCAACGCCGTGCTGCTGATCGGCGTGCTGCTCCTGGTCGGGCTCTTCCGTTCCTCCGACGCGCTCGCCTCCGCCTACGGCATCGCGGTCACGGGCACCATGGTGGTGACCGCGATGATGGCCTTCATCGTGATCTGGAAGGTGTGGCACTGGACGCCGCTCGCCGCCGCCGCCTTGATGGCGCCGTTCATCGTGGTCGACGCCACCTTCCTGTCCGCCAACATGATGAAAGTCGTCGAGGGCGGCTGGGTGCCGCTCGCCTTCGGCATTGTCATGATGGTGATCATGTACACGTGGCGGCGCGGCAGCCGGCTGCTGTTCGAAAAGACGCGGCGGCTGGAAACGCCGCTCGATACCCTCGTCGCCATGCTGGAGAAGAAGCCGCCGCAGGCGGTGCCGGGCACGGCCGTCTTCTTCACCAGCGATCCGTCGAGCGCGCCGACCGCGCTCATGCACAGCCTCAAGCACTACAAGGTGCTGCACCAGAAGAACGTCATCCTGTGCATCAAGACCGCGAACACGCCGCGCGTCACCGACGAGGAGCGCGTGCAGCTCGAGCAGGTCGGCAAGACGTTCACGCGGCTGATCATCCGCTTCGGCTACATGGAGACGCCGAACGTGCCGAGGGCGCTCGCGATCGCGCGCAAGCACGGCTGGCACTTCGACATCATGTCGACCTCGTTCTTCCTCTCGCGCCGCGCGCTCAAGCGCGCCGCGCGTTCCGGCATGCCGCCCTGGCAGGATCGCCTGTTCATCGCGCTCGCGCGCACCGCCAACGACGCCACCGACTATTTCCAGATTCCGACTGGCCGCGTGGTGGAGGTCGGCACGCAGGTGACGATCTGACGGCGCGGCGCCTCTTGGCTTCGGGCGCCGGATATCGGAATGTGTCGCGCGGGGGCCGCGTTTCGGGGAGCGCAGCAATGTTCGGTCGGTTCGGCGTCAGCGCGGTGCGCGATCTCACGCCCGAGGAGGTTGCGCGCGGCGTCGCGGCCGGCGACATCCTCCTGGTCGACGTGCGCGAGCCGGCCGAAACCGCAATCGAGCGCATTGCGGGCGCCGTGCTCGTGCCGCTGTCGCGCTTTGATCCGGCCGACCTGCCCGATCCGGGCGGACGGGCGCTGGTGTTTTCCTGCGCGTCCGGGGTCCGTTCGGTAAAGGCCTCGGAGATCGCCCAGGCGGCCGGGCTGCCGTATGACGCGCACATGGCGGGCGGCATCAAGGCGTGGAAGGCCGTCGGGTTGCCGACCGAGCGATGAATCCTTGTTCTTGCGGGGCGCTGTTCGCGAAGGAGACGACGATGCGGATCATGCTGCTGGGGCTGGTGGCGCTGAGTGTGGCGCTGGTGGGCGATGTGCGCCCGAGCGCGGCGCGGTCGTGGCACCCGTGGTGCGCGGTGTACGCGACCAACAACATCGGCCAGGAATGCCTGTTCTCAACATTCGAGCAATGCATGGCGACCGTGCGCGGAATCGGCGGCTATTGCATGCAGAATGTGTATCCGCCGTCGTCCGAGCCGCGCCGCCGCAACCACAATGGCTGGTGGCCGTTCTATCCCGATTGACAGGCGCGCCGCATCCCTCCGGCGCGAGAGGCTTTTGCCGATGACATGCGTGCGCAACCTGATGGCTGGTCTCGCGGCGCTCGCGCTTGCGGTCCTGCTGCCGGCGGCGGCGTGGGCGCAGGGCGAGCGGGTGGTCAATTTCTACAACTGGTCGGACTATATCGATCCGGCGGTGCTCCAGGCGTTCACCAAGGAAACCGGCATCAAGGTGCGCTACGACACCTTCGACGCCAACGAGACGCTGGAAACGAAGCTGCTCGCCGGCAATTCGGGCTACGACGTCGTGGTGCCGACCGGGTATTTCCTGCAGCGGCAGATCGCGGCGGGCGTCTTTCAGAAGCTCGACAAGTCGAAGCTGCCCAATCTCGTCAGTGCCTGGCCCGAGATCATGCAGAAGCTCGCCTTCTACGACCCGGGCAACCAGCACGCCGTCAACTACATGTGGGGCACGACCGGCATCGGCTACAACGTCAAGGAGTTGCACGAGATCCTGGGGCCGGCCGCGAAGATCGACAGCTGGGACGTGGTGTTCCGGCCCGACGAGCTCGCCAAGTTCAAGGGCTGCGGCATCCACATGCTCGATTCGGTCGACGACATCGTGCCGGCAGCGCTGCAGTATCTCGGGCTCGACCCGAACTCGACGCGGGCCGAGGATCTGGACAAGGCGGCCGACCTGATCGCCAAGATCAGGCCTTATGTACGCAAGTTCCACTCGTCCGAGTATCTCAACGCGCTGGCGAGCGGGGAAATCTGCTTCGTGGTCGGCTGGTCGGGCGACATCAAGCAGGCGCAGAAGCGCGCCGCCGAAGCGAAGGGCGGCGTCGAAATCGGCTACGTCATCCCGAACGAGGGCGCGCAGATGTTCTTCGACAACTTGGCGATCCCCAAGGATGCGCCGCACGTCGCCGAGGCGCACGCGCTGATCGACTATCTGCTGCGGCCCGAGGTGGCGGCGAAGAACACGAATCTCGTGCAGTACGCCAACGGCAATCTGGCGAGCCAGAAATTCGTCGACAAGGCGATCCTCGACGATCGCACGGTCTATCCGGACGCCGCGACGATGGCGAAGCTCTACACCATCTCGGCGCACGACCTAAAGACGCAGCGCGTGCTCAACCGCCTGTGGACCAGGATCAAGACCGGGCATTGATTTAGAGTTCGAGACTTGTAGCCCGGATGAGGCGCGGAGCGCCGACATCCGGGAAAGGCCTGTCCCGGATATCGCTTCGCTCATCCGGGCTACGCCGATCGATCGTTGATGAGGTGAGCTGCTCCATGAGCCTCGTCGATCAAGCCGCTGCCGAAGGATACGGGGCTTGGAATCCGGGCCTTGAATCGGAATTGCCCCACGAGCTCCTGCCGCTTGCGACGGTCTTTCGGCCCGAGAACGTCTCGACCAGCCTCGCCCAGGCCTTCGAGCTCAGCGACTGTTGCGGCCTCCCGCCCCAGGAGCTCGTCGCCTTTCGTCCCGAGCGGCTGATCATCCACGAGCTCCTGGTTCGCGTCACGGCCGATCTCGCGGTCCCGGACGGGACCACCTACGAGGATCTCGGCCGGAACTTTCGCGAGATCGCCGCGACCATCCTCGACAAGCACGTCGCCCCCCATGCCGATGAGCTCGAGCAACGGTTCGCGCAGGTGCGAGGCGAGGCGGCCGCCTTCGTCGCGCGTCAGCTCGCGAGCCTCGCTGGGTCGCAGCCCGCGCCGGCGGCCGTTGCGGGTGATCCCGGCCGCCGACGCTGGTTCGGTTTGACGAGGCGGAGCCGGCAGGCGGTGCCCACGGAGAGCGCCGAGCAGCGCGAGCGGCGGATCATTCTAGAATGGTCCACGCAGGCCGAGTCCGCCGCGAGCCGGCTCGAGCAATCGTGTTTCCGCGCCTTGAGCACGATCGCGACCGCGATCACGGCCCGGCGCGGCAGGCTGTTCGCGGACCGAGCGCTTCTCACCGATCTTGCCGTCATGCAGGTGGCGAATGATTTTGGCAGCGAAGCCATCGGCGATGCCATGGCCGCCTTTATCGACGAGGCAACCCGGCGCGAGGGCTTTCGTCCGCTGTCGGCGCAGCAGCATCCGGTCATCCTCAACGTCAAGGGCGCATCGGCCTCGGGCAAGAGCACGATGCGGCCGCTGCAGCGGGCGCTGGCGCGCAAGCTCGGCTTTCCGTGGGAGAATTTCGCACTGATCAGCCCGGATATCTGGCGCAAGTTCCTGCTCGACTACGGCTCGCTCGGTTCCGCCTACAAATATGCCGGCACGATGACGGGCCACGAGATCGAGATCGTCGACAAGAAGCTCGATCGCCACATGGCGCGAAAATGGGCGAAGGGAGAGGTTTCGCATCTGCTGATCGATCGCTTTCGCTTCGACAGCTTCGTCGAGGGCCAGGAGCCGAAGCGGCTGCTCACGCGTTTTGCCGATCTCGTCTACATGTTCTTCATCGTCACGCCGCCCGAAATGACGGTCGAGCGGGCGTGGCGGCGCGGGCTGCAGGTCGGCCGCTACAAGGCGGTCGAGGATCTCCTCGCGCACAATGTCGAAGCCTATACGGGCATGCCTGAGCTGTTCTTCACCTGGGCGCTCGATGGCCGGCGGCGCGTCCACTACGAGTTCCTCGACAACAGCGTGGCGGAAGGCAGCCCGCTGACCATCGCGTTCGGCTGGAACACGGAGATGACGATCGTCGACATCAAGCGCATGCTCGACATCGATCGATTCAGAAAGATCAATATCCGCGCGCAGACTCCGCAGGACGTCTACGCCGGCCTCGACCTCGCGCCCGAGCGCAACGTCGATTTCCTGCAGCGCTGTGCGCGGCTGATCCCGGCGATCAATTTCGTCGACCGCGCGACCGGCCGCGCCTATGCGCGGCTCGAGCGCGGCCGGTGGACCTGGCGCGACGAGGCGCACATCGCCCGCATCGCCGATCCGGACGTCAAGGCCGCCATCCAGGCGCTGCGGGCGGATGGTCCCGGTGCCGCGGAGCCGGAGCGTCCGGCCGACGCGCTGCTCGACAGGTCGCACAATCTGGGAGCCTGGAATGAAGGCGCGAAGGTCGCGGAAGCCGCCTCCTGTTGAGGCGTCATCGATGGCGCAGCAGCAGGAGCGCGACGAGCGCAAGCGCGAGCGCGGCGGACACCCCCTGCCAGAAGCGCACCGGCGAGCGCTCGTAAAGCGTCAGCGGTCGGCGCGACTCGACCTGCGCGCGGGCCGGGCCGGTCTCCATCTCGAAGGCGAATTCCATCACGTCCTGGAAGCGTTCGGCCGGATCCTTCGCAATCGCGCGGGCGAGCGCGTTCTGCAGCCAGGCGGGGAGATCGGGGCGCAGCGTCGCGAGAGCGGCCGGGCGGTCGCGCCGGGCCGGGCTCACGGCGTCGAGGTTGCCGTAGGGGTATTCGCCCGTGAAGGCGCGAAAAATGGTGACGCCGAGCGCGTAGATGTCGGTCGCCTCGTTGCCGGCTTCGCCTTCGAACATTTCCGGCGCCATGTAGGCGGTCGTGCCGGGAATGTCCTGCGGCGGGAAATCCTCCAATCCGGGCACGCGCACGACGCCGAGATCGATCAGCTTGAGCGAGCCGTCGCGCTCGAGGATCACGTTGTCGGGCTTGATGTCGCGGTGGATGATGCCGGCGCGGTGCAGCGCCGCCACCGCCCGCGCGAGCTTGATCGCGATGTTGCGGCCTTCCTCGAGGCCGATCGCCGGCCGCCGCGCGAGCCGCGATTCCAGAAGCTCGCCTTGATAAAGCGGCATCACGGTATAGAGGCAGGTTTGCCGTCCGGGCGGCAGCTCGATGGTGCGGCCGACCCACGGGCTGTTGATGCGCGCGCCCACCCAGGCCTCGCGCACGAAGGCGGCGTGGTAGGTCGCGACCGCGGCGACCTGCGGCTTGGGAAACTTCAGCGCAACCTCGCCGCCCTCGATCTCGTCGACGGCGCCGAACAGGCGCGTGTAGCGCCCGTCCGACATCAGCACCTTGAGCACGAACCCATCCACCGTCTCGCCGTCGATCGGCACCGGGATCAGCGGCAATTGCATGATGGCGGCGCCGACGTCGGCCGAATCCGCGGTCGGCAGGTCGACCACGTCGACAACGAGCGCGGTGCAATTGTCGGTGCTGCCGGCATCGAGCGCAGCCTTGACCAGTGCGCGCGCCGCATCCTCGGAAGCCGAGCGCTCGCGCAGGATGTCGGCGATGCTCTCGGCGGAGAGAACGCCGTGCACGCCGTCGCTGCACAACAGGAAGCGGTCGTGCCGTGCCATCGGCTGGCTCGCATAGTCGAGCCGCACTTCCGTCTCGACGCCGAGCGCGCGATTGAGGATGTTCGAGCGGCCGGCGCCGTCGTCGCGCGTGTGGTCGCTGGTCAACAGCGTGAGGCGGTCGCCGCCGAGCCGATAGGCGCGGGTGTCGCCCACGTGCAGCACATGTGCGACGCGGCCGCGCAGCACCAGCGCCGTGAAGGTGCAGCCGAGCCCGGCCGATTCGGCGTTGCGCTTTCCCTCCGAATAGATCCATGCGTTGAGCGCGTTGAGAACCTTGGCGCCGGCGCGCCGCACCTCCATGGTCTCGGGCAGGTCGAAAAACCCGTCGAGAAAGCCGCGCACCGCGGTCTCGGCCGCGACGCGTCCGCCCTTGGCGCCGCCGATGCCGTCGGCGATCGCCGCGACCACGTCGCGGCGCGGCTGCGACAGCTCGGGGCCGAAGACGGCGCCGCCGAAATCCTCATTGCGCTCGCGCGGCCCGGCCTCCGAGGCGAATCCGACCGTGGCCTTGACGCCGGCGAGCCGCTCAGCCATCGGCGCGGCTCGAGCGTCTACGCCGGGCGGCTAGCGCATATCCCGGCGAACGCCTGCCCCGGACTTGATCCGGGGTGGACACCGGTTCGCCGATAAGGATATGCGCAAAGCAAAGAGGTCCGAGCGTGTTCCGATTCCGCAGGAACGGAACAGGCTCCGAAGCCGACGGCCGCGGTGGCGCGCCTTCACTTGTCCAGCTTGCAATGGTCATAGAGCGTATAGCCGCCCGTGCTCGAGGCGACGACTACGGTAAGATTTCCTGACTTGCGATCAAGCGTGTAATTACCGCCGTCGTTCGCATCGTGCCACTTGATGGTGGCGTCGCCGACGGTCGCCGGATTGGCGTCGACCGTGCCCCGGTCGTAGTCGACGCGGATCTGCCACGTCGCGCCGCTCGCCGGATTGGTGCACGTAATGGCGGTTGCGCCTCGGGGTGCCTGTGCGTGTGCGATCGTAATACCGACCAGCAGCGCGCCAATTCCCAGTTGCCGTACATGAGCCATCGCCCGCATCACTTGCCTGCCTAATTTTTCATCAGATGATGATTTTGTGATCATCACGTGGTTACCGCAGTCACAATCTCACTGCGGAAGCGTGTCCCGTCAATGCTCTATCGGCTGGCATAGAATTTGCGATCACCGGCGTGGCGCGTCTGCGTTGCATCGGCGCCCAAAGGGCATGGGGAAAGACACATGGCACTCGTTCCATCACCACAATGGCTAGACACTGGAGATAACGCCTGGCAGTTGGCGGCCGCGACATTCGTCGGTCTGCAGAGCATTCCGGGCCTCGTCGTCCTCTACGGCGGCGTCGTCAAGAAGAAATGGGCGATCAATTCCGCCTTCATGGCGATGTATGCGTTCGCCTCGGTTCTCGTGGTCTGGGTCCTGTTCGACTACAACATGGCCTTCGGACCGCAATGGTTTCCGTTCCTCGGCACCCCAATGCCGGCGACGGCGGCCTCCTTCACCATGGGGCAAGCGACAATTCCCGCAGCCGCATCCGGCATGCCGGCACTCGCCTTCCCGATGGCGACGCTCGTGTTCTTCCAATTCGTGTTCGCCGCGATCACGGTCATCATCCTGGCCGGCTCGGTGCTCGGCCGCATGAACTTCACGGCCTGGATGATCTTCTGCCCGGTGTGGATGACGCTCGTCTACACGGTCGGAGCGTTCAGCCTGTGGGGCGGCGGCTGGCTCGCCGCCCTCGGCGTGGCGGACTTCTCGGGCGGCTACGTGATCCATCTCGCCGCCGGAACGTCGGGCTTCGTCGCGGCCTGGGTGATCGGCCCGCGCCTGCAAGCCGACCGCGACCACTTCCCGCCCAACAGCCTGCTGGTGACGCTGGTCGGCGCCGGCATCCTGTGGCTCGGCTGGAACGGCTTCAACGGCGGCGACCCGTACTTCGCCAATGCCGACGCCGGCGCGGCCGTGCTCAACACCAACACCTGCACGGCGGTCGCCCTGCTGGTGTGGACGCTGATGGACAAGATGGCGTATGGCAAGCCCTCGGTGATCGGCGCCGTCAACGGCATGATCGCGGGTCTCGTCGCGATCACGCCCGCCGCCGGCTACGTCGACGGCTGGGGCGCCATGATCATCGGTGTGGTTGCGGGCATCATCCCGTGGCTCGCCATGAACAAGCTGCAGAAGACCAGCTTCATGATGAAGGTGGACGACACGCTCAGCGTCTTCTCGACCCACGGCGTGGCCGGCCTCACGGGCGGCCTGCTCACCGGCCTGCTCGCCAACCCGGCGATGCTCATGTACATCGGCACCGACAAGGAAGCGCCGGGCGTGAACATCACCGGCACGTTCTACGGCGATGCGATCTCGCACCAGTTCCTGCTGCAGATCGAAGGCGCCGCGTTCATCATCGTCTTCAACGCGATCATGACCTACATCATCCTCAAGATCATCGGCCTGATTGTGCCGCTGCGCATGGATGAAGCGACCCTCAAGGTAGGTGACGACGCGGTGCACGGTGAGACCGCCTACGCGATCGGCACCGAGGGCGAATAGAGCATGATCCCGAAAAGTGGATACCGGTTTTCGGAAAAGATCATGCTCGGATAGTGGAAAGGATCATCCGGCTTGCGGGCATCATGATGGCCGCCCGCAGGCCGGGGTCCGCGTCTGAACTCCTGTGACGCGGACGCTTGGCGGCCCCCGGTTCGGGGCCGCTTTTTTGTGGCTCCGATGGCGGTGCCACGCAGGTCGGTTTACCTGCGCAGCAAATTTGCCGGTCTCCGGCAGGCACGAGATCGGCGCGCCGTAAGCGTGCAGCGGTCTGCCGCGGGAAATCCGATCGAATATTCAATCTGGACCGGCGGTCCGATCACCTTCACGGTCGGGCCCCACATGATTGGTTAGCCATGTCGGCGAGCCACGCGGCGCTTTTGTTAATCGAATTGCCCGACAATTGAACTCCTAGGATTTAAGTCTCTTATCTCTTTCCACGCAGGCGCATGAATCGGGAAGCACCACACAAGCGGAACGCGTTCACCGAAAAGTCTGCCGTGGGCAATCTCGCCGAGCAGATTGCCCGCGACGCGCACGCGCGCCTGCTGTTGGCCTTCGATGTCGTGCCGGAAGGCCTGGTCCTGTTCGATTCAGAGGACCGCTATGTGCTGTGGAACCGTCGATACGAGGAACTCTATACGTTCGGAGGCACCAAAATAGCCGTAGGGGCACGGTTCGAGGACACGCTTCGAGCCGGTCTCGTGGGCGGTCAATATCCGGAGGCTCGCGGCAGCGATGAAGAGTGGCTTCGGGATCGTCTCGAACGACATTCGCGGCCAAACAACGTCGAGGAGCTACAGCTTCCCGATGACCGATGGGTCCGGATCGAGGAACGACGGACGCCGGATGGCGGCAGCATCGGCGTTTGCATCGATATTACCGACCTCAAGCGGCGAGAGGATTCGTTCCGTACGCTGTTTGACAGCCATCCCATGCCCATGTGGGTCTGGGACCACGAGACGTTTCGCTACCTCGCCGTCAACGACGCTGCTGTCGCGCACTATGGCTATAGCCGCGCGCAGTTCCTGGCGATGTCGGTGCTCGACCTGCGGCCCGCCGAAGACAGGGACGTGATCCGCCAAGCGGCACGCGAGTCGAGCGGGAGCCGCCGCACCAATCGGACGCTGCGACATCTCAAGGCCGACGGCACCACCATCACGGTCTCGGTCCATGCGCAGACACTGTCATATCGCGGCCGCCTCGCGACCTTGGCGGTCGCGATCGACATCACGGAGCGCAAACGGACCGAAGATGAGCTTCGGCAGACCAAGGGCTTCCTCGACACCGTTCTCAACTACGTCCCGGCCGCCATTACGGTGAAGGACGCGCATGACCACCGCTATCTGCTGATCAACCGGAAGGGCGAAGAGTTTTTTGGCTTGGCCCGCGATCAGATCCTTGGGCGGACCGCCCACGAGATTTTTGGGCTCGAAGCCGGCCAGGTGATCGCCGAGCAAGACCGCAAAGCGCTCGACAGCGGCAGCCTGGAATTCACCGGCCGTCAGATGCACGTCGGCGGCAGCGGCTTCGAGGTCATCTCCACGAGAAAGCTGATCATCCGCGACGCCGAGGGCAATCCGGAACATCTCCTGACGATCGTCGAGGACGTCACGGATCGCACCCGCGCGGTCGAGCAATTGGCCCACGTGGCCCGCCATGACGTGCTGACCGGGCTCGCCAACCGCATGCTGTTCGCCGAAAAGACCAATCAAGCGCTGCAACGGCTCTCGCCGGCGTGTGGTTTTTCGATCCTCCTCCTCGACCTCGACCATTTCAAGCGCGTGAACGATTCGCTTGGTCATCCGTTGGGCGACGCCCTGCTGCAAATCGTGGCCCAGCGGTTGCAGGAGGCCGTCGGATCGACGGGTCTGGTCGCCCGTTTCGGAGGGGACGAATTCGCGATCCTCCAGCCGGGTGCGATTGGGCAGCGAGACTCGGCAATCGCGCTCGCCGATCGCGTTCGCGATCTGCTGGTCGCGCCGTACGAGCTCGCCGGGCATCGCGTCATTGTCGGAACCAGCATCGGCATCGTGTCGGCGCCGACGCACGGCACTCAGTTCGACCAGCTGATGAAGTGCGCGGACCTTGCGCTCTATCGGGCAAAATCGGCGGGTCGCAACCAGTATTGCGTCTTCGAAAGTGTCCTGGAAGACAAAGCTCACGTGCGGCTCACGCTCGAGACCGATCTGCGGCGCGCGTTGCGCCGAGGCCAGTTTGTGTTGCACTACCAGCCGCTGGTGCAGCTCGCCTCGCGGGTGCCCTGCGGCGCGGAGGCGCTGGTCCGATGGAACCACCCGACCAGGGGTATGATCGCGCCCATTGAGTTCATTCCGGTGGCCGAGGACATCGGCCTGATCGTCGAGCTCGGCGAGTGGGTCCTGCGCACCGCATGCGCCGACGCCGTCGAGTGGCCGGCGCATATCAAGGTCGCGGTCAATCTTTCATCGGTTCAGTTCGGCCAAGGCGACCTGGTCGGCACGGTCACGCGGGCTCTCGCGGATTCCGGCCTTCCTCCTGAGCGGCTCGAGCTTGAGATCACGGAAACCGTCCTGTTGCAGAAGAACGACGAGAACATCGCCGTGCTCCATCGGCTCAAGAGCCTCGGCGCCGCGATCGTGCTCGACGACTTCGGAACCGGATACTCCTCGCTGAGCTACGTGAAGATGTTTCCGTGGGACAAGATCAAGATCGATCGGTCCTTCGTTGGCGAGATTGCAAATCGTGCCGACTGCAGGGCCATCGTGTGCGCGGTCATCGGTCTTGGCCATAGTCTTGACATTGCAACGACGGCCGAAGGGATCGAGACCGAGCAGCAATGGACATTGCTCCGCGCCAGCGGATGCGCCTTGGGGCAAGGGTATCTGTTCGGCCGACCGGCGCCCAAAACCAGCTTGGTATTCCGCGCCCGGCGAACCTCCGATCGAAAGGCCGCTGCGCGGGAATAACGAGCGCTCGCCCGGGTACTTCACCGGACGCCGCGATGCTCAAACCGCCGCAAGGATCTCGCTCGGAACTTTGGTGGCCAGCGGCCCGGAGGTGGCGATGCCGGCGAAATCGGTCCATCGCGATTGAGAAAAATCGAAGAGCTTGCAGCGCGCACAGACCTCACGATAGGCCGGCAACGACCATTTCCACGTGACGATCTCCGGCGTCGCGAGCTCATCCTGCATCTCGGGCAGGTGATACAGTGGAACCCCCGGCGCATAATGGTGCGCGTTGTGGACCATGATGTTGAGCGACACCTTGCGCGCCGTCGACGGAAGCCGAACATGGACGGTGCCGTAGATCGAACCGCGATTGTGCTTCCATTCTTCGATCGACGCATACCACGGCACCGCGAAATGAGTGTGATGAACGAATATCGCGACCGAGATCATCATGCTGACGAGGATGAACGGGAGCACGAGGCCGAGAATCACGGATTCAGCGACGCCTTTTCCGAACCAGCCGCCGACGATCGCCAGCAATACGGAATAGCCGACCACGAATCCGCACAGCAGCACGGTGTCGGCCCAGTGCTCGATCCTGATGGTTCCCACGATGGAGGCTCGAGGGAAGATGAGCCGTTTGAGCCAGGTTTCGTAGATGTAGTAGAATGGAACCCCGGCGGCGCTGCGAGAGAACGCGTACCAATGCCGGCCGGCCGGAGAGGCGGCCGCGAATTCTTCCGCGCTCATGGGTGCGAAGATGTGATCGAGATGTTTGATATTGTTCCAGCGGTGATGCCGCCGATTATGTTCGTTGTCCCAGAGACTGTAGGAGGTCAGCGCCGGGAGGAACGCGACGCGTCCGATCACGTGGTTGAGGCGGCTGGACGACGTGAGACTCTGATGGCAGGCGTCGTGGGCGACCACGAACAGCGCGGTAATGAGAAGCGTGCTGATCGGAACGAGGGCGATCGATGCTGCCGCGGGGACTGCGAGGATACCGGCCGTCGTGGCGAGATAACCTGCCATCACCACGCCGAACAACACCAACGGGCGCACGATTTGCCGGCGGCTGAATGTCAGCCGACTCTTCCGGATCGCGTGTTCATCAAGTGGCATTGATAGGCGCCCAGACCCGCATGCATACAAGCCCGATCCGCATGTCGGCAGGAGGGTAGCTCGGCGCGGCGGCTCAATTTTGATCGACCGGACTCTAGGGTAGACGAGCGCCGATCGCAATGCAGCATGTTTCCGTGACGCGGTGGGTTGCGCGTTTCTAGTCCCGCCAGCGCCGGTGCAGCCATAGCCACTGTTCCGGGTGCTCCCGCACCCATCCCTCGATCACGCTGGTGATCGCTTGCATCGTGCCCTGCACGTCGATCCTGCCTTCGGCATCGCGCACCGGCGGGATCGCCTCGGTGATTTCGCCGCGGAACGCGCCGCCGGGAAGCCGGATCATGCGCGTGCCATGGATCGGGCACTCGACGTGTCGGGCGAGCGTGGCGATCAGCGGATTGGCCTTGCAGCGCCGGCCGAAGAACATCACGTCGACGCCTTTGACGTAGTGCTGGTCGACCAGCATGCCGACATGCCGGTTTTGCTCGAGCGCGCGCGCAAGCCGGATCGGCGCGTTCATGTCGGTCGGAACCAGCGTTCCCATGCTGTTCTGGCGGATTGCGATCACGGCGTCGGCGATGTTGCCGACGTTGGGCCGGCGGTAGAGCACCAGGGCGTCGAGGCCGAATACGGCCGCGATGATGGGGGGTAATTCCCAGTTGGCGAGATGGGCCGCGAACATGAGCGCCGGCTTGCCGTCGTCGCGCACGCGGTCGAACATCGCGGCCGCGGCCGCGTCGAATTTCACGTAGGGCAGGTTGAACGGATCGCCGACGGTCAGCCGATCGAGATGGGCGAATTCCGCGGCCACGCGGCCGAGATTGTCCCACACGCCGACAAGGATGTGCTCGATCTCGGCCGGCGATTTCTCGGGGAATGCAGCCCGGAGATTGGCGCGGCCGATGCGGTGCTCCGGCAGCCACGGGCCGATCGTGCGCGCGACGCGCGCAAACAGGTTGCTGACCCGGATGCGGTCGACATGGCGGATCGTTTTCAAAATGAGCGTCAGCAGCGTGCCGATCGCCCGGTCGACCGCCGATTTCAAGAGGGCGCCGAAGCGCCGCCCGAGACCCCGCCATGCTCTCATCGTGGCCGCGGTCCGATCAGAAATTGACGATGATCTTGCCGAACACCTGGCGGCTCTCGAGGCGCGCGAGGCCGCGCTCGATCTCGGCGAGCGGCACCTCCATGTCGATCACCGGCGTGAGCCCCGCCGCCATCTTGGCGAGGCTCGCGCGGATGTTGCGCATCGAGGCGCCGAACGAGCCGAAGATCTTGTACTGCTGCTGGAAGAGCTGCATCAGGTTGAACGTGATGCTCGGGCCGGATGTCGCGCCGCAGGTGACGAGGCGCCCGCCGCGCTTGAGACAGAGCAGCGAGCCCGGAAAGGTCTCGGCGCCGGTGTGCTCGAACACGACGTCGACGCCTTTCTTCGCCGTGAGCTTGCGCACCACGCCCTCGAAGCGATCGACACGGTAGTTGATCACGTGATCGGCGCCGAGCGCCTTCGCCTTCTCGGCTTTCGCGTCATCGCCGACCGTGGTGATGACGGTGCAGCCGATCGCCTTTGCCATCTTGATCGCGGTCGAGCCTATCCCTGAGCCGCCCGCGTGCACCAGGATGGTCTCGCCCGGTTCGAGCTTGGCGTTGTCGAACAGCATGTGCTCGACGGTCGCGAACGCGATCGGCGCGCAGGCGGCATCGCGCGGCGAGACGCCGGCCGGCACCGCAATGACGAGCCGCGCCTCCAGGTTGACGAGCTCGCGCGCGAATCCGTCGACGTGGAAGCCGAGAATGCCCTTGATGTTCTCGCACAGGTTATCGCGTCCCTCGCGGCACGCCTTGCAGGTGCCGCAGGTGAGCCCGCCATACATCACGACCGGATCGCCGACCTTGAACTGGCCGACGCCGGCGCCGACCGCCGCGATCTCGCCCGCGGCCTCGGCGCCGACCACGAGCGGCAGCTTGCGCTTGATGAACGCCATGCCGCGAAAGCCCCACAGATCGAGGTGGTTCAATCCCACGGCCTTGACGCGGATCTGCACCTCGCCGGCCTGCGGCGGCGGCGGCGGCGCGATATCGGTCAGCTCGATCTTGCGGTCGGCAACGAGGGTGAGCGCACGCATCGTGTCTCCGGGCAGCGTCAATAATCTAGGATCAGCGGTGGACGCCTAGCGCCGCCGAAAGCCCGCCGTCAACCGGCACGACCGCGCCCGTGATGTAGCCGGCCGGCGGCGAGGCGAGGAACGCCACCACGCCGGCGACGTCGTCGGTCGTCGCGAAGCGCCGCGCCGGGATCTGCGCTTCCATATTGTCGCGGAACTTGGCGTAGGGTTCGAGCATCGCGGTGTCGATGAAACCGGGCGCCACGTAATTGACGGTGACGCCGGTGCGCGCGACCTCGACGGCGAGCGTGCGCACGTAGGAGAGCAGGGCACCCTTCGAGGCCGCATAGGCGGCGTTGCCCTGGCTCGCCTGCAGCGCCGTCACCGAGCCGATCACGGCGACGCGGCCGTAGCGCGCGCGCATCATCTGGCGCACCACGGTGTTGACGATGCGCGTGAACGACCAATAGTTCACCTGCATGGCGGCTTCCGCCTTCGCCTGGTCCATCATGACGGCGAGCGCGTCGTAGCTCTGCCCCGCATTGTGCACGAAGACCGAGAAAAGCGGTTCGGCCGCGAGCGTGGTGATGAAGGCATCGACGGCGGCCTTGTCGGAAAGATCGAGTGCGTGAGGCGAGAAGACACGATCGGGATAGGCGGCGGCCAGTTCCTTGACGAGGGCGTCGGCTTCGGCGCTCGCCGAGCGATACGTGAACGTCACGTCGTGGCCGGCGGCCGCAAGCGCGCGCACGATCGCGGCGCCGAGACCGCGTCCGCCGCCGGTGACGAGGGCGCGTCGAACGTCCGCCATCACGCCGGCTCCCGCGCCAGCACCAGCGTCACGTTCTGGCCGCCGAAGCCGAACGAGTTGGAGATCGCCCGCGCCATCTTGGCGTCGCGCGCGACGTTCGGCACCACGTCGAGCGTGATCGCGGGGTCGGGGACGTTGTAGTTGATGGTCGGCGGAATGCGCTGATGCTCGAGCGTCATCAGCGTGACGACTGCCTCGATCGCGCCCGCGGCGGAGAGCGTATGGCCGATCATCGACTTGTTCGAGGAGATCGGAATCGTCTTGGCGTGCTCGCCGAACACCGTGGTGACGCACTGGCATTCCATCTTGTCGTTCTCCGGCGTGCTGGTGCCATGCGCGTTGATGTAGTCGATGTCCGCCGGCGTGAGGCCGGCGTCGTCGAGCGCGTTGCGCATGCAGCCGACGATCGGCTTGCCGTCCGGGCTCGAGCGGGTGCGGTGAAAGCTGTCGGCGAGCTCGCCACAGCCGGCGAGCACGCCGAGGATCTTCGCGCCGCGCGCGCGTGCGGCGGCATGGCTTTCCAGCACCAGCGCGCCGGCGCCTTCCGCCATGACGAAGCCGTCGCGGTTCTTGGAGAACGGCTTGGAGGCGCCTTGCGGCGGCTCGTTCGACATCGACAGCGCCGAGAGCAGCGAGAACCGGATCAGGCTCTCGACGTTGACGGAGCCGTCGGTGGCGACGCACAGCGCTGCGTCGGTCTCGCCGCGGCGGATCGCTTCGAGCCCGAGCTGGATTGCGCTCGCGCCGGACGCGCAGGCGGTCGACAGCGAGATCGGCGCGCCTTCGGTGCCGAATTTCGACGCCAGCCCATCCGACACGGACGAGAACATGAACCGCTCGTGGTAGTGACGGAACTTGCCGCTCGATGCCGCCCGGATCAGGTCCGTGTAGGTGACCTGCTCGTTGGCGCCCGATGCCTTGGCGAGGATCTGGCGTTGCGGCCACTCGACCTCGACCGGCGCCACGGCGAGAAACAGCGGTCCGGGGAAATGGCCCTTGGTCCCGATGCCGGACTGCGCCACCGCTTCCTCGGCCGCCATGTCGGCGAGGCGACCGGCGAGCGCCGGGGAGGTGAGGGGCTCGACCGGCACGAAATCGACGGTGCCGGCGATGCGCGTCTTGAGGCCCTCGGTCGAGAACCGCTTGATCGCCCGGATGCCCGACTGGCCGGCGGTGAGCTTGCCCCAATTGTCCGCCTTGCCGGCGCCGAGCGAGGTGACGACGCCCATGCCGGTCACCACCACGACCGGCCGGCCCGACTTGTCGCGATCAGATGCCATGTGGCCTCCCGGGATGTTGTCAGCCGACCGCTTCGACCAGCGCAAGCCCTTCGCCGCGCCAGTGGCCGACGCCGGTCACCACCGCCTGGGTGAGCGCGCCCTCCATCGGCCGCTCGAAGCCTGCGCGGTCACTGGGCGGAAACAGCTTACCCCGGTTCACCGCCATGGCGGCAAGCGCGACGTTCATCACCATTTGCGGCTCGACCCCGTGGCCGATCAGCGTACCGGTGGCGCGGACCGGAAGCTCGGGGTGAGTGGCGAGAAAGCTCTTTTCCTCGGCCGTCGCCGGCGCCGCGCCGGTCGCGCCCGAAATGACCGCGGCGGTGCCGGGCCGCAGCGGGCCGGCGACCCGCGGCCACAGACGGGCGAGCTCGGCCTCGATGGCGCCGGGATTGCCGCGACGGGAGTAGCCGCTCGCAACCGAGGTGAGCCGCGCGATCGGCGCGGCGTTCCGCGCCGTCGCGTGCGCACGGCTTTCGATCACCAGGAACGCGCCGAGCGAGGCGACCGCGAATCCGCCCTTCGGCTCGCGCTCCCACACCGGGCGAAATTCGCCTTCGAGGCAGAAGCCGCCGAATTCGAACAGCATCACCACGTCGGAGCGTTCGCCGTTGTACGAGCCGCCCACCAGCGCGATCTCGCTCTGGCCCGCCGCGATGCGCGCGAGCGCGATGCGCACGGCCTCGACGCCGGAGAGCTCCTCGCCCATGAAGGTGCGCGAGGAGCCCGTCACCCCGTGCACGATCGAGATGTTGCCGGCGAGCAGGTTGGACAGCTGGGCGAGAAACAGCGTCGGCCGCAGGTCGCTCGTCAGCCGCTCGTTGAGGAAGCGGTCCGGATGCTCGGCCTTGGGCAGCGCCGTGAGGATCGCGCTGTCCACCGCCTCGTCGCGCTCGCCGCCGCCGGCGGCGACGATCATGTCCATGCGGCCGAGCAGCTCCTTGTTGCCCTTAGCTCCGGCGCTGTCGAGCGCGAGGCCGGCCGCATAGGTGCCGATGCGCTGCCACGGCTCCATCTGCCGCTGGTCGCCCTTCTTCGGGATCTGCTTGTCGAAATCGATCGGCGCGAGCGGGTGCACGATGAACGGCGCAAAGCTTTCCGTGTCGATCACGCGCTTGTTGCCGGCAAAGCCCTGCCAGTGCGCATCGAGCCCTTCGCCCAGGCAGGACACGATGCCGATGCCGGTGATCCACGCTTCGCGCGGCGCGTGCGCCAATTTCCCGTCAACCATGGGTGAGCGCCTTCATGGGGAAACCGATGCGCGCCGCCATCTCCTCCATGTTGGCGCGCAGGCGCGGGTCGGGGAACGGCATGACGCGCAAGGTGAGCTCGGCATCGCAGGTTGCCTTGCCGCCGACCGCGACCGAGGCCTTGGTGATGGCGAACCCGGAGCCATCGTGCAGCAGCGTGGCGGTGATCGACAGAAGCTGGCCCGGAATGACGAAGGAGCGCAGCTTTGCCTCCTTGACGGCGGCGAGGAACGGCATCCGCTCGAACTTGGTCGCCGCGATGACGAGCCAGCCCGAGGCCTGCGCCATCGCCTCGATCAGCAGCACGCCCGGCATCAGCGGATGGCCGGGAAAATGCCCTTCGAAGATGGTGCTTTCCTGCGGCACCTGCGCGTCGACGCGGATCGTGCGCCCATCGAGATCGAGGTCGACGATACGATCGATGAGCTGGAAGTACTCGATCCGCATGGAGTTGGGAGCTATGCGGCTCCCTTGGCGGCGACCAGACCGTCGATGCGGGCGCACAGGTTCTTGAGCACGAAATACTGCTCGGTGGTGGCCTTGCCGTCGTTGACTTCCTGCGTCCATTGCTCGAGCGGCAGCTTGATGCCGAACGCCTTGTCGATCGCGAACGCGATGTCGAGGAAGTCCAGGCTGTCGATGCCGAGATCGTCGATGGCGTGACTGTCCGGCGTGATCTTCTCGCGCGGGATGTCGCAAGTCTCGGCGATGATATTGGCGACCGTGTCGAACGTTGAGGACATCATCAACTCTCTGGAAAATTTCAGGTTTTGCCAGCGCGCCCACATGAAGAAGATGGCGGCGCGCGATTCCCCCGGCCGGACCTGGGCGGCCCGCACTTTTGCACCCGCTACTCGTCCGCCCGTATAAACAAGTGAGCCCCTGAGCGCAATGCCGCGGCGCGTTTCGTCAACGGTAAGGTTGCCGTCCACCCGGCGCCGCTGCCCGCGTGCAAGCGCTTGAGCGGGAAGCGGATTTGCCGGTTCGGCTAAGGCCGCGCCGGGCGCCGGGCGGCGCCCGCCTCAGCGCTCGATCGGGATGTTGATCGGCGCGCAGTTGGTGCGGCCCATGAGGATGCAGTCCTGCACCTTGCGCATGTCGGCGAGCGTATTGAACAGCCAGTAGCCGCACCAGATCAGCAGCGCGACCAGCACGATGGCGGCGAGATTCGCGCGCATGCGGTAGCGGTAGTCGTCCCCGTCGTCGCGCGGGCGCGAATACTTCTCGAGGCCTTCGACCGGGGAGGGATCGCTCGGCGGCGAGGACGGCCGTCCGTCCGGCCGCAACGCCTTGCGCCGTGGCTCGAACCGCAAGATGCGGCCCATTTCCGGCGGGTCGGTTCGCTCCTCGGGCCTTATCGGACGGTTCGCTGGCATCGTCGTCTCCGTCGAGCCGAAGCTAGCTTAGCATTTTTTCTGCCGCCCGGCATGGCCGCGAATGCTGGGCGCCTGCCCGCGCCGCGCAGGTCGCACGCAGGCGGCGACCGGTGACGCGATGGTGCGCAAGTTGGACGGTCGGCTGGTTGTGCATCGCCCGACGATGTCCCCGCATGTTGTTCCCGTCTTGCCGACCGTACACGCGAGGCGGGTGTCTACATCGATACCGGTCGAATCTCTCACATAAAAATTGTATAAATACCTTTGTCTGTCAAACGATTATGTCTGCTGCACGGGCGCAAAATCGCGCATCCGTTTTCAATTATGAGTTGTGCAAAAAGAACAATCCTGCCTTGCGTTCTTCGCATGACTAGGCCAAGATCGGCGGGTCGGCGCTGTGATCGCGGCCGGCCAGGGCAAGAAAAGCACGCGCCGCAATGACGGCTCCCTGAATGCTGGCGAGGAAACCTGGGCAACGCGACTCCATGCAACGCACCGCTAGCCGGATTGCGAGCCTAGATGCGACGCCGTTCACGCGATTGGGGTCGCTCGGCACCTTGCCGATCGCGCACGAGGACCTCGCCATCGTGTCAGGCGCCTATCTGATGGCGAACCACCTGGTGCCGGCGAACGTTGCGGTCGGCGCCATCGCGGGCGCGATCCTGGCGAGCGATTTCGCCCTCTACGGCATCGGCGCCGCCGCGCGCCGGGTGGCGTGGCTGCGCCGTCGCGCAGTCGACGAGCGGGTGCGCGGCTTCGGCGATGCGTTCAAACGCGACCTGTTCGCGCTGATCGCGCTCTGTCGCTTCGTCCCTGGCCTGGTCTTCGTCGCTGCGGTCGCGTGCGGCTTCGCGCGCGTCTCGCTCGCGCGCTTTGCGGTGGCGACGATCTTCGTATCGGCCTCCTACGTCGCAATGATGCTTTATCTCGTGACCGTGTTCGGCCATGGGCTCGAGGACAAGATGGGCGCATGGACCTGGCCGCTGCTGCTCGCGCTGCTCGCGACCGCCGCCTTTGCGCGCCAGCGCATCCTCGCGTTCCGCGGCGCGACCGCGGCGTGGCGGGGCGAGTCGATCCGCCTGCGCTGAGCCGGCGGCGCCGCGCGCACGGACGCGCAGGCGCCGCGCTCATTGTTCGCGCATGATCTTTTCCGACCTGCCTTCGCCCGCCGAAGCACCAAGCCAAGTGATCAATGGTGCCAGGGCTTGGCGCAGGCGGGAAACCGGTACCCACCCCGGATCAAGTCCAAGGCGGGCTTTTTCGCGATCAGCTCTACGCGCTGACCGCGACCGACTGGCCGACGGTCGAGCTTGCCAGCATCTGCGCCTGGCGCTGGATCATCTGCTCGACGAAGTTGTTGAGCGACGAGGCGGAGCCCGCGCCCGAATTGCTGTTCTGGGCCGAGCTCGAGCTGCTCGCGCCCGGGATCGTCATCGACACCTGCGAGCCGTTCGCATATGAGATGGTGGTCGTGCTCGAGCCGTCCGCATTGGTGACGGTCTGGGTCGTATCGCCTTGCGTGCTCGAATTGCTGCCCGAACCGCTGCCGGCGCTTCCCGACGCACTCGCGCCGCCGGCGCCGCCGATCAGGCTTGCGACATCAAAACCGCCGCCGCCACCACCATGGTGGTGGTGGTGCCCCTGCATTCCCTGGGTCAGGCCTTGGGTCTGGCCTTGGGCCTGCGTCTGGTCCTGCCCGTCGAGCGCGTTGGTGAGGTCCTGTGGAGTGATCGAGCCACTGCCGTTGCTGATCTGCGCGAAGAGGCTGGTCGCCTGCGTCGTATTACCGTTCTGCCCGAAAGCCGTGTCGAACTCCGACTGGCTGATCTGGCCGTCGCCATTGGTGTCAAGCATCGAGAAAAGCTGCTGGCTCAGCGCGTCGCCGTTGACCATGAGCAGCGGTTGCTGTCCCTGTCCCTGCCCTTGCAGCGAAAACAGCGCGCTCATCGTGGCTGGCGACAGCGGCGCTGACGGCGCGCTGGAGGATGTCGTGGTGGTCGACGGGGTTGCGGAGGTCCCGGGCGTTGCCGCCGGGTCGAAGGTGGTCGGCGACTGCGCCGAATTGTTGCCCGAGAGGGCTTGCTGCAGCGACGAGACGAGGTCTAGCGCGTTCGCGGCGGCCGCGCCGGCAAGAAGGAACATGGACTCTACTCCACAAGAATCTGAAACACCCTGGCAAGCGGATTGCAAAGGCCGTGCCGACCCTGCGCTGGCTGTAAGCCACTGAAAACATTGGACCGAGCGGGGGCACCGCTGGGCAAGAAAGTCCGTTCCCCGATCCCTGCCGGCAATTCCTGCCGGGGTGCCGCGGCGCGTTGCCGGGCACGATGGCGCATGTTACGCGATGCGCAACGCTTGCGAGGAATCAGTGTCCCGGCCGCTGCTCATCGCCCCCTCGATACTCTCCGCCGATTTCGCCCGGCTGGGCGAAGAGGTGCGCGCGGTCGACGCCGCCGGCGCCGACTGGATCCATGTCGACGTCATGGACGGGCATTTCGTGCCCAACATCACGATCGGCCCGGATGTCGTGAAGGCGCTGCGTCCGCACACGGCCAAGATCTTCGACGTGCACCTGATGATCTCGCCGTGCGATCCCTATCTCGAGGCCTTCGCCAAGGCGGGCTCGGACATCGTCACGGTCCACGTGGAGGCGGGTCCGCACATCCATCGCTCGCTGCAGGCGATCCGTGCGCTGGGCAAGAAGGCCGGCGTCACCCTCAATCCAGGCACGCCCGAGAGCGCGCTCGAGCACGTGATCGACCTCGTCGACCTCATCCTCGTGATGTCGGTCAACCCGGGTTTTGGCGGCCAGAAGTTCATCCCGGCGGCGATCGAGAAGGTGGCGCGCCTGCGCGCGCTCGCGGGCGGCCGTCCGATCGATATCGAGGTCGATGGTGGCATCACGCCGGAGATGGCGCCTTCCGTCATCCGAGCCGGCGCCAATGTCCTGGTCGCGGGCTCCGCCGTGTTCAAGGGCGGCAAGCCGGAGAGCTACCGTGCCAATATCGCGGCGATCCGCAATGCCGCGACGCTCGCACGCGGCGAGGCGGCCTAGACCTTTTCGCCGGCCAGCGCCCGCACGGCGGCAACCAATCGCCCGTCCGGGCGACGCAACTCGTCCAGGATCGTGAAGTGATCCGCCCCCTCGATTGGAATGAGCGGACCAGCCGCATGCGCGGCGAGGCGACGCGCATGCAGATCGCGGCTGTCGGCGACGAGCGCGGGCAATTCGTTCGTCCCATAGGCGATCGCCAGCGGCTTTTGCACAGCGGGCAGCCGCAGCGGGGAGAGGGTCGCGATCTCCTCATCGCTCAGGCGAAGCTTTTCGTTGAGATAGGTGTCGCGGATGGGCGCAAGCTCGTAGACGCCGGAGATCGCGAGCCCGGCGGCGACGCGCGGATGCGACAGCGCCATGGCGGCGAGTTGCCCGCCCGCCGACCAGCCGGACGCGACGATCGAGCCGGCCGCAAGGCCGCGCGCCGGGCCGTGCGCCGCGAGCCAGTCGAGCGCGCGGTGGATCTCGCCGACGATCGCCGCAAGCGAGGCGTCAGGCGCGAGCGTGTAGCCGGGCAGCGCCATCGACCAGCCGTGCGCCATGATGCCTTCGGCAAAGCAGGCGAAATCCTCGCGCGTGTTGCGCTGCCAGTAGCCGCCGTGAATGAACACGAGGCAAGGCGCGGCCGAGCCCGCTGCCGCAAACAGATCCCACTTTTGTCGCGGGGCCGGCCCGTACGCAACGTCGAGGCCTTGCGGATGCGCCTTGCGGAAGGCGGCAGACGCCGTGTTGCGCCGCTCGACCAGCTCGGCGCTGTTGGCGACCGCGAGGTTGTTGTTGTAGGCGGCGTCGCGCTCCGCCTGGCTCAGCGCAGCCCAGCTGGCGATCACGGGCGCGGCCGATCAGGCCGCGATCGCGCGCGGCAGGATCGGCGCGGTCGCGTCGAACCGCCGGCCGGCGCGCAGGCAGAACGCCGGCTCGAGCAGGCGCTCGGCCGTGAGCACGGTGCGCTCGTTGTCCTGCAGCTTGAAGCGGCCGCGCACGTCATCGAGCACGGAGACGTCGGCCGCCATGCCGGGCTTGAGCGCGCCGATCTCGTCCGGCATGCCGGCCATCTGCGCCGCGTTGGTGGTCACCATCGGCACCACCTGCGCCAGCGTGAGGCCGAGCGCCAGCATCGAGCTCATCGCCTGGCTCAGGCTAAAGCGCGCCTGGCCTGCGAACGGATGGTTCTCGTCGTCGGGATGCTCGGTCGGCGTGCCCGGGGGCGGCGGCAGGAACGTGTTGTAGCCGTGCATGTCGGCGCCGAGCGTGTGCGGCACGATGCCGGCGTCGAGCGCGCGGCGCGCCATCTTGTAGGAGAAGTGGCTGCCGTGCCCGACGTCGATCTTGAGACCCATGTCCATGGCGGCGCGCACGATCGGGTGCACCTTGCCGTCCTTGTTGACGAAGCCGCCCGGATGGCGCGTGAACGGATGCGCCAGGATGTCGCCCGGCCGCAGCAGCGCGACCGTGCGCTCGATGATGGTATCGGCATCGACCCCGTTCGCGCCCTCCGGCGGCAGCGCCCAGAGCTGGCCGAAGTGGACATAGACCGGCAGGTTGGCGTCGCGGCCGATCTGCGCGCCGAGCTCCATCACGCTGGTGCCCCAACGCGCGAAGCCGCCGATCTCGGCGTGCGCCTTCACGCCCTTGACGAGATCGCGGTTGGCCTTGGCGGCCGCGACGGTGGCAGCAACGTCGACGCCCTCGGGCGAATAGAGCTGCGGGTAGTAGTGGCCCTCGAGACCGCCGACCAGATAGGCGGAGATGAAGGCATAGCACCGGCT
>DATBZM010000238.1:0-8978 GCA_036513175.1 Xanthobacteraceae bacterium | reverse complement strand
AGCTACGTGTTCCGCACCTTCATGCGCTTCGAAACCGGCGCAGCGAAGCTGGCGTTTCTCAACACCACACTTGCGGTCGCGACCGCACAACGAAAGGCGCGCCGCGTCGAGCTGCAATGCTTTCGGGTGCTGTGAATCGCACTGTGGGCAACATCGCGCTGGCGATCCCGCCCAGCCGGGCATCGTCGCCGGGCGAGGGTCGGCAACCGCCAAGCGGCCGCTGGCCGCCGTGAGAAATCGTCACCGCACCGGCAGCGCCTCCATTTCCTCGCCGATCCTGATGGGGTGCGCCATGGTGTCGTGCAGCGCAACGGCATCGAGTTCGCCCTCCCAGCGGCTGATCACGATGGTGGCGACGCCGTTGCCGATCAGGTTGGTGATCGCGCGGCACTCGCTCATGAACTTGTCGATGCCGAGCAGCAGCGCCAGCGCCTGGATCGGAATGTCGGGCACGATCGCGAGCGTCGCGGCGAGCGTGACGAAACCTGCGCCGGTGACGCCGGAGGCGCCCTTCGAGGTGAGCATGGCGATCCCCAGGATGCCGAGCTCCTGCATCAGCGTGAGCGGCGTATTGGTCGCCTGGGCGAGAAAGAGGATCGCCAGCGTCATGTAGATGTTGGTGCCGTCGAGGTTGAAGCTGTAGCCGGTCGGAACGACCAGGCCGACGACCGATTTCGAGGCGCCGAGCCTCTGCATCTTGGCCATCAGCTGCGGCAGGACGGTTTCCGACGAGCTGGTGCCGAGCACGATCAGCAGCTCGTCCTTGATATAGGCGATGAAGCGGAAGATGGAGAACCCGGCGAGCCGGGCGATCACGCCGAGCACCAGGACGACGAACAGCGCGGACGTGAAATAGAATGTCGCGATCAGCTCGCCGAGCTTCACCAGCGCGCCGATGCCCTGCGCGCCGATGGTGAACGCCATGGCGCCGAACGCGCCGATCGGCGCCACCCGCACGATGATGCGGATGATGCCGAAGAACACCTGCGCGGCGACGTCGATGCCGTGCGCCACGGTGGCGCCGATCGGGCCCATGAGCGAGATCGAGAAGCCGGCGAGGACCGCGACCAGCAGCACCTGCAGGAGGTCTCCGAGCGCGAGGGCGCCGACGAAACTGTTGGGAATGATTGCCAGCAGGTGGGCGACGACACCATCCTCCTTGGCGCGCGTGACGTAGGATGCGACCGCCTTCGGGTCGAGCGTCGCGACGTCGATGTTGAACCCGCTGCCCGGCCGCAGCACGTCGGCGACGACGAGGCCGATGACGAGCGCGAGCGTCGAGACGGCCTCGAAGTAGAACAGGGTCTTGATGCCGACCCGGCCCACCTTCTTGAGGTCGCCCATCGAGGCGATGCCGTGCACGATGGTGCAGAAGATCACCGGCGCGATCATCATGCGGATGAGCGCGACGAAGCCGTCGCCGAGCGGCTTGAGCTGGACGCCGAGCTTGGGGTCGAGATAGCCGATAAGGATACCGGCGCCGATCGCGATCAACACCTGAACGTAGAGAATGTGGTACCAGTGCGAGCGCGAAGCCATCGCCGCGATGGGACGATCTGCGGAACCTTCCATGGTGAGCCTCCCCTGGCCCGGTGCGCGGTTTATTGGCCGTTAACCCAACACCACGGCGTTGGTCGGCTCGCCTTGATCCAGATCAATAGCACAGCTGCGGTGGGCGGTGCGGCCTGCCGGCGGCGCGCGAGCGCCGGGCGAGCTACTTCGCCGGGATATGCGCCAGGGCATTTTCACGAAAAGTGGCCACCGGTTTTCCGTAGAAAATGCGACCAAATATCGAATCCAGACCGGCTTCCCATCACACTTGATCGGATGCCGGTCTAGCCGCGCGCCGCGAAGAATTCGCGCAGCTCGCGGTGGGTCTCCTCGGGAGCCTCTTCGGCGAGATAGTGCCCGCAGGGCAGCGCCTTGGCGCCGCGGATGTCGGCGGCGTAGCGCGCCCAGATCTCGGCCGCCTTGTGGTTGCGGCCGACCCCGCCGGTCGCGCCCCACAGGAGGAGCACCGGGCACGCGATCTTGCGCCCAGCCTCGAAATCCTTGGTGTCCATCGCCAAGTCGACATCGAAGGTCGCGCGATAGTCCTCGCACATGGCGTGGATGGTCGCCGGGTTGCGGAAGCAGCGCATGTATTCGGCAAGCGCTTCCTTGCCGAAGAAGCTCAGGCCCTGCGGCGTCTTGGCGAGCTTCTTGCTGATGAAATAGTCGGGGTCAGCGCCCATCAGCCGCTCGGGGAAGTCGTAGGGCTGGATCATGAAGAGCCAGTGCCACGAGAACCGGCCCCAGTCGCGCGTCAGGTTGTTGAGCAGGTAGTGCTGCGGGATGATGTCGAGGATCGCGGCGCGCTCGACCTTGTCGGGATGATCGAGGCACATGCGGTGCAGCACGCGCGCGCCGCGGTCGTGGCCTGCCGCCATGAAGCGGGGAAAGCCGAGCGCCGCCATCACCTCGACCTGGTCCTGCGCCATGGCGCGGAACGAGTAGCCCGAATGGTCGTCGCCGCCGGGCGGCTTCTCCGAGTCGCCATAGCCGCGCAGGTCGGTCGCCACCACGGTGAATTGCTGCGTCAGGCGTGGCGCGAACTTGTGCCATGACAGATGAGTGAAGGGATTGCCGTGCATCAAGAGCAGCGGCGGGCCGTTGCCGCCGTGCAATGTGACGATGCGCGCGCCCGATGTCTTGATCTCGGTGCGGGTGAAGCCTTCCATCATGACGCTACCCTCTCCTCGTCATTCTACTCCACGCTCGTTCCGCTCGCCTTGATCGGCGCCGCCCATTTCTCGATCTCGCTCTTGACGAAACCGCCGAGATATTGCGGCGTCGCCCGATCGTCCGACACGATCATCGCGCCTATTCCCTGCAGCCGGTCCTTGACGGCCGGGGTGTGCATGGCGCCAAGCACCGCATCGTGCAGCCTGGTCACGATCGCGTCCGGTGCGCCCTTCGGCAGGAAGATCGCGTTCCACGTATAGGCCTGCACGTCGAGCCCCTGCTCGATCGCGGTCGGCACGCTGGGCAGCGCCGGCGAGCGCTGCTTGGTGAGCATGGCGATCGCCTTGACGGTGCCGCCGTCGATCTGCGGCTTGGCGGTGCTCGCCACCTCGCACAGGAAATCGATGCGGCCGCCCTGCAGGTCCTGCATCGCGGGGCCGGTCCCGCGATAAGGCACGTGCGTGATCCTGGTGCCCATCGCGGTATTGAGCACGACGCAGCCGAGATGGGTGGCCGAGCCGGCGCCGGCCGAGCCGAACGACATCTTGTCCTGGTTCTTCTTGGCATAGGCGACGAATTCGGCAAGGTTGCTCACCGGCAGGTCCTTGCGCGCGATCAGCACGATCGGCACCTCGGCGATGAGCGCGACCGGGGTGAAGTCGGTCGCCGCGTTGTAGAGCGGCTTCTTGTAGAGCGTCTGGCCCTGCGCATGGGTTCCGACCGTGCCGAGCACCATCGTATAGCCGTCGGGCTTCGCCTCGGCGACGCGGGCCGAGCCGGACATGCCGCCGGCGCCGCCGATGTTCTCGACGATCACGTTCTGGCCGAGGATTTCACCCATGCGCGCCGCGATGATGCGGCCGAGCACATCGGTCGGGCCGCCCGCCGCGAACGGGATGATCATCGTGAGGGTGCGCGACGGGAAGTCCTGCGCGGGCGCCGCACCCGCAAGGCTCATGAGCGCGAGGGCGGCGCCGAGCAACAGATTTCGCATCGATGACTCCATCGGGCTTTTGGGGATTTTGCCGCGACCATTGGGGCATGCGGGAAGGGGCGTCAAGCCGCGCTTGCCGCGTCCATGCAGGGCGCGTATGAGCGGGATGTGAGCAGGGGAGGCCTCGTGTCTGCGACCCGCGTTGCCATTGCCGGTCTCGGCGCCATCGGCCGCGCCCTGGCCCGGCGCCTCGCCCAAGGCGTGCCGGGCCTCACCCTCGCCTGTGCGGCGGCGCGCGACCGCGCCAAGGCGAAGATCTGGCTCGACGAGCAGGGCATCGACTGCCCCCTGGTCGACGTCGATGCCTTCCCGCATTACGCCGATCTTGCGGTCGAATGCGCGCCGGCATCGGTGCTCGATGCCATCTGCCGGCCGATGCTGGCCGCCGGCAAGCGCGTGATGGTGCTCAGCGCCGGCGCGCTGCTGCCGCGCCCCGACCTGATCGAGCTGGCCACCGCCAATGGCGGCCAGATCATCGTGCCGACCGGCGCCCTGCTCGGGCTCGATGCGGTGTCGGCCGCCGCCGAAGGAACCATCCACTCGGTGCGCATGATCACGCGCAAGCCGCCGAATGGCCTCGTCGGCGCGCCCTATCTGGTCGAGCACAACATCTCGGTCGAGGGGCTCAATGCGGCGAAATGCGTCTTCACCGGCACGGCGCGCGAAGCCGCGGCGGGCTTTCCCGCCAACGTCAACGTGGTCGCGGCGCTGTCGCTCGCCGGCATCGGGCCGGACCGCACGACGATCGAGATCTGGGCCGATCCGGCGGTCACCCGCAACTGCCACAGCATCGAGGTCGATTCCGATTCGGCCCGCTTCTCGCTCACAATCGAGAACGTTCCCTCGGAAAACCCGAAGACCGGCAAGATTACGGCGCTCTCGGCGCTTGCGGCGCTGCGCAAGCTGCACGCGCCGCTGCGCGTCGGAACCTAATCCTTCGCCCGCTCCATGTAGGAGCCGTCGGCGGTCGACACCACGATGCGCGTGCCGGTGACGATGTGGGTCGGCACCGAGGTGCGCACGCCGTTCGACAGGATCGCCGGCTTGAACGATCCCGACGCGGTCTGTCCCTTCATGGCCGGCTCGGTCTCCACCACCTCGAGGGTGACGCGTTGCGGCAGCTCGATGCCCACCGGGATGCCCTCATGCACTTGCAGCTTCACCGTCATCTCGGGCGCAAGATATTTGGCCGCGTCGCCGACCACGTCCTCATGGGCGGTGAACTGCTCATAGTTCTCCATGTTCATGAAATGGAAGCCTTCACCGTCGCCATAGAGGAATTGATAGGAGCGCTCCTCGACCTGGGCGCGCTCGACCTGGTCGGTGGTCTTGTAGCGCTGGGACGACTTCACGCCGTCGCTCAGCCGGCGCATGTCGAGCTGGGTCACCGGCGTGCCCTTGCCGGGATGGATGTTTTCGGCCGTCAGGATGACGTAGAGCTTGCCGTCGAGATCGACGATGTTCCCCTTGCGGAGCGAGCTGGCGATGACTTTCACGGAATCTTCCTCGATTGGCGGATGGCCGCACGTCCGATGCGGCGTCGCCGCGGTACGGGCCTCGTTGGTGGCCGGGAACATACTGATTGCGCCCGGTTTTGCCAGTCCTTTCCGCAACGCCGAAGACGCCTGAATGACGGCCGCTTCACCGTGGTGGGCGCTGCACCGGCATGCCGACCGGCGACCACTCCTCATCGCGCGCAACCGCGTCAAGGCGGCGTTGCGCGGCTACTTTGCGGCGCGCGATTTCGTCGAGGTGGAGGCCGCAATCCTGCAGGCGTCGCCGGGCAACGAGGCCCATCTGCATGCCTTTGCGACCGAGCTCGTGACGCCGGCAGCGGAACGCTCCCGCCTTTATCTCCATACGTCGCCCGAATTCGCCGCCAAGAAGCTGCTGGCGGCCGGTGAGCGGCGGATTTTCGAGTTCGCCCGCGTCTTTCGCAATCGCGAACGCGGCGCGCTGCATCATCCCGAGTTCACGCTGCTCGAATGGTACCGGGCCGGAGAATCCTACGCGGCCGCGATGGAGGATTGCGCCGCGATCTTGCGCGTTGCGGCGCGCATGGCGGCCGTGCCGCAGGTGGCCTTCCGTGGCCGCACCGCCGATCCATTCGCCGCGCCGGAGCGCCTGACCGTCGCGGCGGCCTTCGCGCGCTTTGCCGCGATCGATCTCCTCGCGACGCTCGATGGGCGCGAGGGCGATCGCGACGGCCTTGCCCGGCAGGCCGCCGCCGCCGGCATCCGTTGCGCCGATGACGACAGCTGGAGCGACATTTTCAGCCGCGTCCTGGTCGAGCGGATCGAACCCAATCTCGGCATCGGCCGCGCCACGCTGCTCGATGAGTACCCGGCCATCGAGGCGGCGCTGGCGCGGCCGAAGCCGTCCGATCCGCGTGTCGCCGAGCGCTTCGAACTCTATGTCTGCGGCGTCGAGATCGCCAATGCGTTCGGCGAGCTGACCGATGCGGCCGAGCAGCGCCGGCGGTTCGAACGCGAGATGGCCGAAATGCAGCGCCGCTATGGCATCCGCTATCCGATCGACGAAGACTTCCTGACGGCCCTCGCCGCGATGCCGCAAGCGTGCGGCTGCGCGCTCGGCTTCGATCGCCTCGTCATGCTGGTCACCGGCGCGAGCCGGATCGAGCAGGTGATCTGGACGCCGCTCGCGCCGCCCGATTGACCAGCGCATGTTGCGGCGAAAGCCTGCCCCGGACTTGATCCGGGGTGGATGCCGGTTCGCCGACAAGAACATGCGCCAAATAAAGGAAAACGAGAGCATGTTCCGATTCCGAAGGAGCGGAACATGCTCCGGCGCCGCCGGCTTTCAACGCCGCAATATGACGGTCTCCGGCGGCCGGCGCCTTTCCCAGCCGGCGCGCTCGAGCTCGGGCTCGGGATGCTCCGATTGCGGATAGCCGAGGCAGAAATAGCCGATGAAGCGCCAATGCGCCGGCACTTCGAGAATCGTCGTGATGCGGGCGGGATTGAGAATCGACACCCAGCCCATGCCGATTCCCTCGGCGCGCGCCGCCAGCCACATGGCGGTGATCGCCGTGACGACCGAATATTCCGCCATCTCCGGCATCGTGCGGCGGCCGAGCCCGTGGCCGGCCTCGGTCGCCCGATCGGCGAACACCGCGATCTGGCTCGGCGCCTCGGCGAGGCCGGCGAGCTTGAGCGTCGCGTAGCGCGCGGCCTGTTCGCCGTCCAGGGCGGCGAGCGCCGCCGCGTTGCACGCGGTGAAATCGTCGAGCACCGCGCCTCGGCGGTCCGGGCTCTCGACCACGACGAAGCGCCAAGGCTGGCTCAAGCCGACCGACGGCGCGAGACACGCGACCGCGATCAGCCGCTCGAGCGCGCCGGCGGGCAGCGGCTCGGTGCGAAAGCGGCGCACGTCGCGACGCCAGACCAGAAGGTCGTGCAGGCGGGCGCGAAAGTCGTCGTCGAAGTCCATTCCACAGTCATAGCGCCACGCGGGCGCTCGAGCCACGATGGCGCGGGTTGCGTGCCCGGGCAAAGTGGCGTTTGGTCCGCGCGTCTCGCAGAGAAAGGCCACGACCATGCCCTCCACGATGCGCTCTGCCGCGCGCACGCTGCGCCATCCGAGCGATCTTGCCGAAGCCGGGCTCGTTGCGCCTGAACGGCTCGCCGACGTCGAACGCGTCGCCGCCCAATATGCGGTCGCGATCAGCCCGGCGATGGCGGCGCTCATCGATCCCGCCGATCCGCACGATCCGATCGCGCGTCAGTTCGTGCCCGATCCCGCCGAGCTTCACGTCGCCGCCGAGGAGCGCGGCGATCCGATCGGCGATGACGCAAAGAGCCCGGTCGCCGGCATCGTGCACCGCTATCCGGATCGCGTGCTGCTCAAGCTCGTGCATGTCTGCCCGGTCTATTGCCGGTTCTGCTTCCGGCGCGAGCAGGTCGGCCCGGGCGGCCGCCCCTCCCTGTCGCCGGCGGAGCTCGCCGCCGCGCTCGACTATGTCCGCGCTCGGCCGGACATCTGGGAGGTGATCCTGACCGGCGGCGACCCGCTGATTTTATCGGCACGCCGGCTGCGGAGGGTCGTGCGCGCACTCGCAGCCATCGACCACGTCAAGATCATCCGCGTGCACACGCGCGTTCCGGTCGCGGCGCCGGAGCGCGTGACGCGCGAGATGGTGCGCGCCCTTAAAGTCCCCGGCAAGGCGAGCTACGTGGCGCTGCACGTCAACCACGCGCGCGAGCTCACGCCGGCCGCGCGTGCCGCCTGCGCGCAGTTCGTCGACGCCGGCATTCCGATGCTGAGCCAGTCGGTGCTGCTGCGCGGCGTCAATGACGACGCGGTGACGCTCGGCGCGCTCATGCGCGCCTTGGTGGAGAGCCGCATCAAGCCGTACTATCTGCACCAGGGCGATCTTGCGCGCGGTACCGCGCATCTGCGCACCAGCCTCGCGTCCGGGCAGGATCTGATGCGCGCGCTACGCGGGCGCCATTCCGGCCTGTGCCAGCCGACCTACGTGCTCGATGTTCCGGGCGGGTTCGGCAAGGTTCCGATCGGGCCCAATTATCTCGTGTCGGCTGATCTGGGAGCCTGTGACGTGTTCGACGTCGAGGGGCGGCGCCACGCCTACCCGACAGGGCCGCGTAAAGCGCGCATCAATGTCGGATAAACGGCGCATAGCGGGCATCGGCGCGAGAGGGTGCTTTCCGCGCAATTCCACGCCACGTGGGCGATTGGCGGACAAGAAGATTTAGTCTTTCTGGATCAAATGCTTACCACTGAACTGCGGATCATTGCTGGGTCGCGGATGCGTGATCTTTGTGCAACACTGGCGACAAATACGCATTCGGCTTGCTGGGAAAAGACGCTTCTTCGTTGACGCCGCCGCTGCCGATTTATACGCATTTAATGCGAACATCTTCTTTCTTGACCGGAAGTTTATGGTCGCGCCCGGAGGGGGGCACCGACATCGATCCCTCCCGGAAATTCAACGGAGGGTTCAACAATGAGAATGGTCAAAAGCCTTCTCCTCGGCTCGGCGGCGGGTATCGTCGCTGTGGCTGGGGCGCAGGCCGCCGATCTTCCCGTAAAGGCCAAGCCGGTCGAATACGTGAGGGTCTGCAGCCTGTACGGGGCTGGTTTCTGGTACGTGCCGGGGACGGACACGTGCTTGAAGATCGGCTCCTATATCCGTGAGCAGGTCGAGTGGAACGCCGGCAACGGCGGCACACCGATCGGCCTCGGCGCCGGCGCCGGTGACGTCGTCGCGGGCCGGCTCGAC
>DATBZM010000237.1:0-10829 GCA_036513175.1 Xanthobacteraceae bacterium | reverse complement strand
CACCTCGGGCGACGATCTCGATGACGCGGCGCAGAAGATCGTGAAAGCCGTCAAAGGGGCCGCGTGATGTCCGTCCTGATCGACAAGAGCACCAAGGTCATCTGCCAGGGTTTCACGGGCAAGAACGGCACCTTCCATTCGCAAGCCGCGATCGACTACGGCACCAAGATGGTCGGCGGCACGTCGCCCGGCAAAGGTGGCTCGTTCCACCTCAACCTGCCGGTGTTCGACACCGTGGCGGAGGCCAAGGAAAAGACCGGTGCCGACGCGAGCGTGATCTACGTGCCGCCGCCGGGCGCGGCCGACGCCATCGCCGAGGCGATCCAGGCCGAGATCGCGCTGATCGTCTGCATCACCGAAGGCATCCCGGTCGCCGACATGGTGAAGGTCAAGCGCGCGCTGTCGGGCTCGAAGTCGCGCCTGATCGGACCGAACTGTCCGGGCGTGATGACGGCGGGCGAGTGCAAGATCGGCATCATGCCGGGCAACATCTTCAAGCGCGGCTCGGTCGGCATCGTGTCGCGCTCCGGCACGCTCACCTACGAGGCGGTCTTTCAGACGACGCGCGAGAATCTCGGCCAGACCACCGCGGTCGGCATCGGTGGCGACCCCGTCAAGGGCACCGAGTTCATCGACGTGCTGGAGATGTTCTTGGCGGACCCGGAGACGAAGTCGATCGTGATGATCGGCGAGATCGGCGGCGCCGCCGAAGAAGACGCCGCCCAGTTCCTCAAGGACGAGGCGAAGCGCGGGCGCAAGAAGCCGATGGTCGGATTCATCGCGGGCCGCACCGCCCCACCCGGCCGCCGCATGGGCCATGCGGGCGCCATCATCGCGGGCGGCAAGGGCGATGCCGAATCGAAGATCGCCGCCATGGAGTCGGCCGGCATCAAGGTCTCCCCATCGCCCGCCCGACTCGGCAAGACCCTCGTGGAAGTGCTCAAGGGGTAACCGATGCCGATGCCGTGATGATCTGAACGCAAATTCAATCATTTGGTTATTTTAAGGTCATACAAGACATTTAGGCGATTGTTCGTGGCGTCCGACCGGCTTACATGAGGGCTGAGCGGATTCGCCCGTCCGGGCCGGGCGTTTCGCGGCTGTTTCGCCGGTCAATCCGGGCATTGCCCATCAGCCAGGATCGAATCCAGGATCGAATGATGTCTCGCCAAGACGCCAACGCGGCCTTTGCCCGCTCGTCGTTTCTGTACGGCAGCAACGCGCCCTATATCGAGGACCTCTATGCACGCTACGAGGCAGACCCGACATCGGTCGACGCCGAGTGGCAGGCCTTCTTCGCGAGCCTCAAGGACAGTGCCGCCGACGTGACGCGGGGCGCCCGTGGCCCGTCGTGGCGCCGCCGCAACTGGCCGCTGCTCGAGCGCGGCGATCTCGTCTCGGCGCTCGACGGCGACTGGACCGAGGTCGAGAAGGCGGTCGGCGACAAGATCAAGGCCAAGGCGCAGACCAACGGGCACGAGGTCACCGAGATCGAGGTGCAGCAGGCGACGCGCGACTCGATCCGCGCGCTGATGCTCATCCGCGCCTACCGCATGCGCGGCCACCTGCATGCCAACCTCGACCCGCTCGGTCTCGAGCCCCCGCGCGACCACGAGGAGCTCGATCCGCGTTCCTACGGGTTCGGCGACGGCGATCTCGACCGCCCGATCTTCCTCGACAACGTGCTCGGCCTCGACTTCGCCACCATCCGCGAGATCGTCGCGATCCTCAGCCGCACCTACTGCCAGACGCTGGGCGTCGAGTTCATGCACATCTCCGACCCGGCGCAGAAGGCCTGGATCCAGGAGCGCATCGAGGGTCCGCACAAGGAGATCAGCTTCACCCGCGAGGGCAAGCGGGCGATCCTCAACAAGCTGGTCGAGGCGGAAGGCTTCGAGAAGTTCTCCGACCTCAAGTTCACCGGCACCAAGCGCTTCGGCCTCGACGGTGCCGAATCGATGATTCCGGCGCTGGAGCAGATCATCAAGCGCGGCGGCGCGCTCGGCGTCAAGGACATCGCGCTCGGCATGGCGCACCGCGGCCGCCTCAACGTGCTGGCGCAAGTGCTGGCCAAGCCGCACCGCGCGATCTTCCACGAGTTCAAGGGCGGCTCGGCGAGCCCCGACGACGTCGACGGTTCGGGCGACGTGAAGTACCACCTCGGGGCCTCGTCGGACCGCGAGTTCGACGGCAACAAGGTGCACCTGTCGCTCACCGCCAATCCGTCGCACCTCGAGATCGTCAACCCGGTGGTGCTCGGCAAGGTGCGCGCCAAGCAGGACCAGCTCGGTGCCACGCCGGAAGACCGCCGCATGGCGATGCCGCTATTGATCTCGGGCGATGCCTCGTTCGCGGGCCAGGGCGTGGTGGCGGAAAGCTTCGGCCTGTCGGGCCTGCGCGGCCATCGCACCGGCGGCTCGGTGCACTTCATCGTCAACAACCAGATCGGCTTCACCACCTATCCGCGCTACTCGCGCTCCTCGCCCTACCCGTCCGACGTCGCCAAGATGATCGAGGCGCCGATCTTCCACGCCAATGGCGACGACCCGGAAGCGGTAGTGTTCGCCGCGAAGATCGCGACCGAGTTCCGGCAGAAATTCCAGAAGCCGGTCGTCATCGACATGTTCTGCTACCGGCGGCACGGCCACAACGAGGGCGACGAGCCCTCGTTCACCCAGCCGCTGATGTACAAGACGATCGCGTCGCACCCGACCACGCTCGAGATCTACGGCAAGAAGCTCGTATCCGAGAACGTCGTCACCGACGGCGAAATCGAGAAGATGAAGGCCGACTGGCGCGCGCGGCTCGACGTCGAGCTCGAGGCGAGCCAGGGCTACAGGTCGAACAAGGCCGACTGGCTCGACGGCCGCTGGGCGGGCTTCAAGGCCGCCGAGCACTCGGACGACCCGCGCCGCGGCAATACCGGCATCGCGCTCGGAGAGCTGAAAGACATCGGCCACAAGATCACCACCGTGCCGCAGGGCTTCCACGCCCACCGCACGATCCAGCGCTTTCTCGCGAGCCGCGCCAAGGCGATCGAGACCGGCGAAGGCATCGACTGGTCGACCGCCGAGGCGCTGGCGTTCTGCTCGCTGCTCATCGATGGCCATAAAGTGCGGCTGTCGGGGCAGGATTCCGAGCGCGGCACCTTCTCGCAGCGCCATTCGGTGCTGATCGACCAGGAGAACGAGGACCGCTACACGCCGTTCAACCACGTCGCCGAGGGCCAGGCGCGCTACGAGGTGATCAACTCGATGCTCTCGGAGGAGGCGGTGCTCGGCTTCGAGTACGGCTATTCGCTCGCCGAGCCCAACGCGCTCACCGTCTGGGAGGCGCAGTTCGGCGATTTCGCCAATGGCGCGCAGGTGATCTTCGATCAGTTCATCTCCTCGGGCGAGCGCAAGTGGCTGCGCATGTCGGGCCTCGTCTGCATGCTGCCGCACGGCTACGAGGGCCAGGGGCCGGAGCATTCTTCGGCACGGCTCGAGCGCTTCCTGCAGATGTGCGCCGAGGACAACATGCAGGTGGCGAACTGCACCACGCCGGCGAATCTCTTCCACATCCTGCGCCGCCAGCTCAAGCGCGAGATCAGGAAGCCGCTGATCCTGATGACGCCGAAGAGCCTGCTGCGCCACAAGCGCGCGGTCTCGCGCCTCGCCGAGATGGACGCCGGCACCACGTTCCACCGCCTCTTGTGGGACGACGCGCAGATGCTGGCGGGCGAGAAGATCAAGCTCGTCGAGGATGCAAAAATCCGCCGCGTCGTGATGTGCTCCGGCAAGGTCTACTTCGACCTCTACGAGGAGCGCGAGAAGCGCGGCATCGACGACATCTACCTGCTCCGCCTCGAGCAGCTCTATCCGTTCCCGACCAAGGCGCTGATGGCGGAGCTCTCGCGCTTCAAGCAGGCCGAGATCGTGTGGTGCCAGGAGGAGCCGCGCAACATGGGCGCGTGGTTCTTCGTCGACACCTTCATCGGCTGGGTGCTCAACCAGATCGGCGCCAAGAACCGTTTCGCCCGCTACGCCGGCCGGCCGGCGTCGGCCGCGACCGCGACCGGATTGATGCCGAAGCATCTCGCCCAGCTCAAGCAGTTTCTCGAAGAGGCGCTGGGATAACCATTTGAATACGTCATGCCCGCGAATGCGGGCATCCACGTCTTTGCCGCGGGGCAAGACGTGGATGGCCGGGACATAGGCGAGCGAAGCGACGCCGTTCTTCGAACGGCTATGCCCGGCCATGACGGAGCAAAGGCAGAGACCATGACCGACATCCGCGTCCCGACGCTCGGCGAATCCGTCACCGAGGCGACCATCGGCAAGTGGTTCAAGAAGGCGGGCGACACGGTCGCCGTCGACGAGCCGCTGGTCGAGCTCGAGACCGACAAGGTCACGATCGAGGTGCCGGCGCCTGCGGCCGGCATTCTCGCCGACATCGCCGCGAAGGACGGCGACACCGTCGCGGTCGGCGCCCTGCTGGGCCAGATCACCGATGGCGCGGGCGCGGCCGCAAAGCCGGCGGCGCCGCCTCCACCCGCGCAGCCTGCCGCACCGACCCAGGCAAAGCCCGCCGCGCCCGAGGCGCCGCTCGCCCCGTCGGTGCGCCGGCTGTCGGCCGAGAGCGGCATCGAGGCCGCGACGGTGCCGGGCTCCGGCAAGGACGGCCGCGTCACCAAGGGCGACATGCTGGCCGCGATCGAGCGCGCGGCCGCGCAGCCGACGCCGGTGCCCCAGCCGGCCGCCGCCGTGGCGGTGCGTGCGCCCTCGCCCGCCGACGATGCGGCGCGCGAGGAGCGGGTGAAGATGACGCGGCTGCGCCAGACGATCGCGCGCCGCCTCAAGGAGGCGCAGAACACCGCCGCCATGCTCACGACCTTCAACGAGGTCGACATGAGCGCCGTGATGGCCTTGCGCAATCAGTACAAGGACATGTTCGAGAAGCGGCACGGCGTGAAGCTCGGCTTCATGGGCTTCTTCGTGCGCGCCTGCGTGCAGGCGCTCAAGGAAATCCCCGCCGTGAACGCCGAGATCGACGGCGCCGACCTCATCTACAAGAACTACTATCACATCGGCGTCGCGGTCGGCACCGAGAAGGGCCTGGTGGTGCCGGTCGTGCGCGACTGCGACATGAAATCGCTCGCCGAGATCGAGAAGGAGATCGCCGGCTTCGGCCGCCGCGCGCGCGAGGGCACGCTCAAGATCGAGGATATGCAGGGCGGCACCTTCACGATCTCGAACGGCGGCGTCTACGGCTCGCTGATGTCGACGCCGATCCTCAACGCGCCGCAGTCGGGCATCCTCGGCATGCACAAGATCCAGGAGCGGCCGATGGTGGTCGGCGGCAAGATCGAGGCGCGGCCGATGATGTACCTCGCGCTCTCCTACGACCACCGCGTCGTCGACGGCCGCGAGGCAGTGACGTTCCTGGTGCGGGTGAAAGACGTCATCGAGGACCCGGCGCGGCTGGTGCTGGATTTGTGAGTCCAACGCTCCGAAGGGGTGGATGAATACCTGGGTCGCATTTTCGGAGATTCTACGGAATGTGGCTCTGGCTGCCGCCGCATTTGTCGGCGCCGCCTTGGCGTGGCGTCAATTATCGCCGGCCGCCTTGCAAGCCAGATCAGCAAATGCGCAAGCAGAGCTGGCTCGACGCGCACATGTGACCGAATTGTTCAACCGTGCCGTTGGACAGTTGCGCGATCCGAAACTCGAAGTCCGGTTAGCTGCCATCTATGTGTTGCGCGAAGTGGCGAGAGATTTTCCTGACTTGTCGAACCCTATTTTTGAACTTCTTCAAGCCTATCTAAGGGTTGGTGAAATCGACTATGGTGACGAACAACCGCCCATCGATGTCCAAGAGATTTTCAAGCTCCTCCGGAACAGGTTGGGAGAACCGTGATGCAAAAGAGTGAAGCTCGAACCGTCCGGCCTTCCCTCGATATCCACGGCGCCTTCGTGCGGCGCACTGATCTCAGTGGTGCCTCGCTCCGCGGAGCAAACCTGAGCGGCGCGGACGCTACGAATGCCGTTTTCCGAGATGCGGACTTTGATGGTGCGCATCTCGACGGAACAATTTTGCGCGGAGCCGATCTTTCTGGCGCCAAGAATCTAACGCCAAAGCAGCTATCCACGGCGATCATCGATGATCGCACAATTCTTCCGGGCTACATCGACCGTGCGAAACTTCGAGACCAGGCGCTGGGCAAATAATAATGGCTTACGATCTCGTCGTCATCGGTAGCGGCCCGGGCGGCTATGTTTGCGCGATCCGTGCCGCGCAGCTTGGCCTGAAGACCGCGGTGGTCGAGAAGGACAAGACCTTCGGCGGCACCTGCCTCAACATCGGCTGCATCCCGTCGAAGGCGCTGCTGCATGCCTCCGAGCTGTTCGAGGAGGCCGGCCACGACTTCGCCAAGATGGGCATCCGGGTCGGCGCGCCGGCGCTCGATCTCGCCGCCATGATGAAGTTCAAGGACGAAGGCGTCGACGGCAACGTCAAGGGCGTCGCCTACCTGTTCAAGAAGAACAAGATCGACAGCTTCCAGGGCGTCGGCCGCATCACGGCGCCCGGCAAGGTCGAGGTCACGTCGGCGGACGGCAAGCGCGAGACCGTCGAGACGAAGAACATCGTGATTGCGACCGGCTCGGACGTGGCGCGCCTCAAGGGTATCGAGATTGACGAGAAGCGGATCGTGTCGTCGACCGGCGCCCTGTTGCTGCCGAAGGTGCCGGAGAAGCTCCTCGTGGTCGGCGCCGGCGTGATCGGGCTCGAGCTCGGCTCGGTGTGGCGAAGGCTCGGCAGCCAGGTGCTGGTGGTCGAGTTCCTCGACCGCATCCTGCCCGGCATGGACCTCGACGTAGCGCGGAGCTTTCAGCGCCTCCAGCAGAAGCAGGGCATTACGTTCAAGCTGTCGTCCAAGGTCACCGCGATCGATTCATCGGGCGCCGCGCTCAAGGCGAGCGTCGAGCCGGCGGCGGGCGGCGCGGCCGAGACGATCGAGGCGGACGTGGCGCTGATCGCCATCGGCCGCGTGCCCTATACGCAAGGGCTCGGGCTCGATACGGCCGGCGTCAAGCTCGACAATCGCGGGCGCGTCGCGGTCGACGCGCATTACGCCACCCTTGTGCCGGGAATCTACGCCATCGGCGACGTGATCGCCGGACCGATGCTGGCGCACAAGGCCGAGGACGAGGGCATCGCGGTCGCCGAGATCATCGCCGGCCGCGCCGGCCATGTGAACTACGACGTGATCCCGAACGTGATCTACACGTTTCCCGAGGTCGCGTCGGTTGGCAAGAGCGAGGAGGAGCTGAAAGCGGCCGACATCGCCTACAACGTCGGCAAATTCCCGTTCACCGCCAACGGCCGCGCCAAGGTCAACCAGCAGACCGACGGGTTCGTGAAAATCCTCGCCGACGCCAAGACCGACCGCGTGCTCGGCGTGCACATCGTCGGAGCGGACGCCGGCAACATGATCGCCGAAGCCGCGGTGGCGATGGAATTCGGCGCTTCGTCGGAGGACATCGCGCGCACCTGCCACCCGCATCCGACCTTGACCGAGGCCGTCAAGGAAGCCGCGATGGCGGTGGAGAAGCGGGCGATCAGCATGTGAGAGGGGTGGCGAATAGCGAATGGCGATTGGCCAATCGAATTCCACTCGCTACTCGCTATTCGCCATTCGCTATTTTGAAATCATCCCAACAGGTGAATCGCGTGCGGCGCCAGCAGCCCGATCGCCATGAAGGCAACGCCGATGACACCGAGACCGCCCGCGATCCAAGCGAGCACGACCATGCCGGTGATGATGGTCGCGGAGGCGAGCACGATACCGATCTGGAACGCCGCCGACGCGAACTCGTAATTGTGATAGCGCGCGAGCGCGGTCTCACGCTCCTCCTCGGAGGCGCGCGCCTTCTCGGTCAGCTGCTTGCGGCCGTTGCGACCGGGCTCGTCGTCGGCGCGGGCCGCTTCCTTGCGCCAGGCCGCGATCTGCTTGGCCTGCGCGTCCTTGAGAGCGGGATCGGTCGTTCCCTGCGAAATGAGGGTCATCGTGTCGGCCGCAGTCTGCAGCTGGCCCATCCGGATGGTCTTGGCCTGATAATAGGCCCAGTCGTCATTGGCCTGCACGTTGTAGCTGAGGGCTGCGGTCTGGGCGCTCTTGCCCAGCGTCTCCGAGAGGGCGAGGAAGAGCGCGAGCACCGAGATCAGCAGCGCGATGCCCTTGTTGCCGCTGTGCGACGCATGCTCGGCGTGCTCGGAATGTTCGAGTGTCTCGTGGACGTCGGACATGGCGTGTCGCTCCCGGGCTGTTGCGGGCGGACGATGGACGCAGCCGCGCCACGACGCAAGAGGGAGCGCGGCCAAAACTCCGTCATTGCGAGGAGGGCGTAGCCCGACGAAGCAATCTCGACCGCGGACGCATGAGCAAGTGAAGCGGCTTCGCTTACGCTCGCAATGACAATATCACGCGCGCGGGTGGGCGCCGCGATAGGCCTCGAGCAGGCGCTCGCTGTCGACCGCCGTGTAGATTTGCGTGGTCGAGAGGGACGCGTGGCCGAGCAGCTCCTGGATGGCGCGCAGGTCGCCGCCGCGGGCGAGCAGATGGGTCGCGAAGGAATGACGCAGCGCATGCGGCGTCGCCGTCTCGGCGAGCCCGAGCGCGCCGCGCATCCGCTCCATGACGAGCTGGATGATGCGCGGCGACAGCGGCCCGCCTTTTTCGCCGACGAACAGCGGCCCCTCGGCCGGCAGATCGTACGGGCACAGGGCCACATAGTCGGCGATGAGCTTTGCGACCTGCGCCAGCAGCGGCACCATGCGGGTCTTGTTGCCCTTGCCGGTGACGGTGAGCGAATCGCGCGCACGGGCGACATCCCGGGGCTCGAGCCCGAGCGCCTCGGAAATGCGCAGGCCGCAGCCATAGAGGAGGGCCAGCACGGCGGCGTCGCGTGCCAGCACCCAGGGCGCGCGTTCCTCGCCGGCACGCACATCCGCATCGGCAACGCGTTTGGCGGCCGCGACCGACAGCGGCTTGGGCAGCGTCTTCGCGACCTTCGGCGCCCGCACGGCCGCCAGCGCGCCCACCCTCCCTTTGCCGTCGCGCTCGAGGAAGCGGGCGAACGAGCGCGCGCCCGCGAGCGCGCGCATCAGCGAACGGCCGCCGATGCCATTCGCGCGCCGCGCCGCCATGAAGGCGCGCACGTCCGCCGGCGCGAGGCGCGCGAGCGCCGCGAGCGTGACGCGGCGGCCGAGATGCTCGGCCAGAAAGGCGAGAAACTGATGCACGTCGCGGCCATAGGCCTCGAGCGTCTTGCCCGACATGCGCCGTTCGGCACCGAGATGGCCGAGCCAACGGCCGATTTCGGCCGCCACCTCCTGGTCTGCGAACGGAAGCTCTTCGGTTTTGCGTCGCGCCATGTTTGGGATCGCCGGCTGATATGCCGTTATCGCATCATCCTGGTTCACCACTCCTTAAGCCGCCGGCTTCCCGCGCCGACGGGCGCGGTGCTACGCTGGTCGCGTTGACGCCGGGAGAAAGCACATATGGCCGAGCGCCTGATCACCGATATCGGCGGCTTGCCGGCCGGCGAGGTGCCGCGCCAGGAGGCGCCCCCGCTCTTCTGGCAGAAGCACATGCTGGCCATGTTCAACGTGCTGTGGAGCAACGGCATCCTCAATCTCGACGAATACCGCCGCACCATGGAGGAGATGTCGCCGGAAGATTACAACCGGTCGACCTTCTACGGCCGCCGGCTCGACGGAATGATCGAGCTCCTGGTCGAGAAGGGCCTGATCGACCGGGCCGAGCTCGGGGCGCGAACGGACGACATCCTGCGCAAGGGCACGCGCGATCATGCCGGCTGAGAGCAAAGCCGCCTACGCGCCGGGCGACCGGGTGCGCATTCTCGATCTTGGCAAGCCGGGTCACGTGCGCACGCCGGTCTATGCCCGCAACAAGGTCGGCATCATCGATCGCTATTGCGGCCGGTTCGAGAATCCCGAGGAGCGCGCCTATGGCCGCGTCGGCCGCGCGCGCATTCCGCTCTACCGCGTCCGCCTGCGGCAGCGCGACCTGTGGACCGACTACGAGGGTGCGGAAGCCGACACGCTCGTGCTCGAAATCTACGATCACTGGCTGCGGCCGGTCTAATCGCACGTCCGAATCCGGAGACTTGACCCATGACCGCCGAGCATCCCGACCACCCTCACGGGCATTCGCATGAGGATCACGATCATGCGCATGCGCCGCATCCGACCCGCGAGGACGACGACGTGGCGCTCGGCGCGGGCGAGGCAAAATTCCTCGCGCTCAAGAGCCTGCTGATCGACAAGGGCCTGCTCACCGCCGACGAAATCCGCCAGCGCCACGAAATCAACGATCGCGGCACGCCGCACCAGGGCGCCCGCATGGTCGCCAAGGCCTGGGTCGATCCCGCCTTCAAGGCCCGCATGCTGCGCGACGGCAAGGCCGCGGCGCGCGAGCTCGGCATCGAGGTGACCGAGGCCGATCTGATGGTGATCGAGAACACACCGCAGCGCCACAACCTGATCGTCTGCACGCTATGCTCCTGCTACCCGCGCTCGCTGCTCGGCGAGCCACCCGCCTGGTACGTGAGCAAGGCCTATCGCTCGCGCGCCGTGCGCGAGCCGCGCAAGGTGTTGCGCGAGTTCGGTCTCGTGATCCCGGTGACCGTCGAGGTCCAGGTGCACGACAGCAACGCCGACCTGCGCTACATCGTGCTGCCGATGCGTCCACCCGGCACCGAGGGTATGGGCGAGAGCGAGCTCGCGGCCCTCGTCTCGCGCGACTGCCTGGTCGGCGCCGCGCT
>DATBZM010000236.1:0-35954 GCA_036513175.1 Xanthobacteraceae bacterium | reverse complement strand
GCCCTCCCCCGCAAGCGGGGGAGGGAGCGCACGCGCAGTGCCTCAGCTAAGCAGCGAGGCAGTTAATCAATTCACCGCGAAGCAGTAGAAGAGCCCGGCGCCGCCGGTGCTCTTGAGATCGTCCTGGCTGCAGCCGCCGCCGGGGCCGCGCGAGGGGTGCGAGGAATTCCACGAGTGCGAGGCATCGTCCTCGCGCAGGCCCTTGCGGTCGATATGACCGAGCATGGCGGCGCCGGCGGCGCTGCTGGTCCAGTTGTGACAGGTGCGGTCGTCGGCGCCCGTGAAGGCGCGCCCGTCCGCCTGCGAGCCGGTCAGCGCGTCATGCATGTTGGGCGTGTCGCCGCGGCCGTTGACGACGCCGCCCTTCTCGGTGAGCGAGGTCTGCTTGGTGAGGTTGTTGCTTGCGCCATGCAGGTCATCGACGCTCTTCGCCACGACCTCGCCCTTGGCGTTCTTCCACGGACCGGCGCCGATGCGGTCGCGCGCGTTGACGGCGCCCGGCCCTTGCGTGCTCAGATAAGCGTGCCAGGTGTGGCCGCCGGCGCCGACCGCGGCGGCGAGATCCTGGCAATGCTTGTCGGCGCCAGTGAGCCCGCCGAGGTTCGCGCCGGCGCCCGCGCCGACGCTGGTGACGAAGAACGTCATATCGGCCGCCGGCGCGGACGCGGCGCCGAGCACAAGCGCGGCCGCGGCCGCGAGGCAGGATCCCATCCTGGTCATGCGATTTACTCCCGTTGTTGGCAGTGCTGCCTATTGTCGCCTGAAGTCATGGCAGCGCGATGATAAACCCTGCGACGCCGCGATGTATTCCGCGGCCGAGCCGCAGTCGAGTGGAATCAGTGCTGCCGCACGCGATGCTCGCGCAAGAACGCGGCGGGCGGCAGGCGCGGGTCGACGCCGCCCGCCCCGTCCGGATCGCCGAGCACGGCAGCGATCACCTGCCTGACCTCGGCGGCGGCGGCGGCGATCTCGCGCGGAGCGGCGACGAGGCGCACCGCGTCATCGCTTGCGGCGAGCACCTCGCCCTCGAGGGCGCCGAGCAGGCGGGCAAGATCGATGTGCGGCCGCCAGCGCGTCATGTCTCGCTCCCTGCGAGCCCGTGCCGCAGCAGGGCGCGGCGCATGCGGCGCCGGGTGGTGTCGTAGTCGCGGTCAGTGAGGCCATAGAGCCGGCAGATTTCCGGCGGCGAGAGGCCGTCGGCAAGGCCGGCGATCACCATGAGCGCCACGGCATCGCCGGCGAACAGGTCGTTGACGGCGGCGAGCGCCTGCGCGGCCGCGAGCGTGCGCTCTGGATCGGAGGCCGCATCCTCGCCACCGAGGTCGGCGACGTCCTCCTCGCGCGCGATCAGCTGGCCTTCGCGCCGGGCGCGGCGCCAGTGATCCTCGCAGATGCTGCGCATAATGCCGGAAAGAAACGCCACGATCGGCACGCCGGGCGGCCAGCGGCGCGCGCCGCCGAGCGCCCGCGCGATCGCCTCGTGCAGCACATCCGACCAGCCGAGCGCGTCCTGCCCGCGCGTCCACAGCCGCGCCAGCGCCTTGAGCCGCACGAGGTCGGCGGACGAGAGCGCATGAATGGCACGCGCGACGTCGACGGTCGTATTGTCGACCGTGACGATCGGCCGGCCGCTGCCCTCGGTGAAGCGCTCCATCGGGGAAATATACGCTTCGCCGGCGCAGCCGCGGACACGGGCCGGATTTTTATTTCGGTGCGTCCGCGCCGGCCCCGGTCAGCCGAATGTCGGTCATCGAGAGCGCAGAGGCAGCCGACAATGGATGAGGAAGCGGAGAAGGCCGTGATCGCGGCGGCGCGCCGCTGGTATGCGGAGGATCTGCGGCTGCGCGCGCCGATCCGACGCAGGTTCGCGATCGTCGAGGCGTTCGCGGCGGTGCCGCGCGAACGCTTTCTCGGGGACCCGCCCTGGCGGATCATCCCGGACGTGCTGCCGCGGATGCCGGTTGCGGCGCCCGACCAGAGCGCGCGCTGGGTCTACCACGACGTGCTGGTGGCGATCGATCCGGCGAAAAACCTCAACAACGGCATGCCGAGCCTGTGGGCGCGCATCTTCGACCACCTCTCCCTGCGTCCGGGCAGCCGGGTGCTGCAGGTCGGCGCCGGCACCGGCTACTACACGGCGGTGCTCGCCGAGATCGTCGGCACCGGCGGCCGCGTCACCGCCGTCGAGATCGACGATGAGCTCGCGTCACGCGCGTGCGCAAATCTGGCGCCATGGCCGCAAGTGGAAGTCGTCGCGGGCGACGGGCGCACGCATGATCCGGGCGAGGTCGACACCGTGATCGTGTGCGCCGGCGCAACCCACCCGGCGCCGCGCTGGCTCGATCGCCTCGCGCCGGGCGGCGAGCTCATGCTGCCGCTCACCAACGGCGACTGGTGGGGTTTTCTGCTGCGGGCGACGCGCCCGCCCGATCCTGAGCCCGGGCTGATCGTCTTGCCGCACGCGCGCAGCGCGAACTGGTTCGAGGCGATATCGATCGGCCGGGTCGGCATCTTCCCCTGCGCGGGCGGGCGCGACGAGGCGGCGGCGGAACGGCTGCGCCTCGCGCTCGAGGCGCTTCCGGGCGGGTTCGGCGAAATCCCGATCGAGGCCCTGCATCGCGGCGATCCGGATGCCGACGCGATGGATCGCGTCTGGTACCACGGGCCGGGATTTTGGCTGGAACGCAAAATGGGCGAATAGCGAATGGCGAGCAGCGAATAGGGCGTGGCCATGCGGCCCTTCACTACTGCTACTCGCTACTCGCGTCTCATTTCTTCGTAAACAGCCCGCGCAGCGTGCTCGCGTCGTCCCAGTGGATGTCGGCGATGCGCCAGGTGGCGCCGACCTTGAGCAATTCGATCACCACCCTCTCGGACTTGCCGAAGTTGGTGAAGCTCACGGTGGCGGTCGCCTTGCTGCCGGCTTCCTTGGCGTCGACATTGAGCCCGGTGATGTCCCATTCCTGGTGGCCGACGAAGGCATCGCCGTCGAGGGTCGGCGGCTCGCCGCGCTTCTTCGCCGCCGCCTGGTCATCGAGGATGAGCGAGGCGAGGCCGGGCGTGAAATAGCGCCGGATGGTCGCGGCATCCTCGAGCGGAATGCCCTTCTGGCCCGCCGTGCCGACATAGCTCCCGTAGATCTGCTCGACGAAATTCCTCGCCGTCGCGTCAGCGGCGCGCGCGAGCAGCGGCGCCGGCAGCGCGAACGCCGCGGCAAGGCCCGCCGCAAAGCCGCGGCGCGAGATCGTCATGCCGGTCATCGGTAAAATCCTCTTCACGTTTCCATGCTTGGTCGATCGCCCGACCCGTCTGGTTCATACGGGCATATTGCGAAAAGGTTGCGAATGTGCGGCCGCGAACGGACTGGCCGGGCGGCGCCGCGGCCGATAGCATAGGCAAAACGGCGCGCCGGGCGAAAAATGTGGCGCGGCCGGGACGGGAGGATGTCATGAGGGCGATGTTGCGCGCAGGGATCATCGCGGCGGCGCTTGCCACGGTCGGCGGCATGCAATCCGCGGCGGCCGCTGACGTGCCGCGCTTCCAGGTCGATCCGTTCTGGCCGAAGCCGTTGCCGGACAGCTGGATCGTCGGCCAGGTCGCCGGCGTCGCGGTCGACAAGAACGATCACGTCTGGATCATTCATCGTCCCGGCACGCTGCTCGACGACGAGAAGGAGGCGCTGAAAGTCCCGCCGGCGAGCCGCTGCTGCCATCCGGCGCCGGCGGTGATGGAATTCGACCAGGAGGGCAACCTGCTGCGCCACTGGGGCGGCCCGGGCCCGGGCTACGACTGGCCGAAGAGCGAGCACGGCATTTTCGTCGACGACGAGGGCAACGTGTGGATCGGCGGCAACGATCCGGCCGACGCGCAGATCCTGAAATTCACCGGCGACGGCAAGTTCCTCCAGCAGATCGGCCACGCCGGCCAGACCGGCGGCTCGAACTCGCACGACCTGCTCGGCCGGCCCGCGCACATGATGCTCGACCCGGCGGCCGACGAGCTCTACGTCGCGGACGGCTACAAAAATCGCCGTGTCATCGTGTTCGACGCGAAAACCGGCGCGTTCAAGCGGCTGTGGGGCGCCTATGGCCACGTGCCGAGCGACGAGAAGCTGCCGCCCTACAGCCCGAGCGCGCCGCCCTCGCAGCAGTTCGGCAACCCGGTGCACTGCGTGCGGCTGTCGCATGACGGCCTCGTCTACGTGTGCGACCGCGTCAACGACCGCATCCAGGTGTTTCACAAGGACGGTACCTTCGTGAAGGAGTTCCGCTTCGAGCCGCAGACGCTCGCCAACGGCTCGGTATGGGACATGGTGCTGTCGACCGACCCGGACGAGCGCTACATGTTCATCGTCGACGGCGCCAACGAGCAGGTGATCGTGGCGCTGCGCGAGACCGGCGAGGTGGTGGAGAAGTTCGGCCAGGCCGGCCGCATGGCGGGCGAGTTCAAGTGGGTGCACAACGTCGCGATCGATTCCAAGGGCAACCTCTATACCACGGAGGTCGGCTGGGGCCGGCGCGTCCAGCGCTTCAAGCAGATGAACTGAGCGGCGCGGTCAGAAACGAAACACCGCCGCCGCAACCGCGCAGGTCCACGCGCCCGAGTCGTCGCCGAGCGCCGCGGCGGTGATCGACATGCTTTCGATGATCAGCTGAGTGTGCTCGTAGAGCTTCTTGCGCTCGTTCCAGGCGGCGCTCGGGTCGAACTCGACGCCGAGCGTCGAGGCGAGCATCGTGGCGGCGAGATCCTCGCTGTATTCGCCGCTCTGCTCTCCCGTCTCGCCGAAGCCGTGATGCTCGGCGATGTAGCCGTACATGGCGGGATCGGCCGGACGGGCAAGCCCGATGCTCGCGTGCACGCGGCGGCCGGGCTCGTCGGTCTCGGCGCGGGCGAGCACCGAGAAGGTGATCTCGCCCGGTCGCAAGGTGGCGACGCCCTCCTCGCGCGAGATCAGCTTGCAACCGGGCGGCAGGATCGAGGAGATCGACACGAGGTTCTGCTGCTCGATGTCGGCAGCGCGCAACGCGTACTCGAACGATGTCAGGCGCTGGCGATGGACGCCGATGCCCTTGGTGAGGAAGACGCAGGTCGGATGCGGGAACATTTCGAAGCGGCCTTTAGTGACAACGCATGACGCTCTACTTCGCTCACTTTTGCAATCGCGTCACGGCACAGAGCGCAAGGTACTCGTAGACCATGGTCGCGGCCGCGAGCGCCGTGATCTCGGCCACGTCGTAGGCCGGGGCGACCTCGACCGCATCCATCCCGACAAAACGCAGGCCGTCGAGGCGACGCAGGATCGACTGCGCCTGCCATGACGCGAGCCCGCCGATCTCGGGCGTGCCGGTGCCGGGCGCGAAGGCGGGATCGAGCGCGTCGACGTCGAAGCTCAGATAGCAGGGCGCCTCCCCGACGACGGCGCGGATACGCTCGGCAATCGCCTGGGGGCCCTGCAGATGCACCTCCTCGGCCGTAACGATCGTAACGCCGCAGCCGAGCGTCCAGTCGACCACGGCGTGCTCGACCGGCGAGCGGATGCCGATCTGGATCATGCGGCGCGGGTCGACCAGCCGCTCCTCGATCGCGTGATGAAACACGGTGCCGTGCGCGAATTTTTGCCCGAAATTCTCCGGCCAGGTGTCGACATGGGCATCGAGGTGGACGAGGGCGAGCGGCTCGTGCCGGCGGGCCAGCGCGCGCAGCAGCGCGAGCGTGATCGTATGCTCGCCGCCAAGCGCCACCAGGTGGTCGACCGCGGCGGCCTGCGCCTCGATGAGGCGCAGGCTCTCGGCGAGGTCGCCGAGCGCGATGCGGAAGTCGCCGATATCGGCGAGCCCGAACCGTGCCGGATTGATCCGCCGGGTGGGATGATCGCCGTCGACCAGCATGCGGCTCGCCTGCCGGATCGCCTGCGGCCCGAAACGGGCGCCGCTGCGATTGCTGGTGCCGATGTCGAGCGGGACGCCGGCGATCGCGATCGCGGCCGCGCCGGCGCCTGGCCCGAGGCCGAGAAATCCCGCCGGGATCGCGAAGGTCGGAACGTCGTTTGCCATGCTGCGAGGCTCCATCGGGCGGCGATTATACGCGACCGCGATCGATTGCGTGTGACGCGATCCACGCACCTCGCCCCGGGCATCCCGCGCGGGCGGGCAGGGCATTTTCGCATTATCGCCGATATCGGATCGGGGTATCGTCGCAATGGCAGGTCGGCACCGCCGCCGGCAGGAACGGAATTCGACGATATCGAGTTCAAAACCTTTGCGGCCGTGCGGGACCCGGGCAAGATCGTCGCAACCAAACGACGCCCGCGCGGCCGGCGGAACCGCGAAAGGAAACCCGGATGACCTCGAATTCCGCCGTGCTCGATACCGACTTTCGCGCGGCGCTCGCGCGCATGGCGGAGCAAGGCCGCCTGCAGGCCTATACGGCGCCGGTCGACGCGAATCTCGCGCTCGCCGGCATCCTGAAGCAGCGCGACGGCGGGCCGGCGTTGTTGTTCACCGACGTCACCGGCCACGACATCCCGGTGGTCGGCAACTTGCTGTGCTGCCAGCAGAACTGCGAGGCCGCGTTCGGCACCGATTTTCGCGCCATCCGTGACGCGGTCGGCCGGGCGCTCGCGGCGCCGATCGCGCCGGTCGAGGTCGACAAGGCGCCGGCGCAGGAGCATGTCCACCGCGACGGCATCGATCTGCAGCGCCTGCTGCCGGTCCTGTTTCATACGCCGGAAGATGCCGGCCGCTTTATCACCGCCGGCGTCGTCATTGTGCGCGACCCCGAGACGGGCGTCTACAACGCCTCATACCATCGCCTGCAGCTGATCGGCGCCAACCGCACGGCGGTGAAGCTCGACTATGGGCGCCACCTCCGCCTCGCCTTCGAGCGGGCCAAACGCATGGGCGTCGACCTGCCGGTCATCGTCTGCATCGGCGCCGATCTGGCGCTGCAATACGCGGCCGCGACCATGGGCTCGCAGATGCCCGAAGGCGCCGACGAGATCGCGGCCGCCGGCGGGCTCCGCGGCCGGCCGCTGCGCGTCGCGCGCGCCGTCACCCAGGACCTCATGGTGCCGGCGGACAGCGAGATCGTGCTCGAGGGCCGCATTCTCGCCGAGGAGACGATCGAGGAAGGGCCGTTCGGCGAGTTCGTCGGCTATCTCTCGCCTGCCGGCGAGGCGCCGATCTTCGAGGTCACGGCGGTGACCCACCGCGACCGGCCGATCTACCAGGTGATCAACGGCTACAGCTTCGAGACCACGATGCTGCGCAAATACGTGCTCGAGGCGAGCCTGCTCAAGGTGCTGCAGGCGGCGGTGCCGATCGTGGTCGACGCGGAAATGACCGCGGGCGGGCTGCACCGCTTCCACGCGGTGGTGCAGGTGCGCAAGTCGACGCCGCAGCACGAAGGCCTGCAGCGCAACGCGATCCTCGCGGCGTTCGGCGCGTTGAAAGACCTCGACCTCGTCATCGCGGTCGACGACGACATCGACATCCGCAACCCGCACGACGTCGAGTATGCGCTCGCCACCCGCATGGAGGCCTCGCGCGACCTCTTCATCATCCCGGATGCGCGCGGCCACGAATATGTGCGCATCGGCCGTAACGGCATCCGCGCCAAGGTCGGCATCGACGCGACGGTGCCGCTCGACGAGCAGGCGCGCTTCCGCCGCTGCGCGTTCACCGACGTCGCGATCGACGCGGCCAGCATCACGTCCGACCCGGCGGTCGTGCGCAAGTACATTGACCGTTGACGGCGCAATCCGCGCCATGCGGATGGCGCGCGCGCCGCACCGATGTGCTATAGGGTGTGCAGCGCTTCTGGAGGTCGCCCATGCGTCGCCGTTCCCTGCTTGTCGCCGCCCTCGTGCTTCCCCTGCTCGCGACCGCCGCGCAGGCGGGCTTGTGGGGCTTTCGCGGCGGCCACACCAACGACACCGGCGGCATCTTTCCGTGGTCGCCGGATCTCGTCGGGCATTATCGCGAGATCGCGGCGGGCGAGTGCGCGAAATGGAACAAGATCGCCATCGTCACCAGCGTGCACCCGCATTACGGCGATTACGTCGCATTCGTATGCCGCTACCCGCGCGGCTACGATCCGCGCAAGGGCTACTTCGGCCCGTTCGGGGCATATTGAGGTCACGCGATGCGCCGGCGAGATGGCAACCACGCCGCGGCGGCGACGGAGAGCCGCCAGCGTCATGGCCTGAGAGCATTGCGTCTCTTCGCGGCCCTCGCCCTCGGGCTCGCGCTTGCCGCCTGCGACCGCTGCGGCGACTTCGATTGGCAAACCCATCCCGGCACATGTCACACGCATCCGGCGCCGAGCTGAAGCGTTTGCGGCGCGTCGGCGCGGATAGGCTAGAGAACATCAGGGAGGATCGCATGCGCGGGGGCCCGCTCGCGCTCGCAACGCTCGGGCTGATGGCGCTGTCCGCGCTCGCCGCCGGGCCGGCGCGGGCGCAGGATTTTCCGACCCATCCGGTGCGGCTGATCTCCGACTCCGGGCCAGGCAGCGCGCTCGACGCGATCCTGCGCGTTATCGCACAGGGCCTCTCGCAAGTGTGGCGACAGCAGGCGGTGGTCGTCAACCAGCCGGGCGCCGGCGGCTCGCTCGCGGCGCGCTCTGCCGCAACTGCCACGCCCGACGGCTATACGCTCGGCATCATGGCGCTCTCGACCTTCGTGGCGCTGCCCGGCACCGCCGACAATCTGCCGGTCCAGGTGCCGCGCGATTTTGCGCCGATCGGCTTTCTCGGCGGCGCGCCCATGTTCATCACGGCGGCGCCGTGGCTCGGGCCGAAGACCTTGCCGGAGCTGATCGCGCTCGCAAAGCAGAAGCCGGGCGAGCTCGCCTACGGCGCCAACGGGCGCGGCCGCCTCACGCATCTCACCGGCGAATTGCTGCAGGCGCGCGCCGGCATCAAGCTGCAGATGATCCCCTATTCGGGCGGCACCGCGCAGATCCTCAACGACGTGATGGGCAAGCGCATCCCGCTGGTGTTCGAGGCCTATTCCGGGCTTGCCGGGGCGATAACGGCGGGCACCGTGGTGCCGCTCGCGGTCGCGGCGCCGAAGCGGCTCGCGTCGTTCCCCGATCTGCCGACCGTCGCCGAAACGCTGCCCGGCTTCGAGGCGGGCGGCTGGCTGGTGCTGCTCGCGCCGGCCGGCACGCCCGACGCGATCGTGAAGAAGGCCAATGCGGACCTGATCAAGGCGGTCGCCATCCCGGACATCGCGCGGCGCATCGCGGCGATCGGCTGGGAGGAACGGCCGCTCTCGCCCGCCGAAACGCTTGCCTTCATCCAGGGCGAGCAGACCAAATGGGCGCCGATCATCCAGCAGATCGCCGGCACGCATTGATTTGCCGGGATTTATCTGGCGGGGGCCGCGGCAACCGCCGGTTAAGGCCGGCCATGCTATCGGCCGGTGCATGTGGTCATCGGCCGAGGTCCTGGTGAACTATGGCGAGGCGGTCGGCACCATGATCGTTGCCGGCGCGCTCGCGGAGTGGTCGCTCAACGACCGGCAACGAGGGCGGCTCGGCGCCGCGGCGACGCGGCTGCGCGCCTTCATCGCCGGCATCCGGTGCCGGCAGCTGCTCGACCGGTTCGGCCATGCGCAGATGCGGCGGAATTTTCTCGCCGCCGTCTTCCTGTGCGACGCGCTGATCGTCTCCTATCTCGCCCACCGCATGGGCTATCGCGGATCGGGCGCGAGCGCGGGCGACGTGCTCGCCGGCGATCTCATGTTGTTCGCCATGCCGCTCGCCGTCGCGGCGGCAGCGCTCGCGCTCGCCGGGCCGCGGCTCGTCGCGCTGCTCACCGGCCACGGCGGGCTCCTCGCCTGCCTCGGCAAATGCGTCGTGGCGGCGCTCGCGGCAGACGCGCTCGGCTATGGCGCGCTCAAGGCGATGAACGCAACCTTCATGGCGTTCGGCCCGCGCGCCCTCCTCGACTGGTGGGACCCGCGGCTCTGGGTCTACGCCGCCGAATACGCCGTGTCGGGCGTGATCGTGAGCGCGATGGTGATCGCCAGCCTGCTCCTCGCGCTGCTCGCGGCCGCCGGGGCCGCGATCCTGCTGATCAACCTCACGCTGCTGGAGGGAGAGCTCCTCGCCCGCATCATCGCGCGCTATCCGCGCGGTTCGCTGCTCGGCTCGAGCATCGCGGTCGCGGGGCTCGCGATCGTGATCAAGGACTGGATTTAGAGCATGATCCCGAAAAAGCTTGCCCCCGACCTGATCGGGGGTGGGCACCGGTTTTCGGATAAGATCATGCTCCGATTTAAGTAATTCGCTAAGCACGCGCGGCGCCGGCAAGCTTCCATTAACCGGTTTTAAGCCGTTCCGCGCCTTCCATGGCGACGACCCGGCCCGTGGGAACCCGTCGCGATGCTGCAAGACATATTGGCGCGCCTCACCGCCTTCGGCTACGCGCCGTTCAGTCCGGGCGACCGCTTCTTCGTCGGCTATCTCGCGGTCGCGCTCCTGCTCGCGATCTTGGCGCTGCGCCGCGATCCGCACAGCGGCAAGGCGCGCTCGCCGCGGCAGCTTCTCGCCAGCCTGTTTCCACGCCGCGTGTTTCTGCACGCCTCGGCGCTGCTCGACTATCGCTTCGTGCTGGTGAACTACTTCGTGATCGCGCTGCTCATCGCCGCGATGTTCCTGAGCGCCGCGACGACGACCGGCTGGATCGTGTCGGCGCTCGACATCGCACTCGGACCGAACCGCAGCCCCGCGACGCCCGGCCTCGCGGCCGGCCTCGTCTTCACGGTCGTGGTGTTCATGGCGGTCGATTTCGGCAACTTCCTCGCCCATTGGCTGCAGCACAAGATCCCGTGGCTGTGGGAATTCCACAAGATCCACCACTCGGCCGAGGTGCTCACCCCGATCACGGCGCTGCGCGTGCACCCGGTCGGCGAAATCCTCACCACCCAGGTGATCGCGCTCTGCGTCGGCGCCATCAACGGCGGCTTTTTCTACGTCTATCAAGGCCCCGTCGCGCAGGTGACGATTGCCGGTGTCAACGCGCTCGATTTTCTCTACTACACGGTCGGTGCCTATCATCTCGCCCATTCGCATGTGTGGCTGATGTTCCCGCGCGGCTTGCGCGAGATATTCTACAGCCCGGCGCTGCATCTCATCCATCACAGCGTCGACGTGAAGCACCGCGACAAGAACTTCGCCTTCACGTTCACGCTCTGGGACCGGCTGTTCGGCACGCTCTACATACCGCACGAGACCGAGAAGGACACGCTGGTGCTCGGTCTCGGCGACGGCGAGGAGCGCGATTTCCAGTCGGTGTGGCAGCTCTACACGACGCCGTTCCGCAACCTGTTCACGCGTCACCGCGAGCTGATGCCGTGGCGGACGCACAATGCCGGCTCGGTCGCCAAGGAGCGGCGCATGGACGGCGTGCCTGCCGAGTGAGCTGCGAGCATGATCCCGAAAAGGCCTGCCCCGTACTTGATACGGGGTGGATACCGGTTTTCGGGAAGGATCATGCTCAAACGAATTACCTTGCCGGCACCTCGATCGGATTGCAGTTGTGGCGGCCCGACTCCATGCATTCTTCCGCCTTGCGCGCGTCGATCAGCGCGTTGACGAGCCAGATGCCTCCGACGATCAGCAGCGCGACGACGGCGAGGATGATGATGTTCGCCCGGCGTCGGTCGGCGTCGGACTCTTCCTCGTCGTCGTGCGGGGGCTTTGGCGGGGACTTGGGCGGGGACTTGGGCAGGGTTTGCGGCGGGGGCTGTGACATGAACTGCAATCGATCGGACTACGACGCCATCGTCTCCTTGACGGTCGCGACCAGCGTCTTGAGCGAGAACGGCTTGGCGAGAAAGCGGGGCTGCCCTTCCGGCCGGTTGTTGGCGAAGGCCTCCTCGGCATAGCCCGACACGAACACGATCTTGAGATCGGGCCGGCGGCGGCGCAGCTCCTTGAGCAGCGCGGGCCCGTCCATCTCGGGCATCACCACGTCGGAGACGACGAGGTCGATCTTGCCGTCGTGCTTTTCCAGCACCTCGATCGCCTCGACGCCGTTGCCGGCCTGCAGCACCGTGTAGCCCCGCGAGGCAAGGCCGCGCGCATTGAGTGCGCGCAGGTCCTTCTCGTCCTCGACCAGGAGGATCGTGCCCTGCCCGGTGTCGTCGCCGGCGGCGGTGGGCGCGCCGTTGATCGCGGCGGGCGCCGTCAGCGCGGCTTCCTCGGCGCTCGCGACGTAGCGTGGCAGGAAGATGCGGAAGGTCGTGCCCTTGCCGACTTCCGATTCGGGATAAACGAAGCCGCCGGTCTGCTTGATGATGCCGTAGACGGTGGCGAGCCCGAGCCCCGTCCCCTGCCCGACCTCCTTGGTGGAGAAGAACGGCAGGAAGATCTTGTCCATGTCCTCCGGCGCGATGCCGGTGCCGGTGTCGGCGACCTCGACAAGCACGTAGTCGGCGGCCGGCATGCCCTTGTAGGTGAAGCCGCGCGCTTCCTCGCTCGTCACGTTGGCGGTGCGGATCGTGAGCTTGCCGCCGTCCGGCATGGCGTGGCCGGCATTGACCGCGAGGTTGAGGATCACCTGCTGGAACTGGTTGCCGTCGACCCTGACGGGCCACAGATCGCGCGAGCGCACGACCTCGAGCGTCACCCGCTCGCCGATCATCCGTCGCAGCATCACGGCGAACTCGGACAGCGCCTCGCCCACGTCGAGCACCTGAGGCAGCAGCGTCTGCTTGCGCGCGAAGGCGAGCAGCTGCTGCACCAGTCCGGCCGCGCGGTTCGCGGTGTTCTTGATCTGCATGATGTCCTGGAAGGACGGATCGGTCGGCCGGTGGGTGGTGAGGAGGAAATCGGTCGCCAGCAGGATGATGTTGAGCAGGTTCTTGAAGTCGTGCGCCATGCCGCCGGCGAGCTCGCCGACCGACTCCATCTTCTGCGCCTGGTTGAAGTCGCTCTGCAGCCTGCGCTGGTGGGTGGTGTCGAGCGCATAGACGATCGCCGCCTCGCGATCGCCCGGCGCGTCGGCGACCGGGGTGACGTAGAAGCGCGCCCAGCGGTCGTTCTCGCCCGCCATGGCGGGATTGTGCGTCGCCTGGCCGGCCTCGCCGGCGAGCGCCGCGTCGATCGGGACGATGTCGGCCTGGCCGCGCGCCGCCTCGGCGATCGCCTTCTCGACCGCGGCGCGACCGGCCGCGCCGACCATGTCGAGGATCGAGCTGCCCTCCGCCTCATGGCTGCCGCCGAACAGCCGCGCCGCAAGCGCGTTGGTGCGCACGATGCGGCCGGTCTTGTCCACGGTCGCGATGGCGAGCGGCGTGTTGTGGAAGAAGCGCACGAAGCGCACCTCGGCGGCGCGCTGCGCATCGATGCCGTCGTCGTGCGCGCGGTTGAGCACCAGCGTGCGCGAGGCGCCGGGCGTGGCGTCGGCCGCGAACGCGACCTTGTGATACAGGCGCACCGGCACGGCCTTGCCGCCGCGCGTCTTGAGGTCGAGGTCGAGCACCTCGGTCTTCACCTCGCCGGGCTCGCCGGAAAAGCGCGTGAACAGCGCCGCGCTCTCGCCCGGCACGATATCGCCGAGCTTGAGGCCGCCCGAGCCGATCTGGGCAAGGTCGTGGTCGAGCCAGCCCGCGAGCGTCGCATTGAGGTAGCCGATATGCCCCGCGGCATCGACCGAGAAGAAGCCGGCGGGCGCGTGGTCGAGATAGTCGATCGCATGCTGCAGCCCGATGATCGCGGTCTCGTTGCGATCGCGGTCGCGCGTCACGTCGGCGACCGACCACACCGCGCTACGGGCGTCACGGCCGCTCTCGCCGAGCGGGCGCACGCGCATGCGCAGCCAGCGCGCCGGCTCGCCGCGCAGGCCGACGACGCGCATCTCCTCCTGCAGCCTGCGCCCCTCGCGCGCCGCCTTGACCAGCCGGTAGATCGCCTCGGACACTTCCGGATCGCCGAGAAAGACGCGCTCCACCGGACGTACGTCGTCGGTGCCGACCGCATCCGTCAGGGTCCGGTAGGCCGCGTTGGCGTAGATCACGCGGCCGGCCGGATCGGTGACCAGGATGCCGTCGACCGCGCCGTCCGCGACCGCGCGCAGGATCGGATTGCCCTTGTCGCGCCCGGCGACCTGCAGGATGCCGGCGGCGGTGGCAAACAGCGAGAACACGCCGATCATGCCGAGAATGGCGAGCAGCGTCAGCACATAGGGCTCGGCCTGCTCGCGGCCGACGAACATGAGGCCGGCGGCGGCGGCGATCAGCACGACGGCGACGAGCAGCACCATGCCGATGCTGCCGCGGCGTTCAGCACCCATCCCGTCGCTTCCGTCCTGTTTCGCCATCCTGGCTTACGTTCGGTTCGAATATACCGAAGCACCCTCCGCCCTCTTGAGTGCCCCAGACGGGGCGGTCCCGCAAGGGTTTTAGCGCATGTTCCGGCGAGGTGGACGCCGGTTTGCCGACGAGAACGTCCGCCGAATGAAGCAGGCCGGGGCGTATTCCGATTCCGCAGGAACGGAAAATGCTCCAGCACCCCAAACGTTAACGCGGGAGGATCACCTTGCCGCCCGTGGCCCCGTCGCCGGCGCGCGGACCGTGCCGTTGAGCCGCATCACGTAGCTGATCACCTCGGCTACCGCCTTGTAGTGTTCGGCGGGGATTTCCCCGTCGATCTCGACGGTCGCATGCAGCGTGCGGGCGAGCGGCGGGTTCTCGACGATCGGCACCCCGCTCTCCTCCGCGACCGCCCGGATGCGCAGCGCGATCAAATCCTGGCCCTTGGCGACGCAGATCGGCGCGTTCATGCCGCGCTCCCACTGCAGCGCCACCGCGAAGTGGGTCGGGTTGGTGATCACCACCGTCGCCTTCGGGACCGCCGACATCATGCGCTTCTTGCTGCGCTGCATGCGCAACTGGCGCACCTTGGCCTTGATCTTGGGATCGCCTTCCGATTGCTTGAACTCGTCGCGCATTTCGCGGATCGACATTTTCTGCCGCTCGTACCACTGCTGGTACTGGAAAAGATAATCGGCCGCCGCAATGATCGCGAGAATGGCGACCACGCCGCCGAACAGCTGGAGCGCAAGGCTGCGCATATAGTCGACCATCACCGACGGATCGATCGCGATCAGGCCCTCGAGCCGCTTGCGGGCCGGCAACAGGATCGCGGTCGCCACCGCGCCGACGATGACGAGCTTGATGAGGCCCTTGAGGAAGTTCGCCAGCGCCTGCTTGGAGAACATGCGCTTGGCGCCGGCAAGCGGCGAGATCTTCGAAAACTTCGGGATCAGCGACTCGGTCGACCACACCAGCCGGTGCTGGATCGCGTTGCCGCCGATCGCGCCGACGACCAGGATCAGAAACGGGATCGCCATGGCGGCGAGCGCCTCGGTGCAGATCTCGCGGGCGAGATGCATGAGGCCGCCGCCGTCGGCCGGAATGCGCCAGGAATTGGCAATGATGCCGCGGAACATCGCCAGGAGCTTCGCGCCCATCGTGCCGGAAAAGCTCAGCAGCACGAGGGCGGCGGCGGCGAGCACGAACCAGGCATTGACCTCCTGGCTCTTGACCACGTCGCCACGCCCCGCCGCATCGTCGAGCCGTCGCTGCGTCGGGTCTTGTGTCTTCTCGCTGTCGTCCCCTTCTTCGGCCATGCGCGAGCTCGCCTGGCGCTACAGGATCTGGCCGGCATGCGGCGCGAGCTCGCGCAGCACGCCTTCGATACTGTTGAGATAGGTGCCCATCATGGCGGCGAGCACGAAAAACAGAATGAGAAAGCCGGCGAGGATCGACAGCGGAATGCCGACGAAAAAGACCTGCATCTGCGGCATCAGCCGCGACAACAGACCGAGGCCGACATTGAACAGGAGGCCGAACACGAGGAACGGCGCGGAGAGCTGGATGCCGACCTTGAATGCGCCGGAGAGCGTGCGCGTCATCAGCGCCGCCATGTCGCCGGTGAGCGGAACTTCGCCCGGGCTGAACAGCGTGTAGCTGTCGTCGAGCGCCGCGATCACGAGGTAGTGCAGGTTGGTGGTGAACAACAGCGCGAGGCCGAGAATGGTGAGAAAATTGCCGATCAGCACGCCCTGCTCGCCCTGGGTCGGATCGACCGCGGTGACGAAGCCGAGGCCGAGCTGCTGGGCGATCACCGAGCCGCTGATCTGCAGCGCCCCGACCGTGAGCCGCGCCGTCACGCCGAGCATGATGCCGATCAGCAGCTCCTCGCCGAACAGCAGCAGCACGGGACCGAGCGCCTGCAGGTCGACGTGATAGGCGTCGCGGTGCAGCGGCAGCATGATGGCGGCCAGCACGAGCGCGGTGGTCAGACGAAAGCGCGTCGAGATCAAGAGCTCGCCGAGCCCGGGCAGCAGCATCAGCATGGCGCCGACGCGCGCGAACACCAGCATGTAGGCGGCGCCGAGCGCGGGGAGAAATGAGACGTCGATGTGCACGGGCGGCCTATTCCTGGAGCACGCTCTTGTCCGGAAACCGCCGATCGCCTTTCGGGATCATGGAGTCGAGCATTGGCGCATGTCCTGCGGCGGGGAACCACCCCGGATCAAGTCCGGAGCAAGCTTTCGCCGGGACATGCGCTACCCGCCCGATACGATGCGCGCGGCCAGCCGCACCATTTGGCCCTGCAGCACCTGGGCCATGAACGGCAGCGCGATCAGCATGGCGATGAAGATCGCGAGAATCTTCGGCACGAAGACGAGGGTCATTTCCTGGATCTGGGTGAGCGCCTGGAACAGCGAGATCACCACGCCGACCACGAGGCCGACCAGCATCAGCGGGCTCGACACCAGCACCAGCGTGTAGATCGATTCGCGCGCCACATCGAGCACTTCGGGTCCGGTCATGACTTGTCTTTCTTTCCCACTCCCCGGAGGGGAGAGGGTGACGCGCGCAGCGCGTCGGGTGAGGGGCGCTCGACGTTTCGATCGAGGCATCCAGCGCTCCGCACCCCGGCCCTTTCCCTTCGGGGAGAGGGGGCGCGCAGCTGGCTAGATGGGCATCTGCATGATCTGCTGATAGGCGGCGATGACCTTGTCGCGCACCGAAACGAGCGTGTTGACGGCGGCCTCGGTATCGGCGACCGCGGTAACGACGTCGACGAGGTCGGCCTTGTTGCTGCCGGCGACGAGGGCGCGCGCCTGCGTGTCCGATTTCTCCCCGGCCTGGCGCACCGACACGAGCGCGTCCTTGAGCACGTCGGTGAAGTTCGGTCCCTGGTCGGTGCCGCCGATGACACTGCTCGCCGCCTGCTTGATGCTCGCGGCTGCGTCGGTGATGCGCGCCATCTGCGCATAGGCATTGGCCGCAAGTCCTGGTGTCGCCATGGCAAGTGTCCTGGTCAGCTGTTGCGCAGGATATCGAGGGTGCGTTGGATCATGTTGCGCGTCGCGCCGATGACGTTGACGTTCGCCTCGTAGGAGCGCTGGGCGTCACGCATGTCGGTCGCCTCGATCAGCGGATTGACGTTGGGATATTTGACGTTGCCCTGGGCGTCGGCGGCCGGATTGCCGGGCTCGAACTTGAGGTGGAAATCCGAGTTGTCGGTGCGCACCGGGCCGAGCGCCACGACCTGGGCGTTGAGCGAGCGGTCGAACTCGCCCTGGAACGTCGGAATGCGCCGGCGATAGGGATCGCCGCCCGCGGTCTGTGCCGTTGAATCCGAATTGGCGATGTTCTCCGAGATCACGCGCATGCGTCCGGCCTGCGCACGCAGGCCCGAGGCCGCGATGGCGATCGATTTGATGAAATCCATCAGGTCCCTCCGGGGCGCCTATCGGCGCGATCAGCTCTTGTCGGCCGCCGTCTTGAGCAGGGTCAGGCTGTGCGTGTAGAGCTGGGTCGCGGTCGTATAATCCATCTGGTTCGCGGCCACTTTCATCATCTCGTCCTCGAGGCTGACCGCATTGCCGGCGGGGCGCACCTCGAATTGTTGCCGATTTCCCGGGAAGGTGCCGGCATCGACGAGGCCCGGAAGCTGCCCGGGGTCATCGCGCGCGAGCTGCAGCGGCCCGAACGCGGTGTCGGCCGCCTGGAACTTCGGCTCGGTGAGTTCCATCGGCCGATAATTGGGCGTGTCCGCATTGGCCACGTTCTGCGCCAGCACCTGCTGGCGCTGCTGTTGCCATTGCATGCGCGTCCGCAGCATCGTCAGGATCGGGATATCGGCAATCGCCATGCGAGCCTCCTTCGGCACGGGTTGACGCCACTAGGCAGACTTTGCCTCCCGTATGGTTAATGCCGCGTTAATTCCGCCGCCTGCGGCGGAATGCCTTTAATCCGCCGTTTACCAAGAAAATGCTCATGAAACCTCGCGTTGTGGGGCAAAACCTCGATCCGTGTTAATGATTCGTTAAAGGCTGGCGCGGCAGATTTTGCCCCGGCCGTTAACCATATCGCGGGCCGGGTGGAACGGGTCCGAGGGGCGCGGAGCGCGGAGAAGGCGGATGTTCTACAGCGTCGATCCGGTGCGCGTTTTGGTGGCGTTTGTCGCCATCATCGCGCTCATGGCAGGTTTCGTTTACCTGTTGCACTGGTTCCGCACGAGGGGTCTCGGTTCCTCCGGGGCAGGGCGCAGCCGGCAGCCGCGGCTTGCGGTGATCGACGCCGCCTCGGTCGACGCGCGCCGGCGCCTGGTGCTGATCCGGCGCGACAATGTCGAGCACCTGATCATGATCGGCGGCCCCACCGACGTGCTGATCGAACCCAATATCGTGCGGGCGATCCCGGCCGCGCCCGTGCGCGAGGTGACGCCGGCGCGGGCCGCTGACTCGCTGCCGCGCGCGGTGCCGCTCGCCGAGGGCGGCATGTGGCCGCTGCAGCCGGAACCGATGCCGCGCGCGCCGCGTGCCGCGCCCCCTCCGGTGCCGCCGCAAGAGGAAGAGCAGGAAGTCGGCTGGTCGGTGCAACCCGAGCCCGCCCCGCGCAGCGTGCCGGAGCGCGAGCCGCGCGTCGCGGTGGAGCGCGAGCCGCGGATTGCGGCAGAACGCGAGCCGCGCGTCGCGGCGGAACGTGAGCCGGGGATCGCAGCGGAACGCGAGCCGAGGATCGCGGCGGAACGCGAGCTGCGCACCGCGCCCGCAAGCCCAGCGCGCGCCGCCCCGGAGAATCCAGCGCGGATACAGAACTCCGAGCGCCTCGCCGGCCTCGCGGCCGACCTGTCGCGCAGTTTCCTCGATCCCGACGCCCCGCCCCCGCCGCAGCGCCGCAGCGCCGAACCGCGTCGCCCGCCGCCCGCCCCGGCGCAGCCGGCGGTGAGCGAAAGCGAGGAACAAAACCTTGCCGAGATGGCCCAGCGGCTCGAATCCGCCCTGCAGCGTCCGCGCCCGGCGCCGGAGCCCGCGGTCGCGGCACCGGCGCCGCGCACAGCCGAAATGCCGCGCGTCGTCGAGCTGCCGCGTGCCGAGCCCGCCGCTCCGCCGCGCGCGGAAGCCAAGCCAGCCGCCAAGCCTGCCGCCAGGCCTGCCGTGAAACCCGGCTTCGACAACCTCGAACAGGAGATGGCTAGCTTGCTCGGCCGTCCGTCAGGAAAATCGTGAAGCTCCTGCCATCCGGCCGCCGCGTTCGTCTCGCGACGGTAGCGGCCGGGGTAGGGCTGGTCCTCTGTTTCACGGCGTCCGCAGGCGCCCAGGACATCAGCATCAATTTCGGCCAGGGCAACGGCCTGACCGAACGCGTGATGCAGTTGATCGCGCTGATGACCGTGCTGTCGCTCGCACCCTCGATCCTGGTGATGGTGACGTCCTTCACCCGCATCGTGGTGGTGCTCTCGCTCTTGCGCACCGCGCTCGGCACCGCGACGGCGCCACCCAATACGGTGCTGGTCTCGCTCGCACTCTTCCTTACCGCCTTCGTGATGGCGCCGGCGTTCCAACGCGCCTACGACGTCGGCATCAAGCCGCTGATCGCCAACCAGATCACCACCGAGCAGGCGTTCGAGCGCTCGTCGGTGCCGCTGCGCGACTTCATGCTCAAGAACGTGCGTGAGAAGGACTTGAAGCTGTTCGTGGACCTGGCGCACGAGCCGACGCCGGCGAAACCCGAGGACCTGTCGCTGCGCGTCATCGTGCCGGCCTTCATGATTTCCGAGCTCAGGCGCGCCTTCGAGATCGGCTTCCTGCTGTACCTTCCGTTCTTGATCATCGACCTCGTGGTCGCCTCGGTGCTGATGTCGATGGGCATGATGATGCTGCCGCCCGTCGTCGTCTCGCTACCGTTCAAGCTGATCTTCTTCGTCCTGGTCGACGGCTGGAGCCTTGTCGCCGGCAGCCTGGTGCAGAGCTACGGTACGTAGAGCATGATCGCGAAAAAGCCCGCCCCCGACTTGATCCGGCGCGGCTGCCGCTTTTCGGAAAAGATCATGCTCGACGATAGAGCGCTTTACCGCGCGGCCTCGCGCACCGGTGCCGGCACGGCGCTGGTCGTTGCCGGAGCGGGCGCGGGAGCCGGCGGCGCGTCAGGCGGCTGCGCATTCCGGGCGGGTCCGTAGACCGCCGACGGAGCGAACGACCCGGTCTCGGGATAGCGCCCGCGCATGTCGCGCAAAAAAGCCTCGAGCGTGTCGGTCGCCGCGACCTGGCGCGCGATCTCGCGGAATTCCGCCGAAGTGGCGGTCTCCGGCGTGGTCAGCACCTCGAAGGCGTGGCGATCCGGTCCCTCCACCATCTTGGCGGCGTACTTGCCGACGAAGCGGTCGAGCCCGAGCTTGTCGTCGCCGAGCGAATAGCCGAGCGCGGCGCGCAGCACGTCGGCGCGTTCGGCGTCGTCGAGCGGACGGAAATCGCGCCAACGGTCGCCGTAAAGCAGCTCGATCTGCTCGGCGGATTCGCGCCAGCGCCTCGCAGCCCACAGGATGTCGGAGCGCAGGCGGATCGCCTCGCCGCCCTCGATATTGGCGATCACTTCGAGCGCGACATCGTGCTGGCCGACGTCAGCCAGCGCACGCGCCTCGAGCAGCAGGCGCTGGTTGCGCAGCTCATTGGGCAGTTCGGCGGTGCGCGTCGCATTGAGGGTGGCGAGCGCCTTGTCGGGCTTGCGGTCCATCAGGTAGATGACGGCGAGCCGGGTCGCGACCTGCGCGCGCGCCGCGCCCTGCAGACGGTGGTCGACCTGGTGCTGCAGCAGCTCGGCCGCCTGGTCGAGCAGGTCGACCGACACCAGGCGATCCGTGAGCCGGCGGATCATCTCGTCGCCGCGCCGGCCGATCGGGGTCAATTCGCGGTAGTCGTAGAACAGCGAGAGCGCCTCGATCGCCGGCAGGCCGTCGCCCTTGCCGGCGAGGAAGAGCGAGTCGAAGGTCGTGGCCGCCTCGTCCTGGATGCGCCGCGTCATCTCCGAATTGGGATTCGCCTTCATCGCAGTGCGCATCACGTGAAAGGCGTCGCGGTAGCGCCCCTCCTCGGTGTAGAGGCGGGCGAGAACCTGGAGCGCTTCGGTCTCGGTATCATCGCCGCGCCACACCGTGGTCAGCATCTCCAACGAGGAGATGACGTCGGTGCGCTTGAAGTCGCCGAGCTGGTAGCGCAACTCGGTCTCGCGCAGCCGGCCCTGCGCCGCGGCCGGACGGGCGGCGGACTCGGCGGCCTCGCGATAGGCGGCAAGCGCATCCTCGTTGCGGCCGAGCGCCTCGGCAAGCCGCCCGCGCAGCACCGCGACCGCCGGCTCGAGATCGGGCGGGATGCCGACCTGGTCGAATTCATTGAGCTGATCGGTGGCCCCCGCGAAATCGTGCGCCTCGATCGAGGCGCGCACCGCGTCCTTGAGCACGACCCGCTGCAGCTCGATCGGCAGGCTTCCGATCGCCGTATCGAGGCCGCGAAAGGCCTCGCGTGCCTCGGCCCATTTGCCCTGCTGCGTAAAGGCGACGGCGCGCCAGATCTGGGCATCGTGCTGGTTGCCGACCAGCGGATTGGCCAAATCCTTCAACGCCTCGTCGCTGCGCGACAGCATCAGCGCGGCGACCGCGTGCATGACCAGGCCGCTCGCGTCATCAGCGGTCGGGCGCTGGTCGGCGAGAGCGACGTCGAGCACGCCCTTGGCATCCACATACATGTCGCGCGCCATGTAGAAGCGCGCGAGCTCGAGCCGCGCCGCGTTGCGCTTGGTGTCGACCGCGATCGCGGCCGCACCGATCAGCTTTTGCTGGCGCTCGCGGAAATCGGCCTGGCGGTCGAAACCCCAGAGCTGCGCATCGAACAGCAGCGGACTGTAGCCGGGGAGGTGCCGATTGGTCGGGCCGCCCGACGACAGCGTCAGCCCGCCCGGCCGGCTGACCACGATCTTGTCGGTGGCAAGCTCGACAGTCAGGTCGTCGGCGAGCGGCTCGATCGCGACGCCATGCGTCGAAGCGAGCGCGCGGAACTCGACGAAATCCTGGTCCTTGATGAAGCCGCGCGCCGGCCCGAGCGCGGTGACGACGTAGAGCGTGTCGCCGGCGTCCGGATCGGTCAGCCGATAGACGGTGCGCGGATCGTCGAACGGAATGATCGCGGCAGTGTGGCCAGAGCCGGTGGTGCTGCGCACGATGCTGAGCGGCCGCGTCGGATCGAGCATGATATCGCCGATCTTGACGCTCAGGGACGTGCCTTCCTGGGCGAAGCTCGCGAGCTGCGGGTGGTCGAGCTTGATGCGAACGACCTGGCCGTCGCGCGCGGGCATCACCGTCGCGGCGCCGAGGCGGCGGCTCGTGGAGTTGGCGAGCGCCGAAAGATCGATCTTGGCAGCCGTGTCGAAGACCAGCCAGAGCGTGTCGGCGCGGCGGAAAACAGCCGCCGGCGTCGGCGCGGCGAATGGGAAGGTGAGCTTGATCGTTTCGCCTTGACGGCGCACCTCGACCGCCACCGGCGCATCGGGATCGCGCGGTTCGGCGGTCTCCGCGGCCGGACGCTCGGCGGGCGGAGCGGCGGCGAGCTTGGGCGCGTTCGGGTTCGCGGCAGCGGGAACCGATTGCGGCGGGGCCGGCGGTGCGGCCGTTTGAGCCGGCGGCGCGGCGGCCGATGCTGATCGCGCGGCTTGGACGGCCGGTGCAGCGACAGGTGGTGCGGATTGCGCCTTTGCCGCGGCGGGTACGGCGGATGGCGGCGGCGGGATCGCCCGTGCGGCGAGCGGCTGCGGCGCCGGCGCAGGTGCCGGCATCACGGGAGTGGCCGCGGTCGCGGGCGCGACGGCCTGTGGCGCCGGAACCATCTGCGGCGCCGCAACGTTTGCGGGCGGCGCCGATGGCGCCGGCGCGGCTTGGGCCAGTGGGGGCGGCGGGCCGGGCGGATTGGCCGGCGGGAGCAACGCCGACGGGGTCGCACGGCCGTCGAGCGGCATGATGTCGACGACGTAGTTGTTGTCCTCGCGGAACGTGCGCACGTCGACCTTGCCGATCAACGCAAAGCTCACGGACGTGGTCTGATCGCCGGGCGCGCTGGTGATCGACTCGATCGTCGGCGGCAGCGGCGAGACCGCCGAGGCGAGATCGAACTTGAGGGTACGGTCGAACACCAGCGTGAGCTTGTCCTTGCCGCGCTCGTTGGTGATCGACATCAGCTCGGGCAGCTCGAACACGTAGCGCGAAAAGGTCGGCTGATGGGCGACGCGGACGATGGTGAGCGGGATCGTGCGCTCGCGCGCGAGCGACGCCTCCTCGCGCTGCTTCTTCTCGGCGGCGCGCGCGCGCCGTGCCAGATCCTCGACCACCTCGCGCGGCAGCGCCGGCGGCGCCGCAGTCCAGCTGTCGGGAAGGAGATCGACGAACAGCCGCTCGGCCGCCATGATCGAATTGACCCGCACGTGCTGGGAGACCGCCATGCGCACCGCCGTGCGGTCGGGATCGCGGCGCGCGGCGCCGATATAGCCGGGCGCGTCCGACGGCAACCGGTCGACCGGGACGTTCACCGGAGTTTTAAACGAGATCACCAGGACGTTGTTGGCGAGCCGCACATCGGCGTCGATCTGGTCGGAGAAGTGAAACACGAGGCGCGCGTAGCCGGCGCTGAGGTCGACCGATATGTCGCCGCTGACGGGTTCGGCGCGCGCCGGATCGGCGCCAATCAGCGACAGGCACAGCGCCGCAAACGCGACAACCACACCCGCGACAGCGCGCAGCCGGCGCCACGCCATCGGAAGGCAGCCGATAGCGACCCGCTCATGTGGGATATGCGACTGATCGCCCATTGACGCGTTCTGCGCCTTTCCCTCGGGCGCAAATCACCAAAACGCGCCTACAGCTCTCACCCTAGGCCGATGCGTTTAACGGGCGGTTACCACAACACTTTAGAAATCAATGTGTTAGGACTCACCGCCGGCGCCCCACGGTTGCCCGGGCCATTGTTTTCGTTGGCTTATTTAGTTCGGATGGCCCTCGATCTTGGGCAGCTGCGCCGCAGGGGCGACGGGCGTGAGCCCGGCGGCACGGTTGGCGAGCTCCACGGTCAGCCGCTCGGCCACGTCAGGCTGCATCTGCGCCAGGATATCCGCCATGATGCGCGGCTTGATCTTCGACACCACGGTGATCAGGATCGGCATCTCCAGGCGGTCGAAGATCTTGGCGGCGTCCTTGGCCTTCATGCTTTCGTACATGGTGACGAGGCCCTTGAGCCGCGCCGTCTCTTCCTCCTCCTTCTTGTTGGCCGTGCCGCCCACCTGCTGTTCCATGCCCTTGAGCTGATTGACGCGGCCGTCGAGCTGCCGTTCGGCCGACTTGACGAGATTCTCGCGGATCTCCAATTCGCGCGCCCGCGCATCGAGTTCCTGGCGTCGCTCGCCGAGCCGCTCGAGGATGGCGCGCTCGGCCGGCGAACTGGTGCCGTTCTGGTCGAGCTGGATCACCCTGCCGCCCGCGTTGTTGGGCTTGGCGGCGGGAACCGCTCCCGGCTTCGTCTCGCCCGGCTTGACTTCCGCGGGCCTGGTCTCCGCCGGCGTGACGACCGGCGGCGCCGTGTTCTGCGCCATCTGTTCGTCGGTGTCCTTCCTGGCGGCCGTCTGCCGGTCGGAATCGATCGAGCCGGTGACGTCTGGAAAGCTGAACATGTCACGCGCCCACGAGGTCTTCGGGTGTTGATCCGCCGGCGGCGCGTTGGATGTGTCCGCGACGTTCGGCCGGCTGCTGAAATCGAGATCGGCGAGCGTGAAGCCGCCGTCGAGGATAAGACCAAGGATCTTCAGGCCGAGCAGGCAGCTTGTCGCGATCAGCACGACCGGGATGAGACGCAACTCGCGGACGAACCGCATCATGCGGCGCGGCCACCCATCCGCGAGCGGGCGCGCTCGGCGAGCGCATGCGCCGCCGCCACCATGGCGCGCGGGTCAGGCGCGCTCGCGGGCGCCGCGGCGGCCGCCGACGCCGCGACGTCCGGACGGGTCGCACTGACGATGCGGGCGAGCCGGTCGAGCACCTGGTCGCCGGCCGCGAGCTGGCGTTCGATGTCGGCGCAGAACCGCTCGGCGGTGCGCAGCCGCTCGCCGAGGTTCTGGTCGCATTCGCGCACCGTCAGCTTGAGGCCGGTGATCGCCCGTTCGGCGATCTCGGTTGCGGTGATCAGCTCGGAAATCGTCGCCTTGAGCGCATGCTCGTCGGCCTTGAGACGCATGAGCCGCCGGTTGAGCACGCCGCAGTAGGCGATCGTGATCATCAGCAGGATCGCGACCAGGCTCTCGATAATAACTGCGAAGGCGTGGCTCACGGGGCCTCCAACCGGTTCGACGTCTCGCCGGCGGTCTCGAACATCGCGAATGTCGTGCGCGGCCTGCGCAACGGCTTCGACACGCGCACCGCGACGCGGTCGCCGACGCGGCCCATGCGCCCTTCGGTGAGCGTCACGTCGCCGCAGCGCACCATCACGACGGCGTCGGGCTTGATGTCGAGGGTGAGCGTGTCGCCGACGTCGAGCTTCATGAGCTGCTTCAATGGCAGCTTCGCCTCGTAGAGCACGGCGTCGACGGCGATCTCGGCCTGGCCGATTTCGGTCGCGAGGTGGCCTTCCCAGATCGGGTCGCGGCCGAATTTCTCGCCCATGAACATCTGCAACAGCACGCCGCGGATGGGCTCGATGGTCGCATAGGGCAGCAGCAGCTCGATGTTGCCGCCGCGATCTTCCATGTCGATGCGCAGGCGCACCAGGATCGCGGCGTTGGCCGGGCGCGAGATCGCGGCGAAACGCGGGTTGGTCTCCAGCCGGTCGATGTTGAACTTGACCGGCGAGAGCGGCTTGAAGGCGAGCTCGGCGTCGGCGAGCACCACCTCGATCATGCGCTTGACGAGGTTGGTCTCGATCGTGGTGTAGGGCCGGCCCTCGATGCGGATCGCGCTCTGGCCGCGCCGGCCGCCGAGCAGCACGTCGATCATCGAATAGATCAGGCTCGACTCGACCGTGAACAGGCCGAAATTCTCCCACTCCTCCGCCTTGAACACGGCAAGCACCGCCGGCAGCGGGATGGAATTGAGATAATCGCCGAAGCGCACCGAGGTGATGCGGTCGAGGGTCACCTCGACATTGTCGGAGGTAAAATTGCGCAGCGACGTCGTCATCAGCCGGACCAGCCGGTCGAAGACGATCTCCAGCATCGGCAGGCGCTCGTAGGAGACCATCGCCGAGTCGATGATCGCGCGGATGCCGGAATTGTCGCTGATCGACACGTCCGTCATGCTGAAGCCGAGGAGGGTATCGATCTCCTCCTGGTTCAGGATGCGCTCAGCACCGCCCTTGGCGGTCGTCGACGTGAACGAATTGGTGTCGTCGATCATCGCGGCCCATTGGGCCGCCATTTCCTCACTGACGGTTTCGACCGGCGCGGCCTTGTCGGCTTCGCTCGGCTCATCCTCGAGGGCCGCGCCCCATTCGGCGGCCAATGCGTCCTGGTCGACCTGATTATCTGCCATTGTCAGCGCGTCACTTTGGGCCGGGCCGTCACTGGACGACGATTTCCTTGAACAGGACCGCGTTGACCTTGTTCGGCGCGATCGCGATGTTGACGCGCCGGGTCAGCTCTTCCTTGAGCCGGTAGAGCCCGGCCGAGCCGTCGAGATCGGTCGGCCGCAATTCGCGCAGGTAGGTCTGAAACGTGTCCATGATGCGCGGCATCATGGGCTTGATCTCTTCCGACAGCTTCGCGTCGGGCAGCTCGAGCACCACCTTGACCTTGAGATACTGGGTGCGGTCGCTGCCGGTGTTGTTGAGATTGACCAGCACCTCGGGCATGTCGACGAACACCGCGGGCTTTACTTCGGCGACTGGCTCGGCGGACGACTTGTGGCCCATCATCATGTAGCCGCCGACGCCGACGACGGCGAAAAGCACGACGCCGCCACCGATCATGGCCATCATCTTCACGGAGAGTTTTCGCTTCGGTGCCGACGCCTGTTCGGAGCCCTCGCCGGCGCGCGCTTCCTCTTCGGTTTCCTTGTTTGCCGCTTTCGCCTTGGCCGCCATGTGAATCCCAGATTGCGCTTTGGCGCGGCGGACCGACCGGTCGAAAAGTGCCGCAGCCGCTTCCGTGCGTCGTTGTTCAGCAAGGCTAGAGTCGGAATGGTTAACGCAACCTTTCTACCGGGAAAATTTTGCCGGGCGTCATTGCCGCGGCGGCGCTTTCTGCCGCCGCCCTGCCGCTGATAATTTCATTAGATCGTTGCAATGCCTGGGTTTTCCGTTCTGGCACGTCCCCTGCACATGGTTAACGCGCGGGACCTGCGGCTTGGGAGAGCCGGCACGGCCCGCAAGACCAGCCGCGTTTGGGAGAACGCGGCGCGGTCCGGCAAGGGGAGATCACTGGTGGAGAATGCGCTTCTCATCGGACTGTCGCGCCAGATGGTGCTCGAACGCGAGATGGACGTGGTCGCGAACAACGTCGCGAACATGGACACCACCGGCTTCAAGTCCGACAACTCGATGTTCGAGCAGTATGTGATGCCGGTCGCGCGCGAAAACCGCTTCGCGCCGGCCGACCGGCCGCTCGACTTCGTCAACGATCGCGGCACCTGGCGCAACCTCGGCGCCGGCCCGATCCAGCAGACCGGCAATCCGCTCGACGTCGCGATCAACGGCAACGGCTACCTCGTGGTGCAGACGGCGGGGGGCGATCGCTACACCCGCAATGGCTCGCTGCAGATCAACGGGCAGGGCCAGCTCGTCACCGGCGACGGCGCGCCGGTGATAGGCGACAACGGGCCGATCGTCTTTCAGCCGACGGACCACGACGTGATGATCTCGCCGGACGGGCGCGTCACCGTCACGGAAGCCGGTGCCACCAACACCGAATCGCTGCGCGGCCAGATCCGCATCGTCAGCTTCGCGGCGCCGCAGCAGCTGCAGAAGGAAGGCAACAACCTCTACGTCGCGCCGGCCGGCGTCGCGGCGACGCCCGATACCAACTCGAAGCTGATCCAGGGCTCGATCGAGAAGTCGAACGTCAACGGCGTGGTCGCGATCTCGCGCCTGATCGAGATCTCGCGCGCCTACGCGCAGGTCGCCTCGCTGCTGTCGAACGCCAGCGATCTGCGCAAGAACGCCATTTCCGAGCTCGCTACTGTACCGAGCTGACGCAACCAAGCAAGCGAGGAGACGTACCATGCGCGCGCTCAACACTGCCGCGACCGGGATGATGGCCCAGGAGCTCAAGGTCGAGGTCATCGCCAACAACATCGCCAACATGAGCACGACCGGCTACAAGCGCCAGCGCGCCGAATTCCAGGACATTCTCTACGAGCATGTCCGCCGCATCGGCACGCAAACCTCGACGCAGGGCAACATCCTGCCCGTGGGCGTCGACATCGGCTCGGGCGTCAAGACCGTCGGCACGCCGCGCATCATCACGCAGGGCACGCTGACGCAGACCGGCGGCGCGCTCGACCTCGCGATCCAGGGCGACGGCTATTTCAAGATCCAGCTGCCCGACGGCACCTTTGCGTATACGCGCGACGGCTCGTTCCAGATGGACGCGCAGGGCCGCATCGTCACGGCGCAGGGCAACGTGGTGCAACCGGGCATCACGATCCCGCCCAATTCGAGTGCGCTCACCATCAACAGCCAGGGCCAGGTCTCGGTGATCGCGCAGGGCAGCACCAACCCCACCATCCTCGGCCAGCTCACTCTCACGAGCTTCCTCAACGAGCCAGGCCTGCTGCCGATCGGCGACAACCTGTTCACCCAGACCCCGGCCTCGGGCCCGCCCACCGACGGCCTCGCCGCCACCAACGGTCTCGGCAGCATCCAGCAGGGCAACCTGGAAAACTCCAACGTCGAGCCGGTGACGGAAATCACCGACCTCATCACGGCGCAGCGCGCCTACGAGATGAACTCGAAGGTCATCACCGCAGCCGACCAGATGCTGCAGACCACCTCGGGTCTCTATCACTGAGCAGGGGCGCCGCCATGATGCGCAAATTGATCCGCGCCTTGATCCACGCAGCCGCCTTCGCGCTCGCTGCCGCGGCGCCCGTGGGCGCCCAGGAGAGCGCCCAGGCGACCGCCCAAGCGGCCGCGTCCGTCCCCGCGTCGCTCCCGACGCTCAAGCGCACCGTCACGGTGTCCGACGAGCTCGTGCGCATCGGCGACATGATCGACAATGCGGGCGACGCCGCCGACACGCCGATCTTCCGCTCGCCCGACGCGGGCACCACCGGATCGGTCACGCTGCAGCAAGTGCTCGACGCCGTCCGCCCCTATCTCCATCGCATCGACACGCAGAACCTCGCCGAGGTCGCGGTCACCCGCACGGGGCGCTTGATCGACGTGGCCGAAATCGAGGCGCACATCGCGCGCACCTTCGCGGGCCGCTACGGCTTCGGCCAGCCGAAGGACCTGCGCGTGACGCTCGACGGCATGGTGCAGCCGATCACCGTCGACTCCTCGGCGACCACCGACCTCACCCTGATCGGCGCCGCGCTCGATCCGCACTCCGGCCGCTTCGACATCTCGTTCGACGTGCCCGGCAACCCGGCGATGCGCCGCGTGCCCCTGCGCCTGACCGGGACCGTGGTCGAGACCATCGCGACCGCAGTGCTCACGCAGGCGCTGGCGCGCGGCGAGATTGTCAAGGCCGCCGACGTCGCGATCGAACGGCGGCCCAAGTCCGAGGTCACCGGCGAACCGATCACCACCGTCAGCGAGACGATCGGGCTCGCGGTGCGCCAAGCGATGCGCGATGGCCAGGTGCTGCAGCGCACCCAGCTGATGAAGCCCGAGTTGGTGCATCGCGACGACAGCGTCACGCTGGTCTACGAGGTGCCGGGCATCCGGCTCACGACGCGCGGCAAGGCGCTGGAGGCGGGCGCCATGGGCGACACCATCAACGTCGCCAATCTCGAGACCAAGCGCACCGTGCAGGGCATCGTCAGCGGTCCGAGCCGCGTCACCGTCATGGCGACGACGGTGCGCGCCGAGGTTCCGCAATCTGTCGCGTCACGTTGAACACGAGCGAGGGAATATGTCGAAGAGTTATCTGTGCCTGCGTCCGCGTCCGATCGCCCTCGTCGGCGTCGTGACGCTGTCGTCGCTGATGTGCGGCTGCGCCGCAATCAACCGGATCGCCAATATCGGCGAGCAGCCGAAGCTCTCCGCGATCGACAACCCGACGACGAAACCCGGCTACAAGCCGGTGCAGATGCCGATGCCGACGCCGCAGCCCGCGACCTATAATCCCAATTCGCTGTGGCGCACCGGCTCGCGCGCGTTCTTCAAGGACCAGCGCGCGCGCCAGGTGGGCGACATCCTCACCGTGATGGTCAACATCACCGACAAGGCGATCCTCCAGAACGAGACGCAGCGCAGCCGCAGCAATACCGAGGATTCGGGCATCACCGATTTCCTCGGCGCCCATACGCAGACGCCGAGCGCCGCGCTGCCCGGCCGCCTGCTCACCGACGACTCCAACATGTCGAACGACGGCAAGGGTTCGATCAATCGCCAGGAGGCGTTGCAGACGAACGTCGCCGCGGTGGTGACGCAGGTGCTGCCGAACGGCAACCTCGTGGTCGAGGGCAAGCAGGAGATCCGCGTCAATTTCGAGATGCGCGAGCTCATCGTCGCCGGCATCGTGCGGCCGGAGGACATCCAGAGCGACAACACCATCGATTCGAGCAAGATCGCCGAGGCCCGCATCGCCTATGGCGGCCGCGGCCAGATCATGGACGTGCAGCAGCCCCGCTACGGCACCCAGCTGATGGATGTGGTGCTGCCGTTCTGATGCCAGGGATCAGGGACCAGAAATCGGGGGCAAGCAAGTGGAACGCTGATCCGACGCCTGATTTTTGATCGCTGATCCCCGGTCTCCCCGCCGCACCCCGATCCCGGGTCGGGGGACGGCGCAACGACGCGGCCTCCGGCGACTCCCCCGCCGGAGGCCGCGCTCCTTTGCAAACGATGCTGCAGAGAGTGCCCGAATGGTCCGGTCGGCGCGAACCGCCGCTTCCTCGGCGCATCGCCCGGATCGACATCCGAGCGACCCGCTCGTGCTGCCGATTGGTTCCTTTGGCCGCGCGCTGGCGGCGTCTCAGTCGTCGCGATACACGCGCTCGCGCCGCTCGTGCCGCTCCTGCGCTTCGATCGACAGGGTGGCGATCGGGCGGGCTTCGAGGCGCTTGAGCGAGATCGGCTCGCCGGTTTCCTCGCAATAGCCGTAGGTGCCGTCCTCGATGCGTTGCAGGGCGGCGTCGATCTTGGCGATCAGCTTGCGCTGGCGGTCGCGCGCGCGCAGCTCGATTGCCCGATCGGTCTCCGATGAGGCGCGATCGGCGAGATCGGGATGATTCTGGTTCTCGTCCTGGAGGTGCTGCAGCGTCTCCTTGGCTTCCTTGAGGATGTCCTCGCGCCAGGCCAGGAGCTTGTTGCGGAAGTACTCCCGCTGGCGGTCTCCCATGAACGGCTCTTTTTCGGTCGGCCGGTAGTTTTTTTCTTTTTCGGCGCGCATGCACCCCACTCCGTGCATCTTCACTCGTCGTCTCCTGTGCGAGCCCGGCTCGCGCGGCGCGGTTATAGCGGCGGCCTCCGGCTGCGACAACTGGGCCCGGGACGAAATAGTGATGGAACACGAAGGAATTGCGACGGCCCGGCAAGCCGTGCTTGGGCCCGCGCTTATGACCGCGCTCGGGCCGGCGATCAGCCCACCGCGCTCTCGACCTTGGCGAGCTCGACCTCGACGCGCAGGTCGATTTCCGCCAGCACCTGGTCGACGCGCGAATCGCCCGACATCTCCTTGAGCTCGGCGGCCGCGGATTTGAGGCGGAGCACCATGGCGGGTTCGAGCCGGCCGGACAGCAGCGAGAGCTTCATCTCGTCGAGCAGATCGAGCGCCGTATGGCCGCGCTTGACGGCACGGCGGCGCTGCTCATCGGCCGCTTCGACCCCTTGCAGCGCCAGCAGCGCGTCGATTCCCGCAACCGTGCGCGTGCCGCCAGTCGCCGCCGGCGCGGCGGCAGGCTCCTCCTGCGGCAGGCTGAACGTCCCCGGCGCAGAACGGCGCGCGAATGACGACGCCGACGGCGCGGCCGGGCCGTTGGGTCCCGTGATGCGCATGGGCAAAGCCTCTTTGCGGCGACGCGGCCGCCGCCACGCGACCCTCGGCCCGCAATGGTTAAGAGCCGGTTAATCGCCCCGGCGACCGGGCAGGAATTGCCGCGATCGGCAACGCGTTCCCCACACGGGCGCCGCGATTCGACCGGGGATTCGACAAATAATCGTTCTAAATCAATGCATTATGCGATTCGCTCGCGGGTGGCACGGCGTTCGCATCAGCATTCTTGGTCCGACCTCATTCGGGGAGAATTGGATGACGAGGACATCCTCGCTCGCACGTGCCGCGCTCGCGGCCGTGTGGCTACTGACAGTCATGGCGCCGCCGGCGCACGCCGCTTCGCGGATCAAGGATCTCGCGAATGTCGAGGGCGTGCGGCAGAACCAGCTCATCGGCTATGGCCTCGTGGTCGGCCTCAACGGCACCGGCGACACGATCAACAATTCGCCGTTCACCCGACAGTCGCTTACCGCGATGCTGGAACGGCTCGGCGTGAACATCCGCGGCCAGACGCTGCGCACCGGGAACGTCGCGGCCGTGATGGTGACGTCGAACCTGCCCGCCTTCTCGACGCAGGGCACGCACATCGACGTGACGGTTTCGGCGCTCGGCGACTCCAAGAGCCTCCAGGGCGGAACGCTGCTGGTGACGCCGCTGCTCGGCGCCGACGGCAATGTCTACGCGGTGGCGCAAGGCTCGCTCTCGATCGGCGGCTTCCAGGCCGGCGGCGACGCGGCCTCGGTCACGCGCGGCGTGCCGACGGTCGGACGCATCGCCAACGGGGCGATCATCGAGCGCGAGATCGATTTTGCGCTCAACCGGATGAGCCAGGTGCGGCTCGCGCTGCGCAACCCCGACTTCACGACTGCGAAGCGCATCGCCGCGGCGATCAACGACTATCTCGGCACGCCGACCGCCCAGCCGCTCGATCCCTCGACCGTCGAGCTCACGGTGCCGGAGCAATACAAGGGCAACGTGGTGGCGCTGCTCACCGAGATCGAGCAGCTGCAGATCGAGCCGGACCTGCCGGCGAAGATCATCATCGACGAGCGCTCCGGCATCATCGTCATGGGGCGCGACGTGCGTGTCTCGACGGTCGCGGTCGCGCAGGGCAACCTCACGGTGACGATCTCCGAATCGCCGCAGGTGAGCCAGCCCCTTCCGGGCACGCGCGGCCAGACCGTGCGGATTCCGCGCACCCGCGTCGGCGTGCAGGAGGACGGCCGCAAGTTCGCGCTGGTCGACGAAGGCGTGTCGCTGCAGCAGCTGGTCGACGGGCTCAATGCGCTCGGCGTCGGGCCGCGCGACCTCATCGCCATCCTGCAGGCGATCAAGGCCGCCGGCGCCATCCAGGCCGATATCGAGGCGATGTGATGACGAGCCCGATGCCCGCCCTCGCCGCCCCCGGCCTCGGCCAGATCGCGCCGACGAGTCTCGCGGCTACCCGCGCCAAGAACTCGCCGCAGGCGCGCATGCACGCGCAGGCGCAGAATTTCGAGGCGGCGTTCCTCAACTCGATGTTCCAGCACATGTACGACGGCGTCGGCGGCGACGGCCCGTTCGGCAACAGCCAGGGCGTCGGCCCGTGGCGCTCGTTCCTCACCGACCAATACGCGAAGAGCTTCGTCAAGGCGGGCGGCATCGGCATCGCCAACGCCGTCTACAAGCAGATGCTGGCGCGCCAGCAGGGGCAGCAGCAGCAGCCGCTGCAACCGGAGCTGACGCCGAAAACGCAGACCATATAAGGACCACCGCCATGGCACAGCAGACAGCACAGAAAAGCACGCCGCCGATGAAGCCTACGCTCGCCCGCCCGGTCGCCGAGCCGGCGGAGGCGCAGGCCGTGATCGGCCACCTGAGCGACGTGATGGACGCGCTGCTCGGCGTGGTCGAGGAGGAGACCAAGCTGGTTCGGCTCGGCAAGCTCACCGAGGTGGCGCGCCTCGAGCCGAGGAAGACCAACCTGGCGCGGCTCTATCTCGCCGATACGGCGCGCCTGCAGGCGAGCCAACCCTATCTCGCCAAGGCCGTGCCGGGTGTGCTGGGGGTGCTGCGCGAGCGGCACAACACGTTCCGCGCCATGCTGCAGATCAATCTCACGGTGCTGGCGACCGCGCATGCGGTCGCCGAGGGGATCATCCGCGGCGTGTCGGCCGAGATCAACCGCAATGCGGCACCGCAAACCTATGGCGCGACAGGCCGTTACACGGCGCCGCGCGCGCGCAGTGCGCTGCCGCTCTCGGTGAGCCGCTCGCTTTAGGACCTCGGCGCGTCGTGCCTATTCGTTGCGTCGCGTCGCGTGGCGATCAGTGCAAGTTCGCCCACGCGGGTCACGTGGTCAGTTGCGTCGCGTAGGGCGGGAACGGCGCGGCGTCGTGCCGCGCTGTTCCCGTCGCATTACGTTTGCGATTACCCCCATCAGGTCGGGAGCAGGCTTTTTCGCGATCGAGCGCCGATCCTTGAAATGGATCATGCTTAGAAAAAAGCCAAGACGCGATGACGATTTGAATCAAAACCATCGCGCTCGAGGATCGGCGCATTGCACCGGTCGACGGGCTTGTGCGGCGTCGCGCGGCAATCGGCTGCGGCGCCGGACCAGCGGCGAATCGCGTTGTAATAGCGCGAGAATAGACGCGCGCGCCGCGTGCGGCCGCGCCGTGCCGTTGTTGTTTTTTCGCTCGCCGCCGATGCTGCTCGATCGAATTCGCCTCAAATTACCGGTCGCCGCGGAGGTGCGACTTAACCATGTTCCCTTACGCAAGGTTAATGACCGTACCCTATTCTTGTCCTGCTCCAAACGGCGAGGTGATATGGAGGTCCAGAATCCTGAAGGGGGTTCAGCGTAAACGTACAGCCAGGAGGCTGTCATGGACACGGGAGTTACAAGCAAGCCCACCACCAGCGTAGCCGCGCAAAGCTACGTGCCGTCGATCGTTGTCGCGCCCGATCCCACCGCGACCGACCTTCCGGCGTCGAAGGCCGTGACATCGTCGACCCCGACGACGCAGGCGCGCAACGATGCGCCGACCACCAAGGACGAAACGATCATCGATTCGCAGACGCGCGAGGTGATCTACCGCGTCGTCGACGTGCAGTCGGGTCAGGTCGTTCGCCAGGTGCCGGACGAGGCGCTGCTGCGGGTGCGCGCCTACGCGCAGGCGCTCGCCAACGGCGACACGCCGTTTCAGGCGATAAACCAGGCCGACGTCGAGGTCTGAAACCGCGGCCGCACCAGCCCGGAGCGTCCTGGCGGTCGGCCCGCCGCGCGCGCCTTAAGCAATCGTTAACCACGTCGGCCTAGCAATCTGCGGGGCGACCGCGTGCCGCCGCCGCATCATGCGAGACGTGGCATGGCCGTGTCCGGCAACTCTCCCTCCTCCGTCGCGCGGCGCGCAAGGCGCGCCCCGCATCCTCGACAATCCCGAAGCGTCTCGACCCCGGCCGCAGTGGCGCGGGCGGGCG
>DATBZM010000235.1:0-2350 GCA_036513175.1 Xanthobacteraceae bacterium | reverse complement strand
GGTTTCGACGCTCTTGAGGCCGACTACGGTCGACACGACGATGGGAAAGAAGCAGATGAGGAACACGATCGCGATCTTCGGCAGGATGCCGAAGCCGAGCCAGACCACCAGGATCGGCGCGATTGCGACCTTGGGGATCGTCTGCGACATGACGAGGAACGGCATCATCAGCCGCTCCATGCTGCGGCTGAGCACGATCGCGAAGGCGATCGGCACGCCGATCGCGATGCCCGCCGCGAACCCGGTCAGCACCGAGAAAAGCGTATAGACGCCGTGCTTCCACAACACCGGCCAGTCCTTGATCATCCGCGCGGCGACGACCTGCGGGGCAGGCAGCAGATAGTCGGGAATGGCAAAGACGTGCACGAGCGCCGCCCACAGCGCGATGGCGACGACGATGGCGACCAACGGGATCAGGTATCTCACGGCGACCCGCATCGATGTCGCATGTCGCGCTGTCGCGGGTCTCGGGAGCGCGCAGTGGGAGCGAACATCGCGCGACTATCGCCCGGGCGATTCGGCCAGGCAACCGACATTCCGCAACGCACGTATGCTTGCTGCGATCCGTCGCGGGCGCCCGCGCACGTTCGCTTACGGTTTGCGCGCAACCGCTGAGCGAGAGCGCGGCGCCGCCGCTGCCTCGGTCGTGGAGGGCTGCGGCAACAGCGCGCGGAACGTGCCCGGCAGCCCGCGCGGGCGGATCCGGCCTTGCTCGTCGATCAGGCCTTGCCGCGCGAGCCACGCCTCGAATTCCGGCGCGGGACGGCGGCCGAACAGGTCGCGCATCGCCAGCGCGTCATGGAACGAGGTGCTCTGATAGCCGAGCATGACGTCGTCGGCACCCGGGACCCCCATCACGTAGCTCACGCCGGCGGCGACCAGCAGCGCGAGCAGCGCGTCCATATCGTCTTGATCGGCTTCGGCGTGGTTGGTGTAGCAGACGTCGACGCCCATCGGCACGCCCATCAGCTTGCCGCAGAAGTGATCCTCCAAGCCGGCGCGCGCGATCTGCTTGCCGTCATAGAGATATTCCGGCCCGATGAAGCCGACGACCGTGTTGACGAGCAGCGGCTTGAACGCGCGGGCCACCGCATAGGCGCGCGCCTCGAGCGTCTGCTGGTCGACGTCGTGATGCGCGCCCGCCGATAGCGCGCTGCCTTGCCCGGTCTCGAAATACATCACGTTGTCGCCGATCGTGCCGCGCTTGAGCGCAAGCGCCGCCGCGCGCGCCTCGGCGAGCAGCGCAAGATCGACGCCGAAGCTCTTGTTCGCGGCCTGCGTGCCGGCGATCGACTGAAACACGAGATCGACCGGCGCCTTCTTGCCGATCAGCTCGAGCGTGGTCGTGACATGCGCGAGCACGCAGCTCTGTGTCGGGATGTCGAGCTTCTCCCTGATCTCGTCGAGCATCTCGAGCAGCGCTTGCGTGCGCGCCGGGCTGTCGGTTGCGGGATTGATGCCGATGACGGCGTCGCCGGCCCCGAGCAGCAAGCCGTCGAGAATACTCGCCGCGATCCCGCGCGGGTCGTCGGTCGGATGGTTGGGCTGCAGCCGCACCGACAGGCGGCCCGGCAGTCCGATGGTTGAGCGGAAGCACGTGACCACCGAGCATTTGGCGGCCATCACCATCAGGTCCTGCAGGCCGCTGATCTTGGCGAGCGCTGCCGCGATCTCGGGGGTGATGCCGGGCGCGAGCGCGGCCAGCTTTTCGGTCGTGGCCGCGTCGGAGAGCAGCCAGTCGCGCAAGCCCCCGACGGTGAGATGCGCGATCGGCGCGAAAGCAGCTTTGTCGTGGCTGTCGACAATGAGGCGCGTCACCTCGTCATCTTCGTAAGGAACGACGGTTTCGCTGAGGAACGTCGCGAGCGGCAGCTCGGCGAGCGCGTATTGCGCCGCGACGCGCTCCTCGCCGCTTTCGGCCGCGATCCCGGCCAACTGGTCGCCGCTGCGCAAGGGCGTCGCCTTGGCGAGCAGGATCTTGAGGTCGTCGAAACCATAGCGGCGCGCACCGATCGTGAAGGCGTACATCGTGGCGTCCCGAGCCTCGGTCGCGGCGATTATATCGCGGATGCTCACATGATGGTGAGTTGCGGTTGGGCCAAATCCATGCCATTTGACAAACGTCCGATAAGGCCACGCGGGAGAGATCGACGCCGGTTAACTTCGGTTAACCAGCGTCGGCGCCGACGGAGCAACCGCCCCGGAAACTCTCAGGCACCAGGACCGCGTGGCTGGACGATCTGGAGAGAGACGCGCTTGCGTCCACCGAAGGGGACATCCGCGCCGCGAGGCTCGGGTTAAGCTCTCAGGTACCGCAACAGATGGGGACTATTGGTCGGCTGCGGCCGGC
>DATBZM010000234.1:0-7385 GCA_036513175.1 Xanthobacteraceae bacterium | reverse complement strand
GCGGTCTCTTTCGCGGTGTCCTCGCCGGCGGACTTGGCTCTGCGCTTGCCCGGCTTCGTCTTGTCGCCTTGCGAGACGAGGGACAGCACCGTGATCGGGATGCCGCGCTGGCCGGCCACGAGGCCGGCAAGCCGCGCCGCGAACTTGCCGTTCGGACTGTGATCGACCGCGAGCAGGAGGCGCTCGAGCTTGGGCACGAAACCTTTCGCTTCCATCTCCTCGCGTTCGAGCCGCTCGCGTTCCGCCTTGCGCATTGGCACGCGCGCGAGCGCCCAGCGCAGCATCGGCGGCATCGCCATGGTGGTGGTGATCGCAATGGCGACGATCATGCTGAACAGCTTCTGGCTGATCGCGCCCATCGACAGGCCGATGGTCGCGACGATCACCTCGGTCGAGCCGCGCGCGTTCATGCCGCAGCCGAGCGCCAAGGCCTCGCGCCAGCGCAGGCCGCCGATCTTCCCGCCGACGAAGGCGCCCGCGAACTTGCCGATACTCGCGATCGCGATCAGGCCGAGGGCCAGCAGCAAGAGCTCACGATTCGCCAGGATGCTCATGTCGGTGGCGAGGCCCGCAAGCCCGAAGAACACCGGCATGAAGAACGCGGCGATCAGGCCGCGCAGCTGCTCGTCGATATGGTCGGTCAGGATCGGGGATTCGCCGATCAAGACGCCTGCGACGAAGGCGCCGAGCACGGTGTTGACGCCGATCGCTTCGGTCGTGAGCGCCATCGCGCCCATGATCACCAGGATGACGGTGATCACGGCAAACTCGCTGGCGAAATGGTCGTTCGACCAGCGGATCAGCAGGATCACGGCGCGGCGGCCGAGCGTGAGGCTGAAGGCGAGGAACGCCGCCGTGCCGGCCACGCTGCGGGCGGCGCTCTTGAGATCGATGTGCCCGGCCTGCGCGAGGCTCAACGTCACCGCGATGATGATCCAGCCGATCGTATCCTCGAGGATCGCCGACGAGATGATCACCTGCCCGAGGTCGCGGCGGGAGAAGTTCATGTCGCGCACGATCGCGGCGACGATCTTGATCGAGGAGATCGACAGCGCGGTGCCGAGGAAGAGCGCGGTGAGCAGGCGCTGGTTCGCCTGCGGCAGGAGCGATTCGGGCAGAAACTCGCCGAGCGCGACACCGCAGGCAAACGGCACCGCGACGCCCGCGAGCGCCACGCTGACGGCGGCCGTCCCGACCTTGCGCACCAGCTTGAGATCGGTCTCCATGCCGGTGAGCAGGAGCAGCAGCAGAATGCCGAACTGCGAGATGCCATCGAGCATGCTCTTCTGCGCCGGCGCATCGGGAAAGAGCGCGTGCTGCCCGTGCGGCCAGAGCGCGCCGAGGACGGACGGGCCGAGGATCACGCCGGCGAGAAGCTGCCCCATGATGGCGGGCTGGCCGAACCGCGCCATGACCTCGCCGAGCAGCCGCCCCGCCGCCATCAGGACCACGAGCTCGGCGAGGAAGAGCGACTCGGAGCCCTTGGCGCCGTCGGCCGCGAATGCGGGACCGCATCCCAGCAACACCAGCGCGGTGACGAAAAGGCCAAGGCCGGCGCACCGGCGCGCCCGTATGCTCAATGTCGTGAAAGCGATCATTCCCCGTGCCTCGCGGCCAACACCCAGGCTGCCGCACCGGTTCCCCGGCGCACGCCGGAGCACGCCGGATCTTGCCTTCCTTCAGGCTCGTTTGAGCAGCGTGGGCAGGTCCGGCAGCTTCTGCCGCACCCGGCCAATGTCGGCCCACGGATCCTGCTCGAGGCCGGAAAGCCGCTTCATCACGTTCAGCACCGTGTACTGATTGGCCGACGTCGTGCGGCCGAGCTCCCGCCAGCTGACCGGGACCGAGACCGGCGCGCCGGCACGCGCGCGGGTCGAATAGGCCGCGACCGAGGTCTGCTCGAGCGAATTGCGCAGATAATCGACGAAAATTTTGCCCTTGCGGATCGATTTCGTCATCTTGGCGACGTAGCGGTCGGGATGGTCCGCCGCCATCGCCTGCGCGAAGGCCTGCACGAAGGTCTTGGTCTCGTCCCAGTCCGTCGGCGCGATCGGCAGCACCACGTGCACGCCCTTGCCGCCGGACAGCTTGACGAAGCTTTGCAGATCGATCGCGGCGAGGCGGTCGTGCACGTCGCGGGCGGCCGCGACGATGTCGGGCCAGCCGAGGCCCTCGCCCGGGTCGAGATCGAAGACGATGCGATCGCAGTGATCGAGGGTGTCAATCAGCGAGCCGCGCACGTGCACCTCGAGCACGCCGGCCTGCACCAGCGAGAGCAGGCCGTCGAGATCCTCGACCGCAATGATCTGGCGCTTGTTGCTGTCGACGACAGTGTGCAGGTTCTGCTCGGTCAATCCGGCCGAGGCATGCTTCTGGAAGAAGCATTGTCCCTTGGTGCCTTCCGGGCAGCGCACCAGCGCGAGCGGCCGGCCGACGACGTGCGGCGCCATCCAGTCCCACACCGCCCGATAGTAGTCGGCGAGATCCTGCTTGGTGACGCCGACGTCGACCCAGTAGACGCGATCCGGATGGGTCAGGCGCACCTTGCCCTCGCGCTGCGGCTTGGCGCTCGCTGCCGCGCCGGCGGCGCGGCGCGCGGGCGACGAGCGCTTGCTCGCGCTTGGCGCCGCGTGCGCGGCGGCCTTCGCCGGCGACCGGCGTTTGGCTGATTTGGCCGACGACTTGTCCAACGACTTGTCCACGGGCATCTCCCGGACCACCTCGGCGGCGGGCTTGTCCTCCCGCACGCCCTTGAACGCGGCCTGGCGCAGCAGGCGATCCGCTGTCCAACCGCGGAATTCGGATTCGATCACAAGCTCCGGCCGTACCCAATGGGTATCGCGCCGCCGTTCGGTCGCCGGCATCTTGTCGAACGGCGGTTTTGCAATCTCCAGCGGCTGCAGCCGCTTCCACAGGTCGCGCGCGACCGCCTGAGTGTAGCCGGTGCCCATGCGGCCCGCATAGACGAAGCGGCCGCCCTCATGGTAGCCGACCGCGAGCGCGCCGATCGCGCGCGGATGCGCGCTCGAGGGCACGAAGCCGCCGACCACGAATTCCTGGGCGTTGGCGCATTTGGTCTTGATGAAACTGTCGCTGCGGCCCGAGCGATAGGGCGCATCGGCGCGCTTCGATACGATACCCTCGAGCGACATCTCGCACGCGCGCTTGTGCACGAGGGCGCCGTCCTCGCCGAGATGCTCGCTGTAGCGGATGGGACCCTTCTTGGCCGCGTGGCCGACGAGGCGTTCGAGCGCCGCCTTGCGCTCGATCAGCGGCGCGCCGGTGAGATCGCGGCCGTCGAGATGCATGAGGTCGAAGGCGTCGTAGACGAAACGATCGTGCTCGTGCGCCTTGAGCGCCGCCTGCAGGGCGGAAAAGCTCGACACGCCGTTCACGTCCTCCACCACGACCTCGCCGTCGATCAGCGCGGTCGTCGCGTCGAGCTTCGCCACCGCCTGCGCGATGTTGGGAAACTTGTCGGTCCAATCGAGGCCTTTGCGGGTGAGCAGGCGCACCTTGCCGCGGTCGAGCCGCGCTTCGATACGATAGCCGTCGAACTTGATCTCATGCACCCAGCCGGCGCCGCTCGGCGCCTGCGCGCTCAAGGTCGCGAGCGACGGCGCAATGAAATCGGGCAGCGGCTCGCCGCCGTCGGGATCCTTGCCCCGGCGCGCTCGTTTCGGCTTTCTTTCCGTTCTCGTTTCCTTTTTCGCGCCCGCGCGCGTCGCACCGCGCGGGGCCGCCTTCGGCTTCGCGGCCTGCGCCTTGCCGTTCCCGTTGCGGTTCGACTGCCACACGCGACCGCGCTTTGCTTGCGCGATCTCGTCGATGGAGCGGCCCGTTGCAACCGAATCCGGCTCGGCCTCCAGAATGTCGGGATCGCGTTCGCCGCGCGCGGCGTCGTCGCGTGCCTTGATGAGCAGCCAGTTCTCGCGCTTCTCGCCCGGCCGGCCGCGCATGCGCACCAGATGCCAAGCGCCATGCAGCTTGTCGCCGTCGAGCGTGAAATCGAGGCGGCCCTTCTTGAGGCCCTCGTGCGGATCGCCTTCGGGCATCCACGTGCCGCGGTCCCAGATCAGCACGGTGCCGCCGCCGTATTGGCCCTGCGGGATCGTGCCTTCGAAGGTGTTGTACTCGACCGGATGGTCCTCGACAGCCACCGCGAGGCGCTTCTCGCCCGGCACGAGGCTCGGGCCGCGCGTCACCGCCCAGCTCTTCATCACGCCGTCGAGCTCGAGCCGCAGGTCATAGTGCAGCCGGCGCGCCGCGTGCTTCTGGATGACGAAACGATTGCCCTTGCGGCGGCCCGCCCGGCCGCGCGGCTCGGGCGTCGCGGAGAATTTGCGTTTGGCGTGGTAGGCGCGCAGGCTCATCCGTCGTCTGATCCGTTGACCGAAACCCGCAGGCCTGCAAGCAAAACGCCTCGGTAAGCCGAGGGGTTCCAGGGTGAGCGACAGTCTATCCCATTTCGGGTCGAGATGCCGGTGCGAAAGCGGTTCGTCTTGTACCTTTGATGCGTTCCGATAGGCTTGCGCTCATGCCGGCACCAACCCATGCGCCCGATCTGCATGCCATCGCGGCGGACGTCCTCTCCGCGCTGGCAAGCCGCCGTCAGATTCCTGCCTTCTCGCATTCGCCCGGCGGGCTGACCCTCGATGATGCTTATCGGCTGCCGCCTCTGCTGCGCGCGGCCTTCGAGGCCCGCGGCGAAAAAATCACCGGCCGCAAGATCGGCTTCACCAACCGCCAGATGTGGAACGTATACGGCGTTGAGGCGCCGATCTGGGGCTATTGCACCGACCGGTCGACATACCAGCTCGAGACAACGCCGGTTCAACGCGTGCGGGACTTCGCGGAGCCGCGCATCGAGCCGGAAATCATGTTCGGTCTCGGCAAGGCGCCTTTTGCGCGGATGAACGAGCCCGACCTGCTCGATTGCATCGATTGGATCGCGCTCGGCTACGAGATGGTGCAATCGATCTTTCCCGGCTGGAAGTTCGCGGCCGCCGACACGGTCGCGGCGAACGCGCTGCACGGCGCTCTCCTGGTCGGGAAGCGGCACGCGATCGCGCCGCGCAAGGAAGCCTGGCAACGTGAGCTCGCCGGCTTTGGCATCGAGCTCCATTGCGACGGCAAGCTGAGCCAGACCGGTGGCGGTGCGCTCGTGCTCGACAGCCCGCTTCTCGCCTTGCGCCACCTTGTCGAGCTGCTCGCCGACGATCCGTATAATCAGCCATTGCGTGCAGGCGAAATCATTTCGACCGGGACGTTGACCCTGGCGATGCCGGTCACGGCGGGGCAAACGTGGACGACGCGCGTGCGCGGTATTCCGCTCGAGGATATCACCCTCCGGTTCGCGGCCTGACGATTCCACCCGATCGGACAAGCCCTGCAAAAAATCAACGGTCCTCTGCGCGACCGCCCTCCCCTCCTTGACGGGCCAGCGCGCGGGCGCGAGTGTCGCAATAATGCGTCGCGCCATGCGTAACATTCGGCGCGTCCAACGAGAAACTTGGAGGAAAACGATGTCGAAACGCCGCCAGAGCCCCGACGCCAACCGCCGCAATTTCCTCAAGAGCGCGACGCTCGTCGGCGCAGCGACCATCGCGGCCCCGGTGGCGGCACGGGCGCAGGGTACCGCGCCGCGCGCCAATTTGAAGGCGCTGCCGCCCGGGCCGCGGCAGGTCGCGGTCGAGACCCAGGCGCCGGGCACCGATCCGGTCAATCAGAGCACGAGCGGCGGCGACTTCATGGTCGACGTGCTCAAGACCCTCGACATCGATTATCTCGCGATCAACTGCGCGTCGAGCTTCCGCGGCCTGCACGAGGCGGTGCTCAACCACGGCAACAACACCAAGCCCGAGATCATCACCTGCGCGCACGAGGAGATCGCGGTGCACATGGGTCAGGGCTACGCCAAGATGGAGGGCCGCCCGATCGCCATGGCGTGCCACGGCGTCGTCGGGCTGCAGCACGCCACCATGGCGATGTACAACGCGTGGTGCGACCGCGTGCCGATCATGGTGTTCGGCGGCAACATCATGGAGGCGAACAAGCGCGCCCCCGGTGCCGAATGGGTGCACTCGGGCGTCGACATCGCGGCGATCACGCGCGACTTCACCAAATGGGACGACCAGCCCACGACCCTGCAGCACTTCGCCGAGTCGACGGTACGCGCCTACAAGATCGCGACCACCCCGCCGATGGGCCCGGTCATGCTCTCGCTCGACGCCGAGCTGCAGGAGAACCCGATCCCCGATCCGGAAGGCCTGCGCATCCCCAGGCTCGCCCGGGTCGTGCCGCCGCAGGGCGACGATGCCGCGCTGGCGGAAGCCGCAAAACTGCTTGTCGCGGCGCAGAATCCGCTGATCATCTGCGACCGCGTCGCCCGCACGCCGGACGGCATGGCCCACCTCGTCGAGCTCGCCGAGACGCTGCAATGCGCGGTGCTCGACCTGCAGGGACGCATGAACTTCCCGTCGCGCCATCCGCTCAACCAGACCTTCCGGCGCAGCGTCGTCCTCGGCCAGGCCGACGTGATCATCGCGATGGAGGTGAACGACCTCTGGGGCACGCTCAACAACTTCCGCGACCAGATCGTGCGCACGTCGCACGCGGCCATCAAGCCGACCGCCAAGACCATCACGCTCGGCGTGCGCGACCTCTATCTCAAGTCGAACTACCAGGATTTCGGCCGCTATCAGGACATCGACCTCGACATCGCGGGCGACGCCCAGGCCTCGCTGCCGGCGCTCACCGAGGCGGTGAAGCGCCTCGCCGACGACGGGCGCAAATCCGCCTTCGCGGCGCGCGGCAAGAAGCTCGCCGACGCGCATGCGCAGGCGGTCGAGCGCGGGAAAGCGGACGCGACGCTCGGCTGGGACGCGAGCCCGATCACCACGGCGCGCATGTGCGCGGAGGTCTACGCGCAGATCAAGGACGACGACTGGTCGCTGGTCGGCAACACGATCCGCAACACCTGGCCGCACAAGCTGTGGAATTTCGACAAGTCGTATCGCTGGAACGGCGGCTCCGGCGGCGCCGGCGTCGGCTACAACGCGCCGGCCTCGCTCGGCGCGGCGCTCGCCAACAAGCGCCATGGACGACTGACGCTGACCTTCAACGGCGACGGCGACTTCATGATGAATCCGGGGGTGCTGTGGACGGCGGCCCACCACAACATCCCGATCCTCTACATCATCCACAACAACCGGGCCTATCACCAGGAATACATGTACCTCCAGGCGATGGCGAACCGGCTCAACCGCGGCGTCGAGAAGACCGACATCGGCACGACGCTCAAGGACCCGAACATCGACTACGCCACGGTGGCGCGCGGGTTCGGCATCCACGGCGAGGGGCCGATCACCGATCCGAACGATCTC